>JANOMG010000214.1:0-15154 GCA_031420175.1 Nitrospira sp.
CTGTGCCAGAAACCGCAAAGAGCCTGTTGCCAGAACTTGTGGCGGCGTCCAAAAAGACGGTGGCGGACAATCAGGCGAGCATCAATAAATCAGGAGTCGGCTATAAAGGTTTCACACCGGCACACTTCGGCACGCAGGCCGCGGCGGAGTTCAGCGCCAAGACGGGGGTGTATCTCAAGCAAACGACGCAAGATGGCCTGTTGCGGAATCCCAAGAACAAAGCAGACGAGTTTGAGGCCGGCCTCCTTGCGAAACTCGCCGATGCCGCCTATCCCCGACAGGGCGACAAGGCCATGAGCGAGACAGTCGAGGGCGGAAAAGCCGTGCGGGTCATGTTACCGCTCTATTATGGAAAAGGCTGCATGGGTTGTCACGGGGGGCCGAAGGGCGAAACGGATATCTCCGGCTATAAGAAAGAGGGCGCCAACGAAGGGGATCTCGGAGGCGCGATCAGCGTGAAGCTCCCGATCAAGTAATTGTAGTAGTTCAACCTGCGGATCGTGGCAAAGTCAGGGGTGTCGAGCATTGAGCTTGGCACCCCTGATTTCATCCAGAACAATTGGTTGATCTCATTACTATTCATACTCTGCAAGCAATTACTGCTCACCGGAATGAGCAGCAGCGCGCGGGGAGAGACGTCGCCGCCAATTCAGGCGAACGAGGCGTCCAGGTCAGTCGTACAAAGGTACAGTACGAAGAAACTTCCGCATCTCCCAGAGCGATGGGTGTGGGTCATTCAATTGAGGATGTTCCAAGTCGACTTGAATGTTGTAGAGAGCAGCCTCACCCTCGTTTTTCACTTGGGTCACTTGGTACCAACAATCGTACTTGAGCCCCCAGCGGTCGAGATACCGTAGCCGGATATAGCCATTGTTAATGACCTTGGCGCGAACCGGCGCGTCCGGGCCCAAGACGATCGAGGCCACATGTTTCTGATAGCGCGGACCACGAGGATAGACTTTCTTCACCGCGAAATGACCTTCCCACCCACCCATGTGCAGCAGGCAATCGTACGCTACCCCTCCACCCACATTCTCGAGTTCCGGGTAGATGGTCAGCACATTCCCTGAACTCATCGCCGACATGTTGGTGATCCGGAGATCCGGTTGCGCCGCGCGGAACTCCTCCCGCGTCCGGATCACAAACCCATACACATAAAACGCAGCAGTAGCCCCGACAACGAGAAGCACCACCAAGCCAAGCAGCAATAACCAATCCATACCCACCGGTATCTACCAGTTAATAATCTCGGGCTGAAGCAGAAACGGAGAGAGGCTACGTTCTAGCGTGGCAAGTGTCAACCAGAAGAAGCAGGAGATGCCGGTATTTCAAGCTGATGAAGGCTGCGCGCCGCAAAACGAGAGCACGCATTTTCTCCCCGCGTGATGCTGAGTTACAAGAACCAACCATCAATCATCTGAATAGCAAGACCAAACACTCGGAATGCTCCGACATGGCAAATATGATCAACAGAAGTAGCTGTCGAGAGATCTGCCCTATGGCCAAACCTTTCGGGGGAAGCCAAGCTCTTGGGCGGCATATGGGAAGAAGCCCCAAATCTCGTCAAATGGATGCTTGCGTGATTGGAGGAAAGACCTCGTATGATCGACTGCTTCATCCTCGACAAGAAAGGGTTCATCACCGTATACCAGCAACCAGAACTGTCCATTCGAAAATGAAGAATAACTCTTGGCCAGTTTCTTTTCGATTGCTTGTGTGAGCACTAGGTGGGCGTCCAAATGTGAAAAGTTTCCTGAAAACTCGAGCGTGGCGCTCTTGCCCGAATCGGTCTTGGCATGTCTTTGAATAAGCGCGACCACGTACTGATGATCTGGCCCTTCTGACCACCGATACACTGCTCGCTGTCTGAGCCCCCAACTCCTTAGCTCGATGATGCAAGCACGCAACTTATCCGCAACCAACTGAGCAAGCCGCGCGCCCTCTTTACTGTTCACAGAAGGAAGAGGTTCCGGCGCCCGATGGTATAGAGTTACTGACAGGCCATTAAATTCCGAATAGCGACTCGAGAGTAATTCACGAACACGTCCTGCGAATTTGTCTTGGGTGCCTCGCCTATGAGCATGCTCTGATTTCACGACATCAGTAACCTGGATGCCGACTCTTTGGGTGCCTTCCTGCGTCAGACAATCTGCAGGCTCCTCCCCAGGCATTGGCGGAGAGAGAACACGGCACTCAAAATGCGCCATGGCGCCAATGAATTTTCGAACTATGGCGAATTCTCGGTCTTGCTGAGAGACAGGAAGTGTCTCTAATATCTTTGTCGTATCACTCGGCCAAAAAAGGATGCTGCCAAGCCGTTGGGCTAGCTTTCTGGGTTCTTTTTTCGGCATAGCAGCACACGAGAAAGAGGATGCAGTGGAGAATACGGGAATATTCTACTTTTTCAGGATTGCCCCAGTCCATCTACATATACACGCATCGAAGAGCATCCAATCACTTAATCCTTCCAAGCTTGTCTATCTTCTCTTAAGGGGAATGGCCGAAGCTGCCCTTTACTGCGCGCATCGGACGAGCACCGTTTCATCGTGCGCGTTCTGCGAGCAAGAAGGGCACCTGGCCCCTCCCTCCCCTTCCAAGCTTGCTTGCCTATCTCTTCGCGGGGCAGCCTGGTCGATCCTCGAATGCGCGCGTCGAACGAGCACCTTCTGAGCGTGCGCGTTCCGCGAGCAGGAGGACGACCAGGCCGCCCATCCCATCCTTCTGAGGGCGCGCGCTCCGGGAACAAAAAGCTCCTCACACCAGTACGCCTCACCTTCCCAGGCCACGCGTTGCGCGAGCACAGAAGATCATCAGGCCCCATCCCATCCCTGCTCCGGGATTAAAGGACCAACGCGGGTGTCATCCGAAAGGAAAATCTATTTACTCAAGCGGGGATTGTCTCTGCTGGTGTTTGGAAGGCAACATCGGGGAAACAACGGGCACAGTGCTTCAAAAGTTGACGGCGGGCACATCTAAGACCTGATCGGGCTGTTGATCTCGCTCAAAAATGTTGTGAAAGCTGAGATCCATCCTCTTCAGAACATCTGGGGTAAAATATTTCTCGCCACACTGCAGGCACACCCCCGCCGGCACATTTTGCAGCACCAGTAAGTGGTCACGACGGCGATAGTCATAACTGATGCGCCGCTCCTCCACCTCACCGCCACAAAATGTGCAATCTGCATAAGTCCTCATGGCTTGACTCCTCTTGTTCGAAGGTCCATCCATTTTGGAGGTCGCGGAATATACACAGTGATCACCCTAAGCATGGGTTCTGATTGGTTTTTTACTCTGGTCCATCCTAGCACAACATGAATCGGTTTCGCTCCAGCAAGGCCACCGACGAGACAACTTGGACCGCGGGGATCTGTTGGATAATCTTCGATGAGATCCCCCTGGATCACCGCCGACTCAACCTCTACGATATCCAGGTCATCCTCCAACCGCTCTTGCTGGGCATGAATACTGACCTCATATCGGCCTTCGCGAATCAGTCGTTTTATCTCATCAATGCTCATCCGATTCTCAACTCGGCTCTAGACGAGTGCCCGCTCAACTCAGGAGGGTTCTAGCGTAGAGACCTGACATTCAAAAGGCAATACCGCGCGTTGCTCGGGCGCCTTATTCATGAGTTATAGAAGACTTCTCTATAACTCACGATCACTTTGATCCTGCCCTCTAACGAGCCGATCGCGCGATCTCCCCGCCGAGCTTATCGTTCCATTTTCCAGAAAAGCCACCCGCACTGATCCTACTGCGCCCGTAGAGCGAGGTTGCAGATAGTCCTTCCACGCTCGCTCGTTTCCTCTAGGGATGGGGGCTGATTGATCTTCCACTGCGCGCGTCCAACGAGGGCCTTCCCAGGCCGCGCGTTGCGCGAGCACAGAAGATCATCAGCCTCCATCCCATCCCCCCAGGATTGTGGTACGGTAGTGAGAGTAGGAGCTCACCATGACCATCAAGGCACAATTTCAGGACGAGCAAAGCGTCGAAGGCGCCTTTACCAGGCAGCCGGATATTTTCAAAAACTGGGTGACCGCGAACGGGAACTCCGGCTACCAAGCTGCGAGCGGTCGCTACCACCTCTATGTCTCCCTAGCCTGCCCCTGGGCCCATCGCACGATCATTGTGCGAAAACTCAAGAAGCTCGAATACGTCATCGGCATGACGGTCGTGGACCCAATCCGCGACGAGCGGGGCTGGGCCTTCCACGAAGGGCCGGGCCATTCGCTTGATCCCATCAACGGATTCCAGTTCCTCAGCCAAGCCTACAAGGCCACCGATCCTGACTATCGGGGACGATTCACCGTGCCCGTGTTGTGGGATACGGTCACGAAACGCATCGTCACCAATTCAGACGACGACCTCATGCGCATGTTCAACGGCGAGTTCAACCGCTTCACCGAGAACACGATCGACCTGTATCAAGACGGCATCAGGAAGGAAATCGACGACCTCAACACCTTCATCTACGAGAACGTGAACGACGGGGTCTATCGCGCGGGATTTGCCACATCGCAGCAGGCCTATGAACGGGCCGTCTTGCGCCTCTTCGACGCCCTCGACCAACTCGAGGCCAGGCTGGCGCGCCAACGCTACCTCTTCGGCTCACAATTCGTCGAAACCGATTGGCGCTTGTTCGTCACCCTGGTGCGCTTCGACGCCGTCTACCACGGCCATTTCAAATGCAATCTCAGGCGGATCATCGACTACCCGAACCTCTTCGGCTACCTCAAAGACCTCTATCAGACCGAGGGCATCGCCGACACCGTGAACTTCGACCACATCAAGCGGCACTACTACGTCACTCACGACGACATCAATCCGACCCGTATCGTCCCCCTCGGTCCCGACCAGGATCTGACGACCCCACATGGCCGCGAACGCCTCCCATAGCGGGCAGGCGGTTGAAAAAGCCCGCCAGCTTCGTTCTCGCATCGTTCAGACCCTCAACGTACCCCAGAGGGTACGCCTCGGCCCTTCACTCGCCGCGGCCTTGCTGAACGGCCTTTTTGAACCGCCTGCCGAACTCGTGAAACGTCTCTCGTGAAATGTTGTTCGCTTCCAGATTCGGCCGTTTCACCTTTCCCGCGCAACGAGTAACGTAGCATTTCAGGACAGTCCGCCAAGCACCATTGCCCTATTCTGCTACGGAACCTGACCGTGGCTCGGCCTGCCTCTGTCGTGATCCTCCGCTAACCACGCAACACATCACACATTTACCTGCTCCATCCCCGCGCGAGAGTGATGGCATTCTCCTTGCTCGTTTCCTACCTTGAGCGCCGGTAGGCGCACGCGCATCTCACCCCTTTCCCTCTACCCTCGGAGGTCACCATGCCCATCCTTAAAAGACTCCAAACCTATCTCGACAGCCACAAAATTCCCTACGAGGTGGTCAGCCATGACCCGTCCTTCAGTGCACAAAGCACAGCTGAAGCCCTCCATGTGCGCGGCGACCTGTTTGCCAAAGTGGTGGTCGCCAAAGCCGACCAGCGGTTTGTGCTGGCGGTCGTCACTTCTACCTGGCGGGTAGATTTCAAACGGCTCGAAGAGGCGCTCGACAGCAAGCACGTGAGGCTGGCAACCGAACAGGAGCTCGCAGAACTCTTTCCGGACTGCGAAGTGGGGACGATGCCCCCGTTCGGCAATCTCTACAACATGGACGTGTTTGTCGATCAGCTGCTCACGCAAGATGAGCACATCTTCTTCGACGCCGGGACCCATACAGGAGCCATAAAGCTCCGCTATCGAGACTTCGCCGAGCTGGTTCGCCCCACGGTGGCGCAGTTCCATCGGGAGCCCTCGACACTGCAGTACTAGCCGTTCGTCCAAGGAAAAGAGCGGATGGCTGATAGCATGCCCGGAGAACACGCAGAGGATTGTCATTGTCCGGGCTATACGCCATCAGCCGTACGCTCTTCTCTTCCGCTATACGCTCCACTCCCCAACGCCGGCACTCATTCCTCTTTCTCGGCATTCCTTGCATGCCCGATTAGGTGCATGGTAGGGTGACAGGTGATCGCGTAAGACCTTCCGTGCTTGGAGGCTGCAGCCCTCCAGTAGACACGAAGTCTTCCGCGATCTTTTTGTGTCCGCACGCAGCCGTCCGCATCTGCTGAGCATTTCGTCGAAGGCGTTCTCATCCCTCGCGTTCATTGCTAGCCCGACAGACTCGTGGGGACCTCACATTATCAAGAGGTGCATCCGTGTTTTATGAATTTTCGTCGACCGTTCGAGCACTCCTCCGCGACGCCGCAGGAAGTCTCTATCACATCGTCATCGTCGCCTTGAGCGCGGGCATTGCGCTCCTGCTCCCGGTGGGCGCTAGGCATTTCCTCGCGTTCTGGGCTCGCGTCGAACAAGACAAACTCTCACTCATCGCCGTGGAAATAGGGGTAGCCGTGACGTTGATCGTCTGCCTCAACTACATCCATCGCAGCATGCGGGACCGGGTCCTTGCCAGCGTGGCAACCGGCGCCGGCCTCGTCTCATTCTTCCCGCGCCGCACGCGGGGAGCACAACGGCATATTACGCAACTCCGGGAAGAGCAGGGCACAGGCCGAACGATCTCAGTCATCGGGTCAAGCGGCCATAGCACCTTTGTGGATCAAGTGGGAGGTCTGTCCTCGGTCCTCGACAAGTGCCTGGGGGCCAGAATCATGCTGGTGAATCCCTACAGCCAGGAAGCGAGCGCGCGCATCCAGGCGATCAACCATCCCGAGTTCACACTGGAAAAATTCCGGACAGAGGTCCGGCAGAGTATCCTACTCCTCAAACGGCTGAAGGCCATGGGGAAGGCCGTCAAACTCAAGCTCTACTCGGATTCCCCGTTGATGAAATTGGTGATCCTCGGAGATTACCTGTGGCTCCAGCATTACCATGCCGATCTGGATGTGAAGACCATGCCGGAGTATGTCCTGCGGCACAATAGTAAGGACCACGGTCTCTATACCTTGTATGCCCACTACTTCGTGCAGCGATGGGCGAACGTCGAGATTCCAGAATATGATCTCGAAACGGACGAGCTGGTCTATCGAAATAAAGCCGGCAGCGAGATCCGGAGAGAGCGGTTTGAAATGGAGCCGGAGCTCGAAGAAGTCGGAGCCCTGGTGGAATCGCTCGAACTCACCGCCAAATCGGCCCACGTCGAATTGAGCCGATCGGCCCGATCCCAAACCGGCAGAGCTGCAGTCGGACTTCTCCCAAGCCTGAGCGACTAAAAAAGCGGATGGTGAGGACTGGATGTGAACGGCGCTGTGCTTGGCACAGCGCCCGCATTCCCGAGGAAACGCCAAGCTCCGTCCTCATACACCAGATAGTGAACCTCGCGGAACCAGCTATCCAGCGTGATCCGCGTGCCGCCCTTAGCCTCCGTGCCGTACAGCCCGCCGGTGCAGGTGATTTCCGCACGCAGCTGAGCCCCCGATCGGAACACCTTCACCTCCGAGAAGAGATGGGTGGACGACAGGCCACGGTAATGGGTGAAGACTTCGCCCCAGATCCGGCGCACATCCGCCGGCTTCAAGCCGTGATAGTTGTAGCCCTTCGCGTAGAATTGCAGGAGGGGATCCAGCTCTTGTTGTTGCACGGCGTCTTCGGCACGACTGAACGCTGCCAGAATCTCCCGCACGGTCGGATGTGAGACGACCGATGCATGATCGTGAATGGCCCTGCCATCGACCGTCAATGACACCTCAGGGAGCATCTGCACCACCGCATGGCTCCTCCGGCGAGAGTGCCAGCCAGACGAGCGCCAATACGGTGAGACACATACGCCGCACTGATTGCCTGTCCATGACATGATCTCCTAAAGAACGAGTGACTGGGTGTGCTCTGCGTCAATGGTTATAGAGAACAAGGTCCTGATCGCCACATTTCTCCTTACCCCAACGTGGGCATCACATATATGATGCCCCTGTCGCGTATCAGGGAGTGGAACAACTACACTAGCAGAAGATCAGCTCTCAGCCTGGACGTCTTGGACAATCGGAAAGCCATCAACAGGATGCTCAAAAAGGCCACCCAGCAAGGCCGCAGCGAGTGAGGGACCGAGGCGTACCCTCAGGGGTACGTTGAGGGTCTGAACGATGCGAGAACGCCGCTGGTGGACTTTTTCAGCATCCTGACAGAATACAATTCCTTTTCATCAGAAAGTTTAGCCCCCCATGTCTATACAATGGTTTCCAGGTCACATGAATGCGGCGCGCAAAGAAGCGGCCAAGACGATGGAAGTGATCGATGTCATCGTCGAGGTGCTGGATGCGCGAATAACGGAAGCTAGCGTCAACCCGCTGATCGAAGAGCTGCGCCTGGTCCGCCAGCGTCCAAGCCTGAAAGTGCTCAACAAGGCCGATCTGGCCGATCCCGCCGTCACGCAAGCCTGGCTCGACCTGTATAACCGGCAACCGGGTGTCAGCGCCGTGGCCCTCTCGTGTCATCATACGGGCGATGCCGCCAAAGTACCCCTGCTCTGTCAGCCGCTCGCCCCCTATCGGAACAGCAGCGTGAAGCCGCTGCGCATGCTGATTATGGGAATCCCCAACGTCGGCAAATCGACCCTGATGAATATGCTCCTCAAACGCCGCATCGCTCGTGTGGGCGACGAACCAGCGGTAACTAAAGTCCAACAGCGTCACAAACTGAACGACCACATGGCCATCACCGACTCGCCCGGACTGTTGTGGGGGACCATCAAGGATCCTCACGTGGGCCTCCTGCTCGCCACGGTCAACGCCGTGGGCCACACGGTTGTCGATGACGAAACGGTCGCCGAGTTTCTCGCCGCCATCCTGCTGGCGCGCTACCCTGCCAGGCTCACGGCCCGCTACGGGTTTGCGGTCGAGGGGCTCACGAGCTCGGACGTGATCGACGCCATCGCCAAAAAACGCGGCTGCCTGCTGACCAGGAGCGGCGGCGGGCTGGACCGGGACAAAGCGGCGAGGATTCTCTTGTTGGACTACCGCAACGGCACACTCGGCCGCACGAGCCTGGAGTCGCCAGAATCGACGCCAAACGCGCAAACCCAGTAACGACTGCGCAGCCTGAAGACCGGCTGATTGCTCTAGTGTGTCTCGTGTATTTCATTGAACCAGAGAAACCAGATAGACTATTTAGGGCAGAGCCCCCCAGAGACCGAAAAATGGCGCGGCAACCATTTTCTCATTTTATGACGTTTTTTTGCTTCCTAGGCCGACGTCAATCACGTAGAATGGCCCCGCTTCTTGCAATCCACGATTGAGTTCGAGGATGAAGATCAACGATGAGCACCCTGTATGAATAGACTGTCGTGCGACTCCGTCGGTTCCCTCGATCAGGATGTGACCGCGAAACAGCTCCAATGGAAGGGTGCCATCCCCTTCCTAACCATCCACCTGATGTGCCTATGGGTCATTCAGACCGGAATCAGCATGGAGTGGGTGGCGCTGGCCCTGGGGAGCTATTACCTGAGAATGGTCGCCATCACGGCAGGGTATCACCGCTACTTCTCACACCGCTCGTACAAAACCAGCCGAGTCTTCCAGTTTCTCTTGGCCTTTTTCGCCATGACGTCTGCACAGAAGGGCGTGCTCTGGTGGGCCTCACACCATCGGCACCACCACAAGCACTCAGACCGGGCAGAAGATCGCCACTCCCCGTTGCTACGCGGGTTCTGGTATTCCCATGTCGGATGGCTTCTGTCTGACGAATATATACAGACCGATTTCACGGTCGTGAGGGACGTGGTAAAATACCCCGAACTGCGCTTCCTCAACCGCTTTCACGTCATTCCGCCCTTGCTGTACGCATTGCTGATGTATGCACTATGGGGGTTCCCGGGACTGGTCTGGGGATTCTTCATTTCCACCACTGTCCTCTATCATTGCACATTCTTCATCAATTCCCTGACGCACATCGTCGGTCGGGTTCGATACAACTCCCGTGATGGGAGCAAGAACAGTTTCATCCTGGCGGTTCTCTGCTGTGGAGAAGGCTGGCACAATAACCACCATTACTACCAGTCATCGGTCAATCAGGGGTGGTTGTGGTGGGAGGTGGACTTTTCCTATTACTTCTTAACGGTCCTCTCCTGGTTCGGGATCGTGTGGGATCTGCGAGTCCCGCCTGCCCACATCAAAGCCGCAATCCTCGCGACCGAAAAAACCCTGCATCTGTAGTAGAACTCAGCGGAGCCGCAGCTCCTATTTGGTGGCGTATTCCTGTTTGGTCCAGGCTTCAATCTGGCAAGCGGAGGCAGTACGATGCAGGTAAGCCAGAGCTTCACTGGCCCGCACGCTCGGGACATACCCGGTCGGTCTGGTCCATCTAGTGAGTTTCCTGCAACCAAACAAAACAGACCGAATAGACCACATGAACACGACAGGCTAATGGAGCGTTTCAGCATCCTGTGAGACAACTCAGCATGAGTGGCGCCGAACGCACCACCCATCCGGCCAAGGGAAGACGGTCATCTCTATGAATCCACAGCACGTTGTTCAAGCGTTACTCGAGAAGGCCCAGGTGCACATGAATGGGTCTCAACCGGGGGATATCCAGGTACACCATGATCGATTCTACGATCGTATCCTGACTGAGGGTTCGCTTGGACTCGGCGAGTCCTACATGGATGGCTGGTGGGATGCCAATCAGCTCGATGAGTTTTTCTTCAGATTCCATCTAGCCGGCCTCGACAAAGCCGTGATTGATAAGCGGCTCATGCTGAACGTGCTCAAGGCTCGCCTATTCAACATGCAGAATCAGCGTCGCTCGAAACGAGTGGCCCAACAACACTATGACTTGAACAACGAATTTTACGAACGCATGCTGGGTCCTCACATGCAATATACCTGTGCCTACTGGAAGGGGACACAGAACCTGGCGGAGGCCCAGGAGCATAAGTTAGATCTCATTTGCCGGAAGCTGCAGCTCAAGCAAGGAGAACGCGTGCTAGAGCTGGGGTGCGGATGGGGAGGATTTGCTCATTACGCGGCCTCCAAATATGGCTGCTCGGTGGTGGCCTACAACATTTCCGAACAACAAGTGGCCTATGCGCGTCGCTGGTGTGCCGGGCTTCCCGTTGACATCAGACTCATGGACTACCGTGAAGCCACCGGAGAATTCGACAAGGTTGCCGCTATCGGCATCTGCGAACATGTGGGATACAAGAATTACCGCGGCCTCATGGAGGTGGCCCACAGAACCGTCAAGCCCCATGGCCTGTTTCTGCTCCACAGCATCGGGAACAATGCCTCCGTCACCACCGGCGATCCCTGGTTCGACAAATACATTTTCCCGGGCGGCATGCTTCCCTCTGTGGCGCAACTGAGCGCCGCGATGGAAGGGCTCTTTGTCATGGAGGACTGGCATAATTTCGGGACGGACTACGACCGCACCCTCCTGGCATGGCAAGAGAACGCTGATCGGCAGCAGGGGCAATTGCCGTCTACCTTCGATAAACGTTTCTCCCGGATGTGGCGCTACTATCTTCTCTCTCTCGCGGGGGCATTCCGCGCCAGGACCATCCACCTCTGGCAAATCGTGATGTCGAAACGGGGCCTGCTGGGCGGATACGAATCGGTGCGGTAATACCATGATCTCGCATGAAGACCATGCCCGCAAACGGGAGTCTTTGATCAAGACTCTTCATACGTCGAACACGACCGGACCTCTCGCACTCGAAAAATCCACGTCCAATCTGTTCCGGCAACGTGTTCAGGAGCCGCGGCACAGACTGGATGTGCGCCACTTCAATCAGGTGATCCACGTCGACGAGAAAGAACGTTTCGCAGAAGTGGAAGGGATGACGACCTACGAAGACCTTGTCCGCGAAACCCTGCCGTTCCAGCTGATGCCTGCCGTCGTCCCCCAACTGAAATCGATCACCATCGGCGGAGCGACAGCGGGAATCGGCATTGAATCATCTTCGTTCAAATATGGCTTTGTCCACGAAACGATCCTCGAAATTGAAGTCCTCCTGCCTGATGGGACGATCGCGGTAGCCACCAAAGATAATGAGCATAGAAATTTGTTTGTCGGCTTTCCCAATTCGTATGGCACGCTGGGCTACGCACTGAAAGTGAAAGTGCTGCTCGTGCCTGTGAGGAAATTCGTCAGACTACGGCACGAGCGCTACGCAAACCTCGAAACCTATTTCCAGGCGCTGGGACAGGTCTGCCGGGACCGGCAGGTGGATTTCGTCGACGGCACGATGTTCAATGAACAGGAGCTTTACCTCACGACGGGTGCATTCGTCGACCAGGCCGAATGGCTCAGCGATTACACCGATCGGCACATCTATTATCAATCGATCCCCCGCAAACAGATCGACTACCTCACAACGCACGACTATCTGTGGCGATGGGACACTGATTGGTTCTGGTGTTCAAAACATTTCCTTGCACAGCATCCGTTGGTACGCTGGTTATGGGGGCGAAAGCATCTCAACTCTACGGTCTATTGGAAGCTGCGCAAGCTGTTCAACGACTCACGCATCGCGCAGCTGGTCGCCAGGGCTCTTGGAGGGCGGCAAGAAGCGGTAATTCAGGACGTGGAGATCCCGATTGAGCATGCGCCGGCGTTTGCGCGGTTCTTCAATCGGGAAATCGGGATCAAGCCTGTATGGATCTGTCCGGTCGCGGCCTATGATCCATCGGTCTCCTATACACTGTATCCCATGAATCCCCGGAGGCTCTATGTTAACTTTGGATTCTGGGATGCCGTCAGAAGCGACCACGAGGAAGGCTATTTCAATACAAAAATAGAAGCCAAGGTTCGGGAGCTGGACGGCAAGAAATCTCTCTATTCGAATTCGTTTTATTCGCGTGAAGAATTCTGGCAGTTGTACGACGAAACATCATACCGCAGGCTCAAGGCTCGCTACGATCCGACGGGGAAACTGAACGATCTCTACGAGAAATGCGTCCTCACGAAGTGACGCCTGGGACCGTGGCGCGGGAAGCGCGAGAAAGGCGCGGCGTGGACAGATTGGATTCACACCTCGTCTCGCCCGTCCCGCCAGTCTCGCTCGTCCCGCTTGTCGTGCCAGAATCGCCCGCGACGCGCAAAAATGATCGAACGGCGACTCCCTCACACTCCAACTCTGACGAAATCGATGTACCCCCGTTCGACGTCCGTGCTGATGAGTTCTACTCGCACACTATCTCCGACATCGAGGCCACTCGTGCCGGTCACCACTCTTCCCTCGACCGGCGGCTCAAGGAGCCGGACCCACGTGCCTCGGTCTGACGCGCCCGTCACGATGGCCTCGAAGCGCTGCCCGATCCGCGATTCGAGCAAGAGGGCTGCTGCGGATTTACGGAGCCGCCGTTCGACTTTTTCCGCATCGTCTTCTTTTTCGGTACAGTGGCCTGCCAGATACTTCAGTTCTTCCGGCTGGTACGGCGTCGGCGTGCCAGCCAGCGTCGCTTTGACCAGTCGTTGGGTGATGAGATCGGGGAAGCGCCGGTTGGGAGCCGTAGAATGGGTATACCCCTTCACGGCAAGCCCGAAATGTTCGGGCGCGCCATCTTTCGACTGGTCGAGGATATATTCGCCTCTGCCGATGAGCTTCACGATGGCCAGGGACAGATCGGGAAATCTGAGTGGGTCAGCTTTCCGCCGCGCGACGAGAAAGGCTTCGAGCGCACGCGCATCCGGCTCCGGGGGTAAGTGCTCGCCCCAGCGTGCGGCCACCTCGATAATCCGCTGCCACCGTTCGGGAGAGCGCAGGATGCGGCGGAAGGAGGGCACGCCCTTTCCCCTGAGATACGACACCGTCGCCTGATTCGCCGCGATCATAAAATCTTCGATCAGTTCCTTCGCGCGATTCTTCTGCTCAACCCTGAGATCGGTCAGCAGCTCACCATCAAACACGGCTCGTGGCTCAATCGTTTCAAGACTCAGGGCTCCCTGCTGATGTCGTCGTACCTTGAGCCGCTGCGCGACCTGGTCCTGGAGGCGGAGTTGCGCGTCGAGACCGGAAACAGCCGTGACCCGCTCAGGCGCGGGCGCCTCCCCTGCGAGCCAGGCGGCGACGCCGTTATAGGCGAGCCTCGCGTGATTGTGAACCAGGGCCCGAAAGAGGGTCGAGCTGAGAACCGCTCCATCTTCCGCAATCATCATTTCCACGACGATCGCAAGGCGGTCTTGCCCTTCACCGAGAGACGTCAGATCGGTCGACAGCTTTTCCGGCAGCATGGGGAACATGTCGCCGGACGTATAGACTGAGGTCGTATTGTGCTTGGCATGACCATCCAGGGCGGAGTCCTTGGTGACCAGCGCATCCACATCGGCAATCGCAACCAGGATCTTTACAGACCGATCCGGCCGTGGCTCAGCCACGGTGAGTTGGTCGAGATCCCGGGAATCGTCGTTGTCGATCGACGCCCAGAGCAGTCCCGTTAAGTCACGCATGCCCGCATGCCGGTCTGTGGCAGCACCCTGTATGCGGGCAAGCTCGGCCATCGCCGCGGCAGAAAAATCAGGCAAGAGGTCGCGTTCGATCATGGCACGGCGGGCAATATTCCTGAGATCTGTGCGATGGCTTTTCATATACTCCTTCAATCTTGGATGAGATCCGTTTGGTTCTTGGATAGGGAAGGATCGGCCAAGTGCCCTTCTTGCTCGCCGAACGCGCACGATGAAACGGCGCTCGTTCGATACGCGCAGTACAGGGCAGCCTCGGCCACTCCCCTCACTCTGTTCGCCCACACCGCTTACTCCGAACTCCAACAGTAGAATGTCCTGGCGTTCTCTCACAGGAAACGCTGGACACTCCGGCAAGAAAAAACCCACACCCCGTTTTATTTCGTCACCCCACTGTGATGGGCATGAGCGTCATCGTATCGTTGCCGAAAATATCGATCACCTTGACTGCGATGACGTAGCGGCCAGGTGTGGGGTAGCTGTGACTGGCGGTCGTTAATTCGAGAATGCGGCTCTGGCGGGTGCGGAAGCTTTGCCATTCGTTCTCGAAGATGTAGGCGCCCGTCCAACGTTCCTCGAAGTCGGCAGCGGGCAGGTCCAGCTCGCGCTGAGGAGGTTCCTGTCCCGGCAGATGCCCCCGTACGCCACTCACGCCCATTCCCCGCTCGACCTTGATGATCTCCTTCCGGCTCTCGTAATCGAAATCCACGGCCCAGTAATCCACCCAGTCCGTCCATTGGTTTGTCAGCTTGTC
>JANOMG010000215.1:0-2217 GCA_031420175.1 Nitrospira sp.
CATAAAACAAAAACCACGACCCGCACAGGCCTCTTGGCTCGCATGATTTTCCCGACACCTCAACAGGTCGTTCCGGACGTCCTGTCTGGAACGATAGGAGTCGAACATCATTTGCCGCATCTCGCGCACTGAAACTTGTTCATTTGCTCTGTCTCGTTTATTTGGTTGAACCAGATAAACAAACCAAACCAATCAGATAGACCAGACAGACCGTGCTTGTCTCTGACGTGCAGGCCATCGAATTTTCGCTGTACCACAATGGTTTTTCCACACCCTGTTAGACGAGTAGTTCCCTCATGGATTAGATAGCACTGGTATCCGAAAATAGGAGGTGACTCTATGAAGCAAACAACACTCACGAAGTGGGGTTTCATACTCGGGTTTCTTATCAGCCTGCCGCTTGTGGCGATCGCGGAGGAAAGTCCAACTGCGCCCTCCTCGCTTGCGAAGGAGGTCAAAGAGCAGAAGGCACAGGCCGTACAGGTGACGAAAGCTCTCCTGTATCAGCCACCTCGCGGTCTCGGCGCCCCTTCGGCAGGGCGGCGGGTGGGAGGAGGGACACGAGGGACAAACAAGTCTGTCCCGATTTTGTCCGTGCTTGCACCAGGCCATACCGGCTTAACCGTACGTGAACAACCGGATCTCTATTGGTTTGCCTCCGACGTAGTGACCAACCCCGTAGAATTGACCCTGACGCTTGAGAAAGGCGATACCCCGCTACTGGAAAAGCGATTGCCAGTGCCCACGCAGGCCGGAATACAGCGGGTGCGCCTCTCAGAGTATGGGGTAAAACTGATTCCTGGTGAGCGCTACACCTGGTCCATCGCTCTCGTCCTCGACCCTAAGCGTCGGTCCAAAGATGTCATCGCGGTGGGCGCCATCGAGCGAGTCGAACGCGCCGACATAAATCTGGCAGCGGCTCCCACGACCGATGCCTTTTATCGATTTGCGGCAGATGGGCTGTGGTATGACGCCGTGATGGTCATTTCGGAGCTGATTGAAACGGCGCCGACCGATCTGGCTTTGCGAAAAAATCGGGCTGAATTGTTGGATCAGGTCGATTTACGAGAGATCGGAAACTTTGACCTCACTATTCAGGATGGAAAGGCCGGGTGAGGACCGGAAGAGGCAATCATCGCGCGGGAACCGCTGGGATTACTAGCTGAGGAGCCGTGACCTCCCGAACGTGATCGATGACTCTGTAAACCATAAGGCTTTGTTCTTTGCCTTTGACGCTGACTTCCCCAATGCGATCGAGCACGAAGCGATCCCCAAGATAGCGCTTCGTGCTCTCGTCGATCAAGATCCGGCACAATCGCCGCCCCGGCATTTCCTGAACGATATCCCGATCCAAGCTTTCTAATCTCGCCGCCGTATTCACCGCATCACCGACCGTCGTATATTTGAGTCGCTCAGAAGTGCCGACACTCCCGGCAACAACAAGTCCAGTGTGAATCCCAATCCGCATCCCGATCGTCGCAAGACCATCCTGTTCATGTCGGAAATTGAGCCGATGCATCTGCCCCTCCATGGCCAGAGCACAAGTCACGGCATTCACCGCATCCTGGGCGATCTCCTCCTCTGAATTCCGTGGGAGTGGGACCCCAAAGTTTGCTTTGATCGCATCCCCTGCATAATCATCGATGACACCTCCATGTTTGATCACCAGCCCTGCCATGACATCCAGATACGCATTGACCCAGTCCATCAGAGCCTCAGGGGTCATTTTTTCTGAAGCGGCCGTATACCCCTTGAAGTCGGAGAAAAAGACAGTCGCGACTAATTGTTGGGACCGAGGGCGCCCATTTTGCAGAAACTGCTCGCGCTGTTGCCAGACTGCTTCAGCCACTTCCCCGGAAACGTGCTTGGAGAACAGGTGCATCAGAAGGGCGCGCTCCTTCCGCTCCCGGCTCAACACCCAGATCGTCACGACGGACCCAGAGAGTACCCAAGCCAGGGATGGTGGCACGAGCGGGATCCACCATCCCTGATCGAACGCAACAACCACCATGACGCCAAGGATGAACAGCCCGCCCGCCGAACCCAGCGTAAGCCGCCACGGAGAACGCGTCCACACACCAAGTCCGGCGCCTAACACACCCCACAGGATCGTCCACAGCCACTCCTGCGATTCACTGGGCGTGTCGATCGGGCGCCGTCCTTCTAAACCAGCCCCGAGTAATTGGCTGATGATATGGGCGTGGACCGTGACCCCGG
>JANOMG010000216.1:0-22356 GCA_031420175.1 Nitrospira sp.
GAAAGGGAGTTAGGTATGGCGAAGGCGAAATATGAGCGGCGGAAGCCGCATGTGAATATTGGGACGATTGGGCACGTGGACCATGGCAAGACGACGTTGACCGCGGCTTTGACCAAGGTCTGTGCGGATAAGGGCATGGCCAAGTACATTCCCTACGACGAAGTGGCGAAGGCCAGCGAGAGCCAGGGCCGACGCGATGCCACCAAGATCATGACCATTGCCATCAGTCACGTGGAGTATGAGACCGCCAATCGCCACTATGCCCATGTGGACTGTCCAGGCCACGCCGATTATGTCAAGAACATGATCACCGGAGCGGCGCAGATGGACGGCGCCATCCTGGTCGTGAGTGCGGCAGACGGCCCGATGCCCCAGACGCGGGAGCACATCCTCTTGGCGCGGCAGGTCGGGGTGCCGTACATTGTCGTGTTTCTGAATAAGGCCGATAAGATCGACGACGCGGAGCTCTTGGAGCTGGTCGAGCTCGAAGTGCGGGAGCTCTTGACGAAGTATGGGTTTCCGGGCGACCAGACCCCCATCATTCATGGCTCGGCGTTGAAGGCGATGGAGGGAGATCAGGGTCCGCTCGGCGTGCCGTCGCTGCTCAAGCTGCTGGAGGCGGTCGATACCTACATTCCGACGCCCGAGCGCCCCATCGATAAGCCGTTCTTGATGCCGATCGAAGACGTGTTCACCATTAGCGGTCGCGGGACTGTTGTGACGGGACGTATCGAGCGGGGGATCGTGAAGGTGGGGGATGAAATCGAGATCGTGGGCTTGCGACCGAACCAGATCACCATTGTAACCGGCGTCGAGATGTTTCGGAAGGTGCTCGATGAAGGGCAAGCCGGCGATAACGTGGGCGTGCTGCTGCGCGGCACGAAGAAGGAAGATGTGGAGCGCGGGATGGTGCTGTCGAAGCCGAAGAGCATCACGCCGCATACGAAGTTCAAGGCGGAGATCTATGTGTTGGCCAAGGAGGAAGGCGGGCGGCATACGCCGTTCTTCAATGGCTACCGGCCCCAGTTCTATTTCAGGACGACCGATGTCACGGGGGTGATGACGTTGAATCCGGGGGTGGAGATGGTCATGCCGGGCGATAATGTGAGTGTGACGGGTGAGCTGATTGGCCCGATTGCGATGGATCAAGGGTTGCGGTTCGCGGTGCGCGAGGGCGGCAAGACCGTCGGCTCTGGCGTCGTTACCGAAATTCTGGCGTAATGATTGGTCGGATGAATAGAGGAATGAATGGTTAAGGTTGAACAAAGAATCAGAATTCGGTTACGCGGGTTCGATTACCGCGTCTTAGACCAGTCTGTGGCGGAAATCGTAGAGACTGTTCGCCGAAGCGGAGCGAAGATTGTCGGGCCGATTCCGCTTCCTACGCGCATTGAGAAATTTACGGTGCAGAGTGCAACGCATGCAGATAAGAAGTCTCGCGAACAGTTCGAAATCAGAACGCACAAGCGTCTGATGGATATCATGGACGCGACTCCTGAGACCATGGACTCTCTGATGAAGTTGAACTTGGCTGCCGGAGTAGATGTCGAGATTAAGCTCTAATTGTAGATGACTGACAAGGAACGTCACACATGACGAACGGGTTATTGGGTAAAAAGCTGGGGATGACCCAGATATTTGATGAGACGAGGTTTACGCCTGTCACTGTGATCGAGGCTGGTCCATGCCGCGTGGTTATGATTAAGACAAAAGAGCGTGACGGGTATGAGTCTGTTCAGTTGTCATTTGGTGAAGTGAAGGAGCGGAAGCTGTCAAAGGCTGAATTGGGACATCTGAAGAAGACTGAGGCGCCAGCGACACGTGTTCTTAGAGAGTTTCAGAAGGTTGGTGAAGTGACGGTGGGTCAATCTATTAAGGTCGACATCTTTAAGAAGGGCGACTGGGTTGATGTCATCGGGATTTCTAAGGGGAAGGGATTTCAGGGAGTGGTGAAGCGGCATCATTATGCTGGCGGACCTGAATCTCACGGATCTATGTTCCATCGTCATCCCGGTTCGATGGGTGCTAGTTCGTATCCTTCTCGTGTCTGGAAAGGGAAGACCTTGCCTGGGCACATGGGCGCGAAGCAAATTACAGTTCAGCGATTGAAAGTTATTGAATCCAGACCTGATGAGAACTTGCTGTTTGTTCGTGGGGCTATCCCTGGCGCAGCAAATGGACTGATCATGGTGAGAAAGTCTAAGAAGGGGTAGGGCATGCCCACGGTTGATGTCGTTGATTTGAAGAGACAAAAAGTCGGGTCCGTCGAGCTTCCAGAGGAAGTGTTTGGCTGTAAGCTGCACACGGCCTTAGTTCATGAAGCAGTGGTGATGCAACGTGCTTGTGAGCGTCAGGGTACGGCATCGACATTGCGGCGTGGAGAGGTTGCTGGATCTGGAAAGAAGCCATGGAAGCAAAAGCATACAGGGCGAGCACGCGCTGGCTCAATTCGCTCTCCTGTCTGGCGTCATGGAGGGTCAGTGTTTGGGCCAAAACCGCGTGACTATTCCTATAGTATGCCGAAGAAGAAGTATCGTGCTGCGTTGCAGAGCGCACTTTCTGCAAAGTTAGCGGACGGACAAGTGGTGATTGTGTCGAATCTTGCGTTGGACCAGCCAAAGACAAAATTGTTGGCACAGGTGTTGGCTAATTTTGGTCCTGGCGCCTATGCCCTGATTGTGGCTGGCGAAGGACATCCTGGATTGGCGCAAGCAGCAGGTAACCTTCCAAACGTATGTGTGGTGGGTCCTGAAGGATTGAATGTGTATGACATTGTACGGGCTGAACTGATTCTAATTCCTGAGCGGGAATTGCCTCGGTTGAAGGAGGTCTGGTCATGAAAGCAGGTCTCCATGGCATTCTGTTGCAGCCGCTGTTGACGGAAAAGATTACGGCAATGCGGGAAGCCAACAACACCGTGGCCTTTCTCGTCCACCGAGATGCGAACCGTGTTCAGATTAAGCAAGCGGTCGAAACGCTCTTGAAGGTCAAGGTTGAGCGCGTGAATGTGATGAATGTGCTTGGAAAGGTAAAGCGCTTGGGGCGTTTCTCCGGTAAGCGATCAGATTGGAAGAAGGCCTTCGTCAAGCTCAAGCAAGGCGAAAAGTTGGAGCTCTACGAGAGCGCATAGCGCGACGCTGCACCGTGATTAACTCGGTGTATTGGAAGGACGACTGTAGCATGGGAATCAAAGTATTCAAGCCGAGAACACCTGGGCGTCGCGGCATGACCGCGGTAACGACCGAGGACCTCTCGAGGAAACGGCCAGAGAAATCTCTGACCTCATTCCGTCGGAGTACTGGTGCCAGAAACAATGCGGGCCGGACAACTGTGCGATTCCGTGGGGGCGGGCATAAGCGCCTCTATCGGAAGATTGACTTTCGTCGTGACAAGAGCGGTATCCCTGGCATCATCGCTGCTCTGGAGTACGACCCAAATCGTTCAGCACGAATTGCCCTGGTGCACTACAAGGACGGAGAAAAGCGTTATATTCTGGCTCCTGTCGGCTTGAAGGTTGGCGATGTGGTGCAGGCTGGTCTGGGTACTGAGGTTCGTGTTGGCAACGCGTTGCCATTATCCAGCATGCCTTTGGGAACCACGATCCATAATATCGAGCTAAAGCCCGGGAAGGGCGGACAGCTTATTCGTAGCGCGGGCGGCTCTGCCCAGGTTATGGGTCGTGATGGCGAGTATATTCAGGTGCGACTCAGGTCCGGAGAAATGCGGCGAATTCTTTCGGCCTGTATGGCGACCGTTGGGCAGGTCGGTAATACGGATCACGAGAATGTGAGTGTTGGGAAGGCGGGTCGGACGAGATGGAAGGGCCGACGCCCTCATGTGCGCGGTGTGGTCATGAATCCTGTCGACCACCCGCATGGTGGCGGCGAAGGAAAGTCTGGGCAGGGTAATCCCCACCCAGTCTCCCCATGGGGTCTCCCAACCAAGGGGTACAAGACCAGGAACAATAAGGCGACGGACAAGTTCATTATTTCCCGCCGCAAGTAGGAGTACGCGATGCCGAGGTCTGTAAGTAAGGGCGCATTCGTTGACGATCATCTGCTTGAGAAAGTTGAGCGGATGAATCAGAGTAAGGACCGAAAGATCATTAAGACCTGGTCGCGACGGTCCACCGTCATTCCAGATATGATCGGACATACGTTCGCGGTCCATAACGGCAAGAAGTTTATTCCTGTCTTCGTGACAGAAAACATGGTCGGGCATAAGCTGGGCGAGTTTGCTCCGACCAGATTCTTTAAAGGGCATGGGCATGCCAGGACAGAGAAGTCAGTCGCCCTCAAGTAGGTGACAGACCGCGGTCTCGGCAAACTCGATTGGATTGGAAGGTTATGGCTGAAGCACAAGCAGTTCTAAGATTTGTACGTGTCTCTCCGAGGAAAGCGCGTCCGGTCATCGACTTGATCCGTGGCCAGCAGGTTCCGATGGCATTGGCATTGCTTCGCAATACACCGCGTCAGGCATGTAAGGTTGTTGAGAAGATTTTGCGGTCAGCCGTGGCCAATGCGGAACAAAAGGAGATGGGCGATAGCGAGTCCATGGTGGTATTGAGGGCCTTTGTCGATTGCGGACCGACACTGAAGCGCTTTCGTGCTCGCTCGCAGGGGCGCGCGAATGCCATTCAGAAGCGCATGAGTCACATTACGGTCGTCGTGTCGACGGTGGGCGTCAAAGAGAAGCGATAGGCAGAGACGGCAAGCGGAACCGATTCATTCCCTGGCTGAGTGAGGCATAAGAAGTTATGGGGCACAAGACACATCCGATCGGGTACCGACTAGGATACAACGTCAACTGGAGTTCTCGGTGGTATGCCAGTAAGGACTATGCGAAGCTGCTCCATCAAGATATCAGAATCCGCAAGATGGTCAAGCAGCGTCTATTCCATGCTGGTGTAGCGAAGATTGAGATCGAGCGATCTGGAGACCAGACGCGGGTGATCATTTCCACCGCACGGCCAGGTATCATCATTGGCCGTAAGGGGGCAGAGGTCGACAAGCTCAAGGCTGAGTTGGAGAAGGCGTACTCGGGTCAGGTCTACATTACAGTGAAGGAAATCAAGAAGCCTGAGCTGGATGCCCAGCTGGTCTGTGAAAACGTCGCCACCCAGTTGGAAAAGCGTGTGGCGTTCCGTCGGGCAATGAAGCGCAGCGTGCAGTCCGCACTTCGCCTTGGCGCTCAAGGCATTAAGATTATGGTCGGTGGTCGTCTTGGTGGAGCGGAGATTGCCCGTTCTGAGTGGTACCGCGAAGGCCGTGTTCCTCTCCATACACTCAGGGCTGATATCGATTATGGGTTTGCTGAAGCCCATACGACGATGGGACAGATCGGAATTAAGACGTGGATCTACAAGGGTGAAGTTCTGCCTTTGCAGCCCATCAAAAAAGAATCACCATTTGAACGCAGACTTGGCTAATTGATGAGGGTATTGTGTTAGCACCAAAGAAAGTTAAGTTTCGCAAAATGATGAAGGGGCGTATGACAGGCAAAGCCTATCGTGGCGGCCAGATTACCCTCGGAGAATTTGGATTAAAGGCGCTTGAGCCAGGATGGATCACCAGTCGACAGATTGAGGCGGCGCGCATCGCGATCACTCGCTGTGTGAAACGAGGGGGGCAGGTTTGGACCAGAATATTCCCCGATAAGCCGATTACGAAGAAGCCGGCTGAAACTCGAATGGGTAAGGGTAAAGGTAATCCTGAGTATTGGGTTGCCGTCGTCAAGCCAGGCCGCATTCTCTATGAGATGGACGGTGTGACGCCGGAAGTTGCCAGGGAGGCCTTCCGATTGGCTTCTCATAAGTTGCCAATTGCCACAAAGTATGTGGTACGCGGCGAGTTTTAATATCGACTGAATCGGACGCAAGGGTAGGGAGCGCATCCATGGATCTGAAGGAATTACGGCAGCTAACGGCACCTGAGCTAGCAGAGAAATCGCAGCAGCTTACGCAGGAGCTTTTCAATCTTCGTTTTCAGCTGGGGACCGGGCGGTTAGAGAACCCCATGCAGGTGCGAAAGACAAAGCGGTCCATTGCGAGGGTCAAGACGATTCAACGCGAGCCCGAGCAGGTTGAGCCAATTTCTACCACGGCGAAAGGGGCCTGAGGATGGCGGAGTCAGTAACCAAGCGACGTGAATGGGTTGGCCGTGTGGTCAGTAATAAGATGGATAAGACCGTTGTGGTCGAGATTGAACGGTCGATTATTCATCCGCTCTATCGGAAGGTGCTTCGGAGGGTAACGAAATTCAAGGCCCATGATGAGGAGAACACCTGCAAGATCGGCGACCGTGTACGCATGATCGAAACGAGGCCTATCAGTAAAGATAAGCATATGCGTGTAATTGAAGTCGTGGAAAAGGGGCAGGGCGGGTAGGCCGGGATCGTTTGAAGGCTAGAGGGAACAGGCACTATGATTCAAAGCTATACATACATGGACGTGGCCGATAATTCTGGCGCGAAGCAGGCCATGTGTTTTCATGTGCTCGGTGGGACCAGGCGTCGGTATGCGTCACTCGGAGACATTGTCGTGGTGGCGGTCAAGGAGGCTATCCCTGCGGCAACGGTGAAGAAGGGTGATGTTAGTCGCGCCGTGGTTGTCAGGACGACGAAAGAGGTGCGTCGTGAGGATGGATCCTATATCAAGTTCGATCGGAATGCGTGCGTACTGATCAATAAGGATGGGGATCCGGTTGGCACGCGTATATTTGGGCCGATCGCGCGTGAGCTGCGCTGGAAGAAGTTCATGAAAATTATTTCTCTAGCTCCTGAAGTGCTTTAACGAGGGTGGTGACGGCCGGATGAATAAGCAGGCGTTGGTAAAAAGTCGAATTCGGAAGGGCGATGTGGTCGTCGTGATCTCTGGGCGTGATCGCGGCAAGTCCGGCAAAGTGCTCTCGGTTGATCCGGGAGTGGGCAAGGTTGTGGTTGAAAAGCTGAACATGATCAAGCGCCACACCAAGCCCAATCAGAAAGTCAAGCAGGGTGGCATTCTCGAGCGAGAAGCGCCTCTTGCGATCTCAAATGTGATGTATCTGTGTCCTGTGACGCAGAAACCAACCCGACTGGGCGTACGTACGCTCGATGATGGCAAGCGGGTCCGGTTCAGCAAAAAATCGAACGACTCAGTCGAGTAGGAGTGAGGACGCCAGATGGCGAAGGTTGAATCAGGAAAAGGCAATAAGACGTCAGAGAAGCGACCACCCAAGAAAAAGGAAGGGTCGTCGGCGCCTCAGGTCATGGACGAGGGCAGCGAAGAGTCCAAGTTCAATCCACGGATGCGTGAGACCTACTTGCAGAAGGTTGTGCCCGCACTCATGAAAGAGTTCGGTTATAAAAATATCATGCAAGTGCCAAAGGTTGAGCGGATTGTGCTGAATGTGGGAATGGGTGAAGCCATTCAGAACGTGAAGCTCTTGGAGAGTGCCGCTGCGGAGTTGGGCCTGATCACCGGTCAGAAGGCTCTTATTACGAAGGCGAAGAAAGCCATTGCGACTTTCAAGCTGCGCCAAGGGATGCCAATTGGTACCAAGGTGACGCTGCGGAGCCGACGGATGTGGGAGTTCCTCGATCGCCTTGTGACGCTGTCGCTGCCGCGGATCAGGGATTTCAGGGGTGTCTCGCCAAAGTCCTTCGATGGACGAGGCAATTATACTCTTGGGCTCAAAGAACAGCTCATTTTTCCTGAGATTCAGTATGACGAGGTCGCGTCGATCCATGGGATGGACATCACGATCGTCACAACCGCCAAGACGAACGATGAAGGTAGGGCGTTGTTGAAGCATTTGGGGATGCCATTCCGGACGTAACGTCAAACGAAGGAGCTGTAGGTGTCGAGATTAGCGCTGAGAAATAAATCGTCCGTCAAGGCGAAATTCCCAGTCAGGGACTATCACCGGTGCGGAATCTGCGGCCGCGTACGAGGGTTTTTGCGCCGGTTTAGCATGTGCAGAATTTGTTTTCGATTACTGAGCCTGAAGGGTGAGATTCCTGGGGTTCGGAAGTCGAGTTGGTAGATTATTTGCCTTCTGTGTCATTGGGTGTCAGATAGACGGTTAGTGACACGAAGAGCGTTGGTGAAAGGGTTGGTATGGTTACAGATCCTATTAGCGATCTATTAGTGCGAATACAGAACGGGCTTCGGCGGCGCCACGAGTCTGTGAGCATGCCGGCCTCCCGTCTCAAGCGAGAGCTCCTTCGAGTGCTTCAGAACGAAGGCTATATTCAGGGTGTCCAGGCGGACATGGCGGATGGTCATCCTGTTTTAAAGGTGCAGCTACGATATGTCGACGAAGTGCCTGTGGTCACTGGAATGCAGCGAGTGAGCAAGCCAGGTCGTCGTGTCTATGTTGGAATTAAGGATATTCCACGGGTCAAGAACGGCATTGGAGTGGCAATCTTGTCAACTTCCAAGGGGTTGATGACGGATCAGGAATCCCGCCGTGCTGGTCTTGGGGGTGAAGTCTTGTGCTCGGTGTGGTAATGGTGAGAGCCAACCAGATTGTCATTGTAGCGGGTCGCTAGAATAACGAGGAATCGATGTCACGCATAGGAAAGAAACCAATCCAGATCCCAGCAGGAGTGGATGTTAAAGTTGCCGGCCCTGTTGTCTCCGTCAAGGGCCCGCTCGGGAAGCTCGATTGGTCCTTGTCTCCAGGCCTTGGGATCACGATTGCGAATGGAGTGCTTGTGGTCGAGCGCCAAAATGAGGACCGTCATGTGCGTGCAATGCACGGACTGACTCGCGCAGAGCTCAGTAATATCGTTCAGGGTGTGACTAAAGGCTACGAGCGTAATTTGGAACTCACAGGGGTCGGTTACAAGGTTGCCGTGCAGGGGCGGACGATGAGTTTCAATGTGGGCTATATCAACCCAGTCACGTACCCGATTCCAGTTGGAATCGATGTGAAGGTCGATAAGCAGACGCTGATCAATGTGAAGGGAGCTGACAAGCGATTGGTTGGTCAAGTTGCAGCAAACTTGAGAGCGATCAAGCCGCCAGACGTCTATAAGCAAAAGGGTGTTCGCTATGTCGGGGAAGTGCTACGTAAGAAAGCCGGAAAGACAGGGAAGTAAGGTGATGCATGAATAGCGCAGATAAAGCAGATCAATTAACACGTCGGAAACAGCGGGTGCGAAAACGAGTTGTTGGAACAGCCGAACGGCCTCGTCTCAACGTATTTCGCAGTAGCTCTCATATCTATGCCCAGATCATTGACGATCTCAAGGGGGCGACATTAGCAGCAGCGTCTTCCTTGGATAAATCTCTGCGCACGTCGGTGAAATCCACCGGAAGCATCGATGGAGCAAAGGCGGTTGGAAAGTTGTTGGCCGAACGGGCGAAGGCTGCCAAGGTTCAGGCAGTGGTGTTCGATCGTGGTGGTCGGATGTACCATGGACGCGTTAAAGCGTTGGCTGAGGCATCGCGTGAAGGCGGTCTGCAGTTCTAGGTCGTACCTCGATTCCGTGACGGTGCAGGAGCGAGGGGAACAAAGAGGAGAGACGTTACGTGCGAGTTAATCCAGATGAATTAAGCCTGAAAGACAAAGTCGTCTTTATCAATCGCGTGGCGAAAGTCGTCAAGGGTGGAAAGCGGTTCAACTTTTGCGCACTGGTTGTTGTCGGAGATGGACAGGGGTGGGTTGGCATCGGGAAAGGTAAGGCAGCTGAAGTGCCTGTCGCAATCGCGAAAGCGGTTGAGCAGGCCAAGAAAAACCTGGTGCATGTCGCCCTCACGTCTGGAACGATTGCGCATGAGGTACATGGACTCTTTGGAGCCGAGCATGTTCTCCTGAAGCCCGCAAAGAAGGGGACGGGAATTATTGCCGGGGGTGCGGTCAGGGCGGTGGTTGAGGTTGTCGGCGTTCATAATGTCATAGCCAAGACGCTTGGCCGTGGAAATCCATTTAATGCGGTTCGCGCCACCCTCAACGGCCTCTGTCAGCTCAGAAATGCTGAAGACGTTCTGAAAATGCGCCGAGGTACGGTGAGTGATGCACAGAACAGAGTGAGTGCATAATGCCTACACCGAAGATTCCCAAGGTCACCCCAAAAGGGTTTGTGATTACCTTGCGGCGGAGCCCTATTGGCACCCCGCAAAAGCATCGACTTGTATTGAGTGGCCTCGGTTTAAGGAAGATTAGACAGACCGTTACTCGTCCCAATACTCCCCAGGTGCGAGGGATGATTGACAAAGTTGGATATCTATTGGAAGTGCAGCCACAATGAACTTACATGAGCTCGGTCCTGCAAAAGGATCCAGGAAAAAACGTAAGCGTATCGGCCGTGGACCAGGTTCTGGTCATGGGAAAACAGCGGGTAAGGGCCATAAGGGTTTGTTAGCCAGATCCGGTGGTCGCAGCCGTCAGGCTGGCGGATTTGAGGGCGGCCAGATGTCGCTGATTCGGCGTGTGCCAAAGCATGGTTTTACGAATATATTTCGTGAGGAGTACTCGATTGTCAACCTGAGTAGCTTGGGTGAGATGACGGAGTCTGGCACCATTACGCCGCAAGTGCTAGTCGATGCTGGGCTGGTCAAGCGAAAGACGTTGCCGATCAAGATCCTTGGAAACGGAGATCTGACAAGGGCGATCGTTGTGCAGGCGCATAAGTTCAGTAAGTCCGCGGAAGCAAAGATTCAAGCAGCTGGAGGGAGAGTCGAGGTCATCCCCGGTGTTTGAGAGACTCCTGACCAGTTTTCAGAATATCTTCAAAATTCCCGAGCTGCGAACTCGCATCCTCTTTACCATGGGGATGTTGGTAGTCTATCGGATCGGGGCGCATATCCCTACGCCTGGAATCAATGGCGACGCCCTCTCAGATTTTCTCCAAAAGCAAGGCGGCGCCTTGCTTGGGTTTTTGGATATTTTTTCAGGCGGCTCACTTTCACGGCTCACGATCTTAGCTCTGGGCATTATGCCCTATATCAGTGCATCGATTATTCTTCAGCTGTTGACCGTGGTCGTCCCGCACCTCTCAAAGTTGGCTAAAGAGGGTGAGCGCGGACGAAAAAAGATTATTCAGTATACTCGGTTCGGTACAATCGGCATTGCGGTGATTCAAGGATTCGGGATTGCCGTGGGCCTCGAACAGATGAATCAAGGCGCATTCGTGATGACCGCTGGGTGGGGCTTCCGTCTTATGACGGTCATCACCCTGACAGCAGGTACAGGTTTCCTGATGTGGCTCGGTGAACAGATTACCGAGCGTGGCATCGGGAACGGTATTTCTTTGATTATTTTTGCGGGGATCGTCGCTCGTTTGCCTGCGGCTGTGGCTCAGACGTTTGATTTGTATAAGGTTGGGCAGCTAAGCTTCGTCTTGCTGGTCGCTCTTGCGCTCCTGATGGTCGTGGTGGTCGCAGCCATTGTTTTTCTGGAAAGTGGACGACGGAAAGTTTCGGTTCAGTACGCAAAGCGTGTTATTGGGCGAAGAGTTTTTGGCGGACAGAGTACGCACATTCCCCTGAAGATCAATACGGCAGGGGTCATTCCTCCTATTTTTGCGTCATCGATCATTGCGTTTCCAGCGACAATTGCCGGATTTTTCGAGACCCCATGGGTGAAGGCATTCGGGGCCCAACTCGCTCCTGGATCTCTACTGTATACATTGATGTACGTCGGCCTTATTTTATTTTTCTGTTTCTTTTATACTGCCGTGGTTTTGAACCCCGTGGACATGGCAGACAACATGAAGAAATATGGTGGATTTATTCCAGGGATTCGCCCAGGAGCAAGGACGTCCGATTACATCTATAAAGTTCTGACAAGAATTACGTTTGCGGGATCAATTTATCTCGCGATCGTATGTGTGATCCCTGAGTTTTTGATCTATAAGCTGAATGTGCCATTTTACTTCGGTGGCACGTCGCTGCTGATCGTGATTGGTGTTGGTCTCGATACGGCACAGCAGATTGAGTCACACATGCTGATGAGGAATTACGAAGGTTTTCTCGGTAAGGGCATGGCCCCTCTCCGTGGACGAAATGGGTGAGGGGGAGTGATGCGGGTGGTGTTTCTCGGTGCACCAGGTGTAGGCAAGGGGACACAGGCGGAGCGTGTTGCGGCGCAGTATCGGCTGGCAAAGATTTCAACCGGCGACCTTCTCCGCGAGGCCGTTCGTAATCAGACGGCGCTTGGTGTTGAAGTGAATAATTTTATGGATCAGGGCCAGTTGGTTCCTGATTCCGTGGTGATCGGGCTAGTGAGGAATAAGTTATCTGATCCCAGCTGCGCCAATGGATTTGTTCTTGATGGATTTCCAAGAACTGTCACGCAGGCGGAAGAGCTGGGAAAGGTACTTCTGTCGAAATCCAGTGCCCTTGACCTGGTCGTAAACTTTCATGTTTCGCGCGAAGACGTGGTTCGCCGGTTGAGCGGCCGCCGAAGTTGTCCGAAGTGTCAAGCGACGTTCCATGTTGATTTAGCAAAGCCTAAGGTGGATGAGATTTGTGATCGATGTGGCGATCAGCTCGTGCAGCGCAGCGATGATCGGCGTGATGCGATCGAGACGCGGCTGAAAGTATACGATGATCAGACGGCTCCACTTGTGCGATATTATGATGAGCGGCGGCTATTGTCATCAGTGGATGCATCGGGTTCAGTGGATGTTGTCTTTCAGCATCTCTTGAAGGTGTTGACGCCGTATCAGGTGAGATGATCATCCTCAAGACGCCGGATGAGATTGCAGTGATGGCACAAGCGTCACGAGTGGTGGCGGAGGTGCTAGCGGTTCTAAGAAAAGCTGTCAGGCCTGGTATTACGACTGATGAGCTGGACCGTTTCGCCGAGGAAGAGATTCGAGCGCGTGGTGCACGACCGGCGTTTAAGGGGTATCGGAGTTATCCAAAGACTCTCTGCACCTCAGTAAATGAGCAGGTCGTTCACGGGATTCCCTCAAAGCGAGCGCTGAAGGCGGGTGACATTATCGGGCTCGATCTTGGGGCGATTGTTGACGGGTTTTACGGAGATTCTGCGGTCACAGTTGCGGTGGGTCAGACGAACGAACGAATCACCCACCTGGTCCGAGTGACCGAAGAGGCGATGTACCTCGGAATCAAGCAAGCGGTGGTGGGCCGTCGACTTTCAGATATTTCGCATGTGATCCAGCAGCATGTGGAATCAGCCGGTTACTCGGTCGTCACGGAGTTCGTCGGCCATGGAATCGGCCGGCAATTGCATGAAGAGCCGCAGGTGCCGAACTACGGGAAGCCGGGACAGGGCCCTCGGTTGCAGGCAGGGATGGTTCTAGCGATTGAACCGATGGTCAACATGGGTAAGGCTGCCGTCAAGGTACTTGAGGATCGCTGGACAGCGGTGACGGTAGACGGGAGTATCTCTGCCCATTTCGAGCATACGATAGCGATTCAGTCGAATGGGCCTCCGCGTATTTTAAGTCAGCTATGATTCGTGGGTAGGCAGAAAGGATAGAGGTACGTGCCGAAAGAAGATGTTATTGAAATACAAGGCACGGTGAACGAAACATTACCGAATGCGATGTTTCGAGTGTCGCTAGACAATGGCCATAAAATTCTTGCACATATATCAGGGAAAATGCGCATGCATTTTATCCGTATTCTTCCTGGCGATAAGGTGACCGTTGAACTCTCGCCGTACGACTTGACGCGCGGGCGCATCACCTATCGGTTTAAGTAGGAGCGTGAAACAGACATGAAAGTGAAATCATCTGTCAAGCCGATCTGTGCCAAATGTAAGGTGGTCCGACGCAAGGGCGTGGTGCGAATTCTCTGTGAGAATCCACGCCACAAGCAGCGCCAAGGATAAGGAACGTCGCAGGAGGACTGAGCATGTCTCCTTGCTCGCGTAGCGTGTAGCCTTCTCGGGTTCTCGCTGGACGCGCGCAATAGAGCTTGGTCAGGTATTCAGTGACGAAGAGTGGAAAGCAGTAAAAGTAAGGGGGGCGTATGGCACGTATTGCCGGAGTAGATTTACCAAAAGACAAGCGGGCGGACATCGGCCTGACCTATGTCTATGGAATTGGGCGGGCAGCCGCAGTCGACATCCTGGGCAAGGCAGGGATCGATGGATCGATTCGCGTTAAGGACCTGAGCGAAGAGCATATCGTCAAGATTCGAGCAATCATTCAGGAGGGCTATCAAGTCGAAGGCGACTTGAGGAAAACCTTCTCGATGAACATCAAGCGACTGATCGATAGCGGTACATACCGTGGTCTTCGCCATCGGAAGGGTTTGCCGGTCCGCGGCCAGCGGACCAAGACGAATGCGCGGACGAGAAAAGGCCATCGCTCCGGTGTGGGAAGCAAACCGAAACCGCCTGCGCGTAAGGCGTAGCGCGTGACCGTTACCTGAGTAGGGAGCCTGTATGAGCGTCAAAAAAGGGAAGAAGAAAGAGCGACGGATTGTGACGAGTGGAGTGGCCCATGTCCAGGCCTCTTTCAATAATACGATCGTCACCATCACTGACATGAGCGGAAACACCATCGTGTGGGCAAGCTCAGGGAATCAAGGGTTCAAGGGATCGCGAAAGAGCACACCCTTTGCGGCCCAGCGTGCTGGCGAGGCTGCTGCGCGTAAGGCGATGGAGTGCGGAATGCGACAAGTTGATGTCTATGTGAATGGGCCTGGATCCGGTCGTGAATCGGCGATTCGGTCTATTCAGGCGGCTGGAATGCGGATCAATATGATTCGTGATGTGACTCCGATTCCCCACAACGGATGTCGTCCTCCTAAAAAGCGACGCGTCTAGCGAGGGATGTCGGAAGAGTCGAATACACGAGAATTGTTGGGCGCACCTACGTGGTGATGTCCGGTAACCGGAGGTAGAGCAGTGGCAAAGTATCGCGGTCCCGTCTGTCGGTTGTGTCGGCGAGAGGGTGAGAAGTTGTTTCTGAAAGGCTCGCGCTGTATGACGGAAAAATGCGCCATCGAGCGGCGGGCCTATCCTCCTGGACAGCATGGACAAAAGCGTCCGAGGAACTCAGAGTACAGCACACAGCTCAGAGAAAAGCAGAAGCTGCGGAGAATTTACGGCTTGATGGAGTGCCAATTCCGTGGCGTTTTTGAGAAGGCGGAACGCCAATCTGGCATTACCGGTGAAGTGCTCTTGCGATTGCTGGAATGTCGCTTGGACAATGTGGCCTATCGATTAGGGTTTGGCGCTTCGCGAAAAGAAGCCAGACAGCTCGTGAGCCACGGGCATTTAACCATGAATGGTCGGAAAATCAATGTACCAGGTGCGCAGGTGAAGGCTGGCGATATCATCAGTATTCGTGAGCGAAGCCGCACATTGATCTCGATCCAGGCGGCATTAGAGGCAGTGGATGGACGAGGCATTCCAGAGTGGTTAGAGCTAGATAAGACGGCTTTTAAAGGTGTGGTCCGTTCGTTGCCGTCCAAGGATCAGATTCCGCTGCCGGTGAACGAACAGATGGTGGTGGAGTTGTATTCCAGGTAGGTGCGGACTTGTGGACGGAGTGGGGAAGCGCTCTGCGGCGCGCTGGTGCCGTTCAGTGGCTGTCTACTCGATGAGATGAAGGGGGAGTCATGATTAAAGCAATGAAGGACTTTCAAATCCCAATGCGGGTGGAAGTCGACAAGGATACCCAGACCCAAACGTTCGGCAGGTTTACGACTGAAGCCTATGAACGCGGGTTTGGAACGACGGTGGGCAACGCCTTGCGACGTGTGCTGTTATCGTCGCTGACTGGTGCGGCGGTGACCACTGTGAAGATCGAAGGGGTGTTGCACGAGTTCTCCACGATTCCAGGCATTACGGAGGATGTGACCTCTATTATTCTGAACGTCAAAGGGTTGCGACTTGCGGTTCATACCGATAAGCCTAAGACATTGCGTCTCAAGAAGAAGGGCCCCGGTGAAGCGAAGGGGTCCGACATTATTCATGATGCAGACGTGACGATCTTGACACCGAATCTGCATATCGCAACATTGGACAAGGACGCCTTGTTCGATATGGAAATGACGGTGAAGCATGGGCGGGGCTACGTGCCTGCTGAGCGAAACAAGGAAGAAGGGTTGCCGATTGGTGTGATCGCCATCGATTCCGTATTTTCGCCCATCAAACGCGTGAATTTTCATGTGGAGAATGCCCGTGTCGGTCGCATGACTGATTATGATAAGCTGACCTTGGAAATTTGGACGGATGGAACCATCTCGCCCCGTGATGCGCTGTCCACGGCCGCAGGGATTATGCGTGATCACGTGGATATCTTTATCAATCCAGATGAGCGAGCCGAAGGGCGCGCGGATTTGGGGAGCGATGAGGCTCAACGTGAGGTGAATAAGCATCTGTTCCGTAGTGTGAATGAGCTGGAGTTGTCGGTTCGTGCCGCAAATTGCTTGAAGAATGCGAACATCAAGACCATCGCCGACTTAGTTCAGAAGACCGAAGGGGAGATGTTGCGGACAAAGAATTTCGGCAAGAAATCACTCAACGAAATTAAGGAAATTTTGACCGAAATGGGCCTGGGTCTCGGCATCAAGCTGGATGCTGTGCAGCCCAATAGCGGTAATCCGAAGAGCGAGTAACGAAACAAGAGGCAACTCGTGCGTCATAGAAAAAATGGCAGACAGCTTGGACGAAAGACAAAACATCGATGGGCCCTGTTCCGGAGTCTCGTGACGTCGTTGCTCGAACATGAGCGAATCGAAACGACCGAGGCGAAGGCGAAGGAAATTCGAGGGTTCACGGACCGGATGATTACGCTCGGCAAGGAAGGGTCATTGCCGGCTCGCCGGCAAGCTCTTGCATTTATCAGAAGTAAGGACGTCGTCTCAAAATTGTTCAGCGATGTCGCGGCTCGATTTAAAGACCGTACCGGTGGCTATACGAGGACGATCAAGACGAGACGGCGCATCGGCGATGCGGCGAAGATGGTCGCCATCGAACTTGTCACACGTCCAGATGTGGCGCTGGTCAAGAATCAAGTGCCTTCAGCAGCTCCTGCGAGTCCCACTGCCGACTAGGTCTCCTGTTGAGGAGATCTAGTCGCGCGTGCGACGCCCTGCATCACTTCGACGATTTGTCTCATCTCACGTACTCCTGCCTTACCCAGTAAACTCATGCCATGGATCTGGCATGAGTTTACTTGCTTTTGATCCCATGCTACTATCGTGCCAGTTTCATTGCCTGTATTGACAAAGGAAGCACATATAAAGTGTGGCGACGCTGGATACGGCGCGGTTTGTTAGCGCTGAGTGGGATGTTGGCCTGTTTTCTGGTCTATCTGCTCATGACGCACTCGACAGCAGTGTCCACCCCGACGGCCACACCGCCTGGCTCCATGGACGTGGCTGATGCCACGATCTCAAACTTTACCTTTACCCAAACAAAGGGCGATGCGGTGCAATGGCAGGTGCAGGCACAAGAGGCTCGTCTTTTTGAGCGAGACCGGCGGGCGATGCTGCAGGTCGTAGCGGTTACGCTCTTCGGCCAGCAGGGGAAGGAATTGACGGTGACAGGAGATGACGGGGTTCTTAATACGGAGACGAAGAACTTCGTGCTCTCTAACCGCTCAGAGCCACTTGTGATTCATACTGAGAGCGGATATGTGATCTATACGAACCATCTTGTGTGGACGGATCAGACTAAAGAAATTCGTACGCAAGACTCAGTTCGTATCGTTGGACATGGTTTAGAGGTAATAGGGCGTGGGTTAGTCGGACATTTGAACACGCAAGAATTTGAAGTACTTGAGGACGTACATGTGGATTTGGCTCCTGCTTCTTAATCTCTGCCTGTTTGGCATGGCCTCATTGCGTGAATCGGCTGATGCGGCCCTGCCTCAAGGCGGTGCCGAGCAAGCGGTCAGCACGACTATTACGGCCAAGAAAATGACCGTCAAAAATCAGGATAGCCAAGCAGTATTTGAAGGGGCGGTTGTGCTGACCCGCGGGTCGCTGGTTGTCTATTCCGATCGCATGGTGGTGATGTTTCGCGCGCAAGAGGTTCCCGTGAGTGATGATCGGAAGGGGCGTGAGGCCGTGAAAGGTGCCGCGCCTTCAAAGGGCCCAGATGCTGTGCCGGCGGTGTCGAATCGTTCGGTCAACCAGATTGAGGCGACCGGACGAGTCAAAATCGAGAAGGACTCAGGGAGTGCGACCTGCGAGAAGGCCATCTATTATCATGATGGGGATAAGATCGTGCTGACTGGCAACCCGGTAGCCTGGGATAAGGGGACGCGAGTGAGCGGTAAGCAAATCACGATGTATTTAGCGGAAGACCGGAGTGTGGTGGAGGGTGGCTCGCATGTGCGGATCGAGTCAGATGAGGGGGGCGCGAAGTGATTGAGTTGGCTCAGGGGGATGGGGCATCGGCTAACTCATCGATGAACAGTGTGGAGACGATGGGTTTGCGCGCGAGAGGGCTCGTGAAAAGTTTTCGTGCCCGCAAGGTCGTGAAAGGTGTTTCGATTGAGGTCCTTGCCGGGGAAGTTGTGGGCTTGCTTGGTCCTAACGGAGCTGGGAAGACCACCATTTTCGATATGATTGTTGGTTTGGGTCAGCCCGATGAAGGGACGATTTTGCTGGGCGATGAGGTGATCACGGATCTGCCAATGTATAGACGTGCCAGAAAGGGAATTGGGTACCTTCCTCAAGAGTCGTCTGTGTTTCGCCGTTTGTCGGTGGAGGATAATATTCTGGCAATTCTTGAGATGCTGGACTACTCTCGGGCAGAGCGCCGCGAACGGGTGGATGTCCTACTGAAAGAACTGGACTTGAGCCATATCCGAACCAGCATGGCATATGCTTTGTCCGGCGGCGAACGTCGGCGATTGGAAATTACCCGTGCGCTCGCGACGAACCCGTCGTTTATGTTACTGGACGAACCCTTTGCTGGGATCGACCCAATTGCGGTGGCGGACATCCAGCAAATTATTACCCGCTTGAAAGAAAAGGGCATCGGCATTTTGATCACCGATCATAATGTTCAAGAGACATTATCCATTACTGACCGGGCCTACATCATCAACGAGGGGTTGATTCTCGAGGCCGGGTCTCCTGAATTTATCGTAAAGAGTGAGAGAGCTCGGGCCATCTATTTAGGTGATCGTTTCAAGCTATAACGCGTGAGAGTGTGTTTGTATGAAGCTTCGGCTCGACCTCAGACTTAGTCAAAAACTCATCATGACCCCGCAATTGCAGCAGGCGATTAAACTGCTGCAGCTGTCGCGGCTCGAGCTCCAGCAGAGCTTGACCCAACATTTGATGGAGAACCCGCTTTTGGAGGAGCTCCCTACCGAGGCGGATGACAGTGAGGCTGGAAGCGCAGAGGAAAAGACTGAGGATGCGGCGGTAGCAGCGAACAGCGAATCGCCGGATGCGGAGCAATCGACCGTGGAGGAGCGCGATACGCCGGACGAGGCCTCGGCAGCGGGGTGGGAAGAGTACTTTGGGAGTGATCGTCGGATCGGCGGATCTGAATCCCAGTCGCCCTCGCAGGACGAGTTTCCATCCTATGAACAAACCATGGCGAAAGCCACTTCATTAGAGGACCATCTTCTCTGGCAGCTGTCGTTTTCAGGGTTGTCGGATCGTGACAAGGCAATCGGACGGTCGATTATTGGGAATCTGGACGATGATGGGTATCTGCGCATGTCGCTGGACGAAATGGTCAGCGGGACTGACTTCACTCCCGTCGAAGCGGAATCAGTCCTGAAAGATATTCAGAGTTTCGATCCGACTGGTGTGGCAGCCAGAGATCTGTCGGAATGCCTGCTCTTGCAAATCGGACATTTAGGAAAGAGTCCCATGGGATCGTTGGGGGCTCGACCTGGCGCGCTGAAGGGGTCGATTGTTGAAGCCATTGTGCAGCACCATCTCAAAGATCTGGAGAAAAGGCAGTATGCGAGGATCGCGAAAGCGTTAGATGTCACGGTGGAAGAGGTCTTTCAGGCGACGAAGGTGATCGAAGTGCTTGAGCCGAAGCCTGGGAGACCGTTTACCAACACTCAAAACTATGTAATTGTCCCTGACGTATTCGTCGTCAAAAATGAAGGGGAGTGGGTCGTCGTTCTCAATGATGATGGGCTGCCTCGCATGCGGATCAGCCCCTACTATAAGCAGTTGATGGGGGCGGGCGAGAGTGGATCAGCAGAGACGAAGGCCTACCTGGATGAGAAACTGCGAGCTGCACAATGGGTCATTCGGAGTATCGAACAGCGGAATAAGACGATTGTGAAGGTCGTGTCGAGTATCGTAAAGTTTCAGGAGCGATTCTTTGAAAAAGGCGTACAGTATCTCAAGCCGCTGGTACTCAAGCAGGTCGCTGAGGATATTGGGATGCACGAATCGACGATCAGCCGTGTGACGGCAAACAAATATATGTACTGTCCTCAAGGTATGCTGGAGCTGAAGTTCTTCTTCAATGCGGGCCTGCAGCGAGCGGATCAGCCGTCCGACATGATGTCGTCCGTCACGGTGAGGGAGATGATTCGGATCATGGTGGCAGAGGAAGATCCCGGCCACCCCTTCAAAGATGAAGAGATTGCGGCACGGCTGCTCACAAGGCAAGTAGTGATCGCGCGGCGGACGGTGGCCAAGTACCGGGCGGAAGAGCATATTCCCTCGGCGACTCAACGCAAGCGGTTCTTTTAGGCCCGCCATTTTCAACCGCAAGCGCGTCCCCACCTCTTGTCTGCTGTTCCCTCAGATGTGATGGCGGTCAGGGTCTGTATGCATCGTCGTGTGCCAGCAGAATGGACGAGGTTAGTGAGCATGAAAGGATGAATACCGATGAAAATTACAGGACGACATCTCGTGGTGACGGCGGCTCTCAGGGCGCATGTTGAAAGCCGGTTTGAGCGCCTGGTGCGATATGACGTGAAACTGAGTCACCTGGAAGTGATTCTGAGTGTGAGTAAGCTTCAGCATGCGGCGGAGGTGGTCTGTACAGTGCAGGGGCGACGGATTCAAGCAAAAGCCTCGACGTCTGAAATGTATGCAACGATCGATCAACTGGTGGATCGACTGGATGTGCAGCTTCGAAAGCTCAAGGAGCGTCAGGTCGATCATAAGGCACCGATCAAGAAGTCGGCGCGAAAGATTCTACGGCCGGCTCCGCCTAAGGAGGAGCCGGGGCCTGAAATTGAGGTGGTGCGTCCAGCTCGGATCGTGCTCACATTGAAAGAGGCGACGCGTCGGCTGGATCCTCTGCCTGGTTCGTTGATGGTGTTCACCGAACGATCCTCTGGGAAGTTGCAGATTCTTCAGCGTATCGATCGCGATCAAGTCGTTCTGATTGATCTTTCGTAAGGGGTAGGTCTGTATGGCCGGACTCAAGTTGGTGGTGGTCAGCGGTCTTTCTGGTTCAGGGAAGTCGCATGCTCTCAAGTGTTTCGAGGATGTCGGATACTTTTGCGTCGACAATTTGCCGCCTGCGCTTCTGCCGACATTTGTCGAGTTGTGCCATCAGCAGGGGGGCGAGATTAAGAACGTCGCGCTCGGTATCGATGTCAGGGAGCGCGTATTTTTCTCTGATCTCGTAGGCATTCTTGAGCGGGTCAAGGTTCTTGGTCATTCGGTTGAGTTGATCTTTTTTGAGGCGCGCGAAGAGGTGTTGGTTCGGCGTTTCTCGGAGTCTCGGAGGCCCCATCCACTCCTGCCGCATCTCCCGGTGTTGGAAGGTGTGCGTCTTGAGAAAGAACGTCTCGCTGATCTGCGACGCCACGCCGACCGTATTATTGATACCTCCGACTTGACGGTGCATGAATTGCGAGAGTTGCTGGCCCGACGGTTCGGCCAGGATGGGACGCCTCGCCGGCTGACGATCTCGCTGGTGACTTTCGGTTTTAAGTTCGGTGTGCCGTACGATATCGACCTTCTATTCGATGTCCGGTTCTTGCGAAATCCCTTCTTCGTCCCTGACCTCAAGCCATTGACCGGAGAAGATCCACGAGTACGAAACTATGTGCTGACCGATCCGGACGCCGTCGCTTTCATCGGGCAGCTTGAAGGCCTCTTTAAATTTCTCATCCCCCTCTTCGAGCGAGAACGTCGCAGCTATGTGAACGTTGGGATTGGTTGCACTGGCGGACGTCATCGGTCTGTGGCTATTGCTGGGCGGCTACAGGAAAGTTTTGCCGCATTTGAATATCAAGTGACTGTGTCCCATCGCGATCTCAATAAGCAGTAACCCTCTCCAGAGCTGTTCCGGTCTCACCTCCGAGCATCCGGGGGCGTCCTTTCTATTATCGTGTGCCCAAAAGTCATTTGCGGTAATCCCAACATGAGAATGTCCGCTGTGGCCAACGTAGCAATGTCCTGTTTGTTGCTAGACTGTCGGCCCTCACAAGGAGGGCCAGATGGTCGGAGAGGACAGGGTCATCATGCGTGTGAAGGCACTGAAGCGGGTG
>JANOMG010000217.1:0-2259 GCA_031420175.1 Nitrospira sp.
CATTGAACGATCCTGATATTCTACCAGAGAATGAATAATGCTTTCCCGATGGATCATGACCTCGATCTGGGATTCCGGGATGTCGAAGAGCCACCGGGCTTCGACAACTTCGAGTCCTTTGTTCATGAGCGTGGCAGAATCGATCGTGATCTTGGCGCCCATCTTCCAGTTGGGATGTTGGAGAGCTCGTTCGGGTGTGACATCCTGCAGCTCCTCCCGGCCCAAGGTCCAGAGAGCCCCTCCGGAAGCCGTCAAGATCAGGCGGCGGACATCCTCTTTGCGATGGCCTTCCAAAGACTGGAAGATCGCACTGTGCTCGCTGTCGACCGGGAAGATACGAACGCCATGCCGTCGTGCCTCGTCCTGCATCAGTGTCCCCGCCATGACCATCGGCTCTTTATTGGCCAAGGCGATTTGCTTTCCGCTCCGGTTCGCCGCGAGGGTAGGCACAAGGCCGGCTCCACCGACGATAGCGGAGATGACGAGTTCAGCTTCGGGCGCAGAAGCGACCTGAATCAAGCCTTCCTGTCCATCCAAGATTTCGACAGGCAGTCCGGCACAACGTTGCCGGAGTCTGGCAGCAGCGGAGGCATCCGATAGGGCTACGATGCGGGGCTTGAATCGGCGGATCTGCTCTTCGAGTTTTTCCTCATTGCTCCCCGCTGTCAGCCCTGCCACACAGAACTCTCCGGGGAACCGGTCCACGATATCTAAAGTGCTGGTGCCGATCGACCCGGTCGATCCAAGGATGACGATTGTTTTCATAGCTGCGTCCTCATTCGATGACCCGTAGCCGGCTCATCAGCGTTACATAGTAGTAGAAGGCAGGGGCAGTGAACAAGAGACTATCCAGCCGGTCGAGCATGCCGCCATGGCCCGGCAGGATTCCACCAGAATCCTTGATGCCAACGCTGCGCTTCATGGCCGACTCAGTCAGATCGCCCCACAGACCTGTGAGGGTCAGCAGAATGCCCAAGACTAAACAATCGAGCCCGGACAGCTCCGGGAGAAACCACCAACGAATGACGTACGCGGCGATTATCGCACCGATCAAGCCACCCACCAAGCCTTCATAGGTTTTTTTGGGACTGATTGTGGGGGCTAAGCGATGTTGCCCATAGAGGGTGCCGACATAGTAGGCGCCGGTATCGGACGCCCAGGTCACCAGCAGGAGAAAGAAGATCAGCCATTCACCGAGAGGCAGGAGCCTCGTCATTGAGAGTGGGCCGAGCGTGAGACCCAGGTAGAGTACGCCGAACAATGTCATGGCTCCGTTCTTTAGGCTCTGTTCGAGGGGCGCGCGACTGAGGAGCGGAACGGAAATAATGCCGACCAACGTGGCGAGGAGGCTCGGAACGATAATGCCAGGCCAGTGGGCTCCGAGAATCACGGCGGCGAATCCTGCCAAGCCGATCCCGATCAGCCAGGAGTGGCTGCGGTCGCTGAAACATAATCGGTAGAACTCGAAGAGGGCGAGCGCGCCAGCCAGGACTACAACGCTTGAAAATACGAGGGGCGGAAGGTAGCGAATGACGGCATACAGCAGAGGCGCGAGGACCAGAACGGTATAGATCCGACGGGGGTCAAATCGGGATGTCGTTGCCGGGGCTGGTTCAGCTGGCTGTTGGCCGACGGTTTTGGATTTCTGCATGTGGAGGTTTACATCGACCACTATGAAGAAATGGTGCTGAGCACGCGACCGAATCGCCGCTCGCGTCGCTGGTATTCCAGCAAGGCCAGCACGAGCTCGCGGCGACGGAAGTCGGGCCACAGGGTTGGCGTGAAATAGAGTTCGGTGTAGGCAAGCTGCCAGAGGAGAAAGTTACTGATTCGCGTTTCGCCGCTGGTGCGAATTAATAAGTCGGGATCGGGCAGGTCATGGGTGTAGAGGTGTTGTTGGATCCGTGACTCATCTACCTCGCTAGGTTGCAGCTTTCCGTCTTGTGCCTCACGAAGAAGCTCCCGCACCGCGTCTACAATCTCAGTACGGCCACCATAACTGAGGGCGACCGTGAGATGGAGTTTGTCGAGATGGGCGGTTTCCTGTTCGGCGGCCCGGACCCATTGGAGGGCGGAGGATGGGAGGGAGTCGAGTCGGCCGATCGTGCGAAACCGGACACCTTGCTCAATGAGTTTCGTTCGCTCCGTCGACAGGTAGTATTCGAGCAAGCCCATGAGCGAGGAGATCTCCTGAGCAGGACGGTTCCAATTTTCCTGTGAAAACGCGTAGATTGTCAGGGCGTGGATGCCAAGTTCTAG
>JANOMG010000218.1:0-8557 GCA_031420175.1 Nitrospira sp.
TGGGTTGCAGCGGACCCTTTTGTTGTGCGCGCGGCCATGGCCACGAGCTCGCTCACATGGGTGAAGGCCATGTCTCGTTCGCCCAGCGAGTTCAGCACTGCCTGTCCAACGAGACTCAGGGGATGCGTCACACGAATTTCAAGATCGCCGCCTAATAGTCCTCGCGCTTCTTTCGTGACGGCATGCTCCATATTCGCCCCAAATAGCGACACCCCCACCAAGGCCCCGACACCGATCGCGATACAGGCGAAGAAATAGAGAAAGTGACGCCAGGCTCCACGGAGGAAGTTGGGGTCAGGCATGAGTATTGACTTATTGCGGGAGATTTAAGGGGTCAGACCCGAGCGGCGACCGGTAGAATTTTGCGCCCTGCATTTGACCGAGCCACGACTTTCAGATAGGCTAGGCTCCGTTGCACATTGGAGCGCGCCATGCCGAAAGTCCTGCATCCGCACATCACCAGCGACCCCGCCGTCTGCGGCGGGAGCCCCTGCATTGCGGGGACGCGGTTTTCCGTCCGCGTCGTGGTCAGCTACGTCCTGCGCCTAGGGCTCACACCGGAAAAGCTGCAAGCCGACTTTCCTCACTTAAGTCTCGCCGCCATCTATGACGCCCTCTCCTATTACTATGACAACCGTGAAGACGTGGACGCCGAGATCAAGGCCAACGACGAGTTGAGCGCCCAAGCCGAATCACAACAGTAATCTTCCTTGACCATCCCAGCCTCGAGTGGCTGATGACGCTCTATCTTGACGAACACCTTTCTCCACTTCTTGCCCGCATGCTTCGCGATCGTGGAATTGATGGCCTGACCGCGATGGAGGCCGGCAATCTCGGTCAATCCGACGAGGCGCAACTCACCTACGCAACCAGCCAGGGACGTGTCCTGCTGACATTCGACAGAGAAGACTTTCTGGCCCTGGCTACACAATGGGCCGAACATGGCCGCCCTCACGCCGGCCTCATTTTATCCAGACAAGGATCGGCCTCTGAGCTGCTTCGCCCACTTCTGCACCTCATCGCCTTACGCGGCGAGGATGACTTGCATAACCACATCCTCTGGCTCCAGAACTACAAGGACGCTCCGCGTCCTTGATCAACAGAAGCTGGTCACAGAATCTAGGGTCAGACATGACTATTGATTTATTGTGGCCCAAGCCCGGTGTGACGCGAGGCGGTCTGTGACCGCGACGTGCATCTCACCGGCGCGCTGCTTGGTTCAGAGAACCGAAAGAGATGGGGGCATGGCTTGACCGTGCATCGCACCATCGGTGCGTCATGGCGCACCGGTGGGGGGCGGGTGAGAACATATGCGTTGCGCGAGCAAGGAGACAACCGGCCTAGCAGTCTGTGGAAACGCTCTGTTGGTACACCGGAATTTGATGAGCCTGTACATCGGAGCCAATAAGAGAACGCCATACAAGGTGCTCAAAAAGGCCGTTCAGCAAGGCCGCAGCTCCGAGGCTGACCCTCGTTCACGTTTCACGCCTCACGTTTCACGGTTCTTGGGAGCGATGCGAGAACGCCGCTGGCGGGCTTTTTCAGCATCTTGCTGGTTGCATCGTTTACTCATGCCGCAGCACGGCCAGCGGCCGTTGGCCGAGAATCCGGTAGGTGCTCGCAAAACCCACGATCAGCGTCAGCAGCATCGTCAAGAGGAGGCCGCTGCCAAGCACCCGTGGGTGCATGCTCCAGGGAAGATCGAACACATACCGCAACGTGGCCCATGACAAGACTGCCCCGAGGGTCAGTCCGATCAATCCGGCGACTGCGCCCAGCAGGACATACTCAATCGCAAAGGCTCGTGCAATCAGACCCCTGGTGGCGCCGAGCGCCTTCAGGATGACCGATTCATAGAGACGTCGATAGCGTGTCGCCGCGAGTGCCGCCGCCATGACCAATCCGCCGGTCAGGACGCAGAATAGCGCCATCGCTCTGATCGCCAAGGAGAGACGATCGAGCACCCGTGCGAAGCCCTCGAGCACGTCGCCGATATGGATTGCGCTGACGTTCGGAAATGAGGCGACGACCGCCTGTTGCAAGGGCACCTCTTGATCTGGTGAGACCCGCACCGTCGCCACATAGGTAAACGGCGCGCCTTCGAGTGCCCCGGGGGAGAAGATCATATAGAAATTCGTCGAGAAATTTCCCCACTCGACTGTGCGAATACTGCTCACCTCCGCCGATACCGTGGTCCCCTGAATATCGAACTCCACGATTGAACCGATCGTGAGACCCAAATGCGTGGCAGCCTCTTCTTCCACTGACACCTGTGGGGTCGAAAAGACCTGCCCGGGCTTCCACCATTCCCCTTTGACCAGCTGATTATCTTTCGGTAGCTGTTCGAGGAAGGTCAAGACATACTCCCTGGTGAGGTACCACTGTTTTCCCCGCTCCTCTTTCCCTTCCGTTCGCTTCTCGTCCTTCTGACTTCCCTCTTCTGCCGTGATGCCGTGTCCGTTGATCGCATGGAGCCGCGAACGCACCAGCGGCGTGAGTTCAGGGTTCGTGTGTCCCATCTCCCGATGCACCAACGACACGAACTCCTGCGCTTGATCAGGCTGAATATCGATAAAGAAAAAGGTCGGGGCATCCGTCGGCCGATTCTCCTGTACTTGGTGGAGCAACGCCTGTTCCACCAGCGACACCGTGACGATCATCATGGCGCCGATGCCGATGGCGACCATGATGCCCGCCGCCTGCCCCCCTGGCCGCACGACATTGCCTACGGCATAGCGAAGACTCAAGACGCGAGGCAGCGGCACCCAGGCCAGCCCTCGCACGAACATCCGCGCACAGACAAAGAGGATCGCGATGGCGAGAGACAAGGCACCGAGAAACAGAAAGCCGATCGACCACGAACCGGCTTGCCACACCGAGAGTGCGCAGAGCCCGAGGATGATCCCCCCGGCCGTGCCAACATGTAATCGATCGCGTAGCCCCCATCTCACCCACCATCGTGACGGAGAAGTTTCCTGCTCGAGCGTTGTCTGTTCTGCATCGCGCCGGAAGATGGCGCCTGGGTGAATGTCTCGAATCTTCAACAGGGGCCACAGGGTAAACAGTAGCGTCGACAATAGTCCCAGCGCCGCGCCCTTCATCAAGGGCCAAATCGAAGACCACGACAACTCTAAGGAGACGCCCAATTGATCGAGGAGGTCGGACGCAAACAGGCCAGCCATGAGGGGTGGGAGCATTCGTTGAAGCCCGATCCCCAGGAGGATTCCAGCGAGACTCCCGACAGATCCTAAGAACATCGCTTGAACCACATACGTTGAAACCACCGTTGCCGAATCTGCGCCGACCGCCTTTAAGATCGCGATTGTCCGCAGCTTGTCCCGCAAGAACGCATGAATCGACGTCCCGACTCCCAGTCCGCCGATGAACAGCGCGGTGAGACCGATGAGCCCGAGATACCGTGAGAGTTGGTCAAGAAACTGCCGCAACTGTGGCTGCGCCGCACGATAGCTGGATATGCGCGCAGAATCTGCCGCCAGCCGACCGCGCAGCTCAGAGAGGAGCGACTCCATTGGCAGACCGGCCGACACCTTCACGAGATATCGCTCTCGCACCCGGCTTCCAGGCTTCATCAATTCCGCCGCACGTAATCCCTCCTGCGAAATGAGGACTCGTGGGCCCAAGCTAAAAGCATTGGCGATTCGATCAGGCTCGGTCCGCACGATGCCGGTGATCAGAAACGCCGCTTGACCGATCTTCAAATGGTCCCCCACTGAGAGGCCCATCCGAATCAGCAGCGATTCTTGAACCATCGCTCCAAAACAAGCATGTCCGCCACAGCGGCGTTCATCCGGATGGAGCAGGACATCCAGCGATTGCGCCGGGTCGAGTCGAATCGCCCCGTATAAGGGATACGCCGATTCGACTGCTTTGAGTTCGATGATCTGAGTCGATAGGGCCCCAGAAGATCCCTGAGTCGTGCGCGCAGTCATGGCGATGAGCTCGCTCACATGGGTGAAGACCATATCTCGTTCGGTCAGCGAGTTCAGCACCGCCTGTCCCGCGAGACTCAGAGGATGATTCAGACGAATTTCAAGATCGCCGCCTAATAGACCCCGCGCTTCTTTCGTGACGGCGCGCTCCACGTTCAGGCCAAACAGCGATACCCCGACCAAGGCCCCGACGCCGATCGCGATACAGGCGAAGAAATAGAGGAAGTGTCGCCAGGCGCCTCTGGTTTCACGCCAGGCCATCCTGAAGATGAAGGGGCTCACCGGGATGAGTCTCTGGATAGATTGTCCGAGTCGGTGAGGGTGTCGGATTCAATGCGGCCGTCGCGCAACGCAATGACTCGCTCCATCAAGGAGGCCATGGCTCGATCATGCGTCACGAGGACTAAGGTGGTGCCGAAATCTCGATGGAGAGAGAGGAGCAGATTCATGATGTGTTGTCCTGTGGCCGAATCCAAGTTGCCGGTTGGCTCGTCGGCCAACAGAATGGGTGGGCGACAGGCGAACGCTCTGGCCACAGCCACCCGTTGCTGTTCGCCTCCCGACAGTTGGACGGGATAATGAGACAAGCGATCAGCAAGGCCAACAGCTTCTAATAGTTCCGTGGCACGAGCCTGCGCCCCACGTATCCCTGCCAACTCTAACGGCACCAGGACATTTTCCAGGGCCGTGAGGGTGGGAATGAGGTGAAAGGATTGGAAAATATAGCCGATGTGATCGCGACGATACCGTGCCAAGGCATTCTCGCGCATCGTAGAGATCTCTACTCCGTCTAACTTGATGGAGCCGGACGTTGGTCGGTCCAATCCCGCGATGAGGCCTAGTAAGGTGGACTTACCGCTCCCGGATGGACCGACGATGGCCACGCGTTGCTTATCAGGGATCGAGACGGTGACATCATCGAGGATCGTGATCTGATGGCCGCCGCCGGCCAAGCGCATCGTGAGGTGATCGAGTGTGATCATATTGTTCGTCAGGCTCCTACAGTATCGTCTGCGTGACGCCTATATTATACTCAACAAATATGCGTCACTCATGGCTACTCTCAAAACTATTATGTTGTCTTTCCCTGATCGTCCTCTACGGGTGTGACCGTGCCAATGCTCCCTCTTCTTCGCCTCCGTCTTCAAGCGCTCCTCGCGAAGGCTTTGGACAACAGCTGGGAACCGACGTCACAGCACAACCGGGCCGTCCGAAGACGCAAGTCTCCGCCGAACGCCCACGGATTGTCGCCTTCGGCAACAGCCTGACGGCCGGCTTGGGTGTGGCACAGCATGAATCCTACCCCGCTCAACTACAGCGGAAGCTCGACTCGGTTGGCTATCCTTATCGAGTTGTAAACGCGGGAGTCAGTGGTGAGACGACGGCCGGTGGACTCAGGAGGGTCTCCTGGGTTCTGAACAGCAAGCCCTCGATCGTCATTTTAGAGCTAGGCGGCAATGACGGGCTCCGCGGCCTCAGTCTTCAAGAGACGAAGGCCAACCTTGAGCGGATCATTCAGCAATTCCAACAGTCGTCGGTCACTGTCGTGTTAGCCGGGATGCAACTTCCCCCTAATTATGGAATGGAGTATACCGCTGGGTTCGAGGCGCTCTATCGCGCGCTGGCAAAGAAATATCATCTCACGATGATCCCATTTTTTCTCGATGGTGTGGCAGGCTCCTTCTCGCTGAATCAAGCTGACGGTATTCATCCAACGGGAGAGGGCTATCGCTTGATAGTCGAAAAGATCTTCCCAGCGCTTGAGCCACTGCTGGAGCAAAAACGGTGAGGGCTATCCACAGAGCCTGGAGCAGGGCGGGGTGAGACGGGTCCCTGCCTCACGAAGACGCACATCGGGCAGGGGACGAATCCGACTCAAGACATGAAAGGAGTGACCTTAGGACTTCCTGAAGAATGAATCGTAGGCGCCGTAGGCCAGAATTAACCCGATCACTGTGTAATAGATACCGGTGACTCCGCTATAGTCCGGTGCGCCATCGCTTTTCGACTCATTCGCCAGAACAGAGGAGACACCAGTCGACAGGATCATGCCAGCCACCGTGATAACCTCTGCGCCGATCTTTTTCATCACTCGACCCTCCCCTTCATCAATTAGACAAACGAGCGGCGCAGTATACTGAAATTGGCTAGCAGATCGCAATGGTTGTGGCAATGAGGATGGGGGCTTGGAGGGAAAGCGGAACGGTATGGGCTAGGAGGTGGCGGAGGTCTTGGTCAGCGCTTTTAATGCCGTCGAGACTTCCCTGAATGAATTGGCAAGCTTGTCAAGTTGTGCCCCTTTTGATAACACCTCACCTGCCATAGACTTCAGTTGACTGTCATAACTCCCGACTTCGGACGCCACCTCAGAAACCTTCGCTAGCATCTCCTTGCAAGCTATTAATTCCTGCTGCAGGTGTTGAGAAGTGGCTTGGGTGGCCTTAATCTCTTCCATGGAAGCTTGCAACTGTTTCGTCAAGCGGCCGACATAGGCCTCTCGGTCCCGCATGTCGGATTCCAGATTGACACGTACTTCTTCGCTCTCGCGACGGCGCTCCTCCAGATTGCGAATGGCCTGAGTCCAGGAAGCGAGATCACCGCCGAGCGTTGGCGAATCAGGCAACGGTTGCCCGCGCTCCAACGCCTTTATTGCAGGTTGTAGCCATTCAACGAACGCCATCACCTCGCCCAGCTTCAGGTCGGTTGTCGAAGCGGGGGTTGGCATAGATGAGCCACTGCTATTTGGAGCGGCCTGTGCCGGCTGTGGGGCTGTGGACGGTTTCGCCTTCTTCTGTTGGCCATTCCTCGGCTGTGCCCAGCGATGATATTCCAACAGAACCGCAATACAATGACGACACATCGGCTCTTCCGGCAACGCGCAGCTGCACTTCGAGATGAGATGCCCCTCCTTGAGACGGATCGTCTGTTCATAGAGGCCGGAATTCCCGATGACGGCGGACGAAATCTGAGCATCATCGGCCTCGACGATCCGAACGCGATTTTCAGAGAGGTACTGATTGCCTATGTGAAAGGCATTGCGATCAACCACCGCCTGGATCATCGGAGGATCCAGAAGGCTTAACCGCTCGGCAGAACAGGGAATCTTGTTTCGCACGCGCTGCGTTCCCAATCGCAAACAACTCCAACTGATGTTGTGGCCTAGTCTGAAACAGACCGGGGAAACTGTCAAGAGTTCAATCGGTTCTCAACAGGCGGTTGCATTACCGCTGGACTCTTTCATCGACACCAAGCAGCGTACACCCTTTGATGGCACGGCGCCAGTTTGAATGGACCGTGGAGACGCACTCAGCAGATCCACCGAGTCGCTCGCACTCGCTGTGCGGATTCGCTGCCAGCACAACATCGTTAGATCCGCGAGTGAGACTCATCACAGAAGGGAGGATTTTTCGTCTGCTTACAGCCACAGAATGCCACCCGTTTCTTCTCTTCGAAGTGAGCTTCCATCGGCGAGAACTCCCTCCCCACATGCGACTCATCGCCAAACGGTTGCGTTCTCGATCGACCGCATTGACACCAATAAGACAGTGCCTGGACCAACTTCGACAATGCAGGGCGTCCGTTGCGCAATCACCGGCTTATCAGGCATCAGATTCCTCCTTCAAGCATTCGCCAGGCGTAAGTGGTGAGGTGCCCGGCGATCACCGGAGAAGTTTTCCGTACCCTTCTGGGTTTTCTCAACATCGGGGAGGTGGCCCCTGCGTACTGACCGGCGTCAGCCACAGATAGTCCGCAATCTTCTCACGGATCATGTCTTGTAATTCCTCAATGCGCCCCACCTCGAAGGACCTCATATAGACGCTGATCTGGTGGACCTGACCAGTCAGGCGGCGGGCCACTCGCTTCGGAACCGGAAGGTTGTACTGAATGTGCCCACCCCCTGTATAGCTGACCAGCGGCCCAGCCATCGTATCGCTCCCTGAGCGAATCTGGTTGAGGCGATGGGCTAACGTCTTAGCCATCCCTTCATCTCGAACCATGGAGGCTTCGAGCATCGTCTGATAGAAACTGTCAGCTCCCCCACCGTGACAGGCCTGGAGTTGCTGAAGAATACGCGTCCGATAGATCGGATCATCGACAATGGCTTCCTCCTTCATGCCCCACTGCGCCATCATCGGGTCAGACTCCGCCTGAGCCAAGCCGTTCTTGGCGACGATCCTCACCAACGGCTTCGGAGGATTCATGGCATCCACAGCCCAACGTTGTTCTTTTGCCAACCGAACCAGCGGTTCATAATCCTCGTACGAACCACCCCAGTTCTGTTGCCACCGGACGGCCTCTAGGAATTCCTGGCGGTTCATTTCTGAACCGGAAAGATATTGATCCAGTGCCGCCTGGCCGTCCCAGCCGAACATTTCCATGGCCAAGACCGGCGTACGTCCCTCCGCCTTCAGCCTCGTCAGCACCCTGATAGCCGCGTCTACATGGAATCGATTGTGATGTTCCTCACCCAGATAAATGAGGTCCTGCTGGAGCAACAGCGCCATCCATTGATCGAAAGAGACCCGTTGACCCGTCGCCGTATCAATGATCTGCCATTCAGTGAAAGATGCATGAGGCTCTTCCTCTGACGTGGCCGAAGATCTGGC
>JANOMG010000219.1:0-2480 GCA_031420175.1 Nitrospira sp.
TCGGATCGCGCTTGTGACGCTGGCTGTTTTTTTCAGTATCTTGTTAGGCGGAGGGCGGCGCCGATGTCCCGAGGAGCGCGTCCGCGAAAGCGTCGCTCTGAAAATCCTGTAGATCCTCAACCGACTCCCCGACTCCGATGAGCCTCACTGGCAACTTCAGTTCCTCGGCAATCGCGACGACGATCCCTCCGCGAGCGGTGCCGTCGAGCTTCGTCAGGACCAAGCCGGTGACGCCGACCGTCTGATGGAATTGACGGGCTTGGGACAGCGCGTTTTGCCCGACCGTGGCGTCCAGCACAAGGAGCACTTCGTGCGGCGCACCGGGACATTCCTGCGCGATGACGCGGGTGATCTTGCGGAGTTCGTCCATAAGATTCGATTTCGTGTGCAGCCGGCCCGCCGTATCGATCAGGACCACGTCCACCTGCCGAGCTTTCGCGGCAGCGATCCCATCGAACGCAACCGCGGCGGGATCGGCTCCATGGCGGTGACGAATCACGTCGACACCGACTCGGTCGGCCCAAACTTGCAGCTGATCGATCGCCGCCGCGCGAAAGGTATCGGCGGCCACCAACAACGGCACCTTCCCTGCCTGCACAAGCCGTTGCGCGATTTTCGCGATCGTCGTCGTCTTGCCCACACCGTTCACCCCTACGGTCAGGATGACGAAGGGCTTCGGACCTTTCGCAAGCAGAGACTCCAACGACAGCCCTTGCACCGGCGTCAGCACGTCGAGCAACGTGTCTCGCAACATCTTCTGCACCTGTGCTGCTTGCGAAGCGTCGGTCCCTTGGAGCTGCTTCTTCAGGCGCTCCATGACGCGATCCACGACGCGGACACCGAGATCGGACGCAATGAGCGATTCTTCGAATTCCTCCAAGAGGGCAGGATCCGCTGCACGGCCCAACAGCCGATCCAAAGACCCGCGAAGGACATTGCGCGTTTTGGTCAGCCCGTCACTCAGTCGCTGTAGCCATCCCATAGATTTACCCGTGATGCCTTCGATTCACAACAGGATGCTCAAACAGGCCGCCAGCGGCGTTCTCGTTTCGTTCAGACCCTCAACGTACCCCAGGGGTACGCCTCGGCCCTTCACTCGCTGCGGCCTTGCTGGACGGCCTGTTTGAGCATCCTACAGTAGTCTCCCCGTTGCGCACGCGTGCTCACCATCGAGGGCCCGCGTGCCTACAGAGTTTTTCTGCAACCTGCTAGCTTAGGCAAACGGGCAAGCGACCCCAGAATCATCCGTTCCCGACGATGCATTCGGCGCGCTTCTTTTTCGCTTCGCTCATGATCGTAGCCGCAGAGATGCAATATGCCATGGACCAGGAGGACCGTCAGCTCTTCATCCAACGATCGCTGGCCCTCTTTCGCTTGACGGGCTGCCGTCGGCACGGCAATCACCACATCGCCAAGCAAACTCGAAGAGGAATGGGGCGCTTCCCGCATGGCAAAGGCCAGCACGTCGGTCGTGCGATCCTTACCCCGATACTGACGATTGAGACTCCTCATTCGCTGGTCACCCACGAACAGGATCCCGAGCTCCGCCGACGCTTCCCCCACATCGGACAGAATAGCCCGTGCCTGTCGATCCCGGCGCGCCTGGTCGAACGTGACACGTCGAACCTGAATCTGCATATGAACTGGCATCGTAACGACTCAGGTGTTCAGACTGAAGGCTATACATTATCTCGCAAGGCACGGATCACGCCGTTCACAACCTTCTCGGTTTCTACGACCTTGGCTTCGAGCAGAGTCGCATCCTTCAATAGCAGGCCGAAGGCTAAAGGCTCTCAGCCTATCTACCTGAGTCCGTACCATTCAGCCAACTCAAAGGCTCGAAGCCTTGTGTGATCACGCACGATTTCCCCCTAAAGGCCTTCAGTCTATCCACCTGAGTACTTTCAAGAAATTAATGCGACTGGCCCCACGAGTCCGTGAGCGGTGAGGCAGGGGTGGCAGGCTTTGGCTGTTTACTGTGCGTTATCGGCGATGGACGACGTCCCATTGTGCCCGATGAGGAACCGGAAGGCTGAATGGTCTGCTGGTGATGATCGTAGGCTTTGATAATGTCCTGCACCAACTTGTGGCGGACCACGTCACGCTCGTCGAAGTAGACGAATTGAATGCCCTCGACGTCGCGCAAAATCTCCCGCACCTCGATCAGGCCGGAAACCCGTTCAGGCGGCAGATCCACTTGAGTGATATCACCGGTCACGACCACCTTGGAATGGAACCCGAGCCGCGTGAGGAACATCTTCATTTGCTCCGCCGTGGCGTTCTGCGCTTCGTCGAGAATGACGAACGAATCGTTCAACGTACGGCCTCGCATAAAACCAAGTGGCGCAATTTCAATGTCGCCTCGCTCGATTGCACGCGTCGCCCGCTCCATATCCATCATGTCGAACAGCGCGTCATACAACGGACGGAGATAGGGATTCACTTTGGCGTACATATCGCCCGGCAGGAATCCAAGCTTC
>JANOMG010000220.1:0-4131 GCA_031420175.1 Nitrospira sp.
GGAGCCCGTACAAGGCAGGACTCCGTTGACGTGCAGACATCGCACGAACGGAAAGAAAGGGGTGTTCCAGCTGATGAACGATCGACGGACGTTCCAGATTATCGAGGGATTTCGACAATCCCGAGGCAAGCCATCGCAACCGCGTGAATCTCTCGCACAGGAGCGTCCGCACGATACCGCTGCCTCCAGTCTCTGCCAGCTGCGGGACCAGGCCGAATACAGCCTCCTCGAAGCCCTCACGGCATCCGAACAGCGATTGAGCGCCCTGCTTCACGATCGCAGCCGCATCGGACGGGAATTACACGATTCTGTGTTGCACGCGCTCTATGCGATCGGGTTGAGCCTGGCGCAAACTCCTGAATTGCACAGCAGTGCGCCACCAGCTCTGCCGCGCTCACGCGATCAGGCTACCGACCAGCTCAACAAGCTCATCCAAGCCATCCGACGCCTAATCCTAAATGTGGAATCCGACAACATCGATCCTTTCAGGCTGGTCTCCGAGTTACAGGCCCTCGCCCAGACCGCGGAGCAGGTGAATGAGTTACGGATAGGTGTGGAGGTCGACCCGGTGGCAGAAGAGATTTTGACTGGCGAAGAAGCCCGGGAGCTCGTCACGATCACCAGGGAGGCCTTGGCCAATTGCGTCCGTCACGCCCACGCCACGCACATCGTGATCGCCCTTCGGAAAATTGGATCACGAGTCCGACTGAGCATTCGCGATAATGGATCAGGCTTCGACGTCGAGGACAAACAGGCGAAGGGCATTGGGTTCGCGCAGATGGAACATCGGGTTCGGAAGATCGGTGGTCGCCTGGACATCCAATCCACGGTGGGTCGAGGCACCTGCATCACCGCGGACGTCTACCTTGAACCGATCCTCACAATGATATGAAACGATCACATACCCATCTTGTCACCGCCGCATCGTCTCCCGCGTTGAGGCGACCCGCCAAAGCTCACAGTAGGATCGAGACCCTACGCCCACTGAAGTCGGCTGCCCACCAGGGGAAGCCCATCGAGCATTGTTATCGCGCGATCTTGGAGGCCTCCGGCAGCGCAATCCTGCTTCTTTCGACTGAGTCCATCATTCTGGAATGGAACCATGCAGCCGAAGTGGTCTCCGGCTGGACGGGCGACGAAGCACTGGGTCGCAGCTATGTGGAGTTGTGCCTACCGGCTGAAGCTCGAGGCCCGTTCCTGGCCAGGCTCGAGCAGGTTACCGGAGGGACCAACGTGAGGGGCCTTGAGAGCCCGCTCCGGACACGCACGAAGTCACTGACGATGCTCTCCTGGAATATCTCCCGGGTGTTAGGGACTGGCGGACACCTGATCGGACTCATGGCCATCGGCACCGCCACGGTTCCGCAGACCCGGATGGAGGAGGAACTCCGATTGGCCCAGGCCCAAGTACATCGCGCCGTTCGCCGGGCGCAGATCGCCGCAGAAGAGGAACGGCGCAGAATTGCGCGGGAGTTGCACGACGAGTTCGGGCAGGCGCTGACCGGCCTGAAGTTCGACCTGGCGTGGCTCAACAGGAAGCTTTCACAAGCGCCTGCGTTTACCGACGGCGGCGATCTCCAGCACAAAGTCCACACCATGTCCGGATCCGTCGATCGGCTCTTGGATTCTGTTCGCGCGACAGCGGCGGCCCTGCGCCCCGCGATGCTGGACGATCTCGGATTGGTCCCGGCGCTGGAATGTCTCGCGACGACGTTTCAGGAGCGCACGGGCGCACTCTGCGCGATCGACGTGGCTCCGGAGTTGTCATCCCTCGCACTGCCCTCCGAGATATCGGCTGCATTATTTCGAATCGCACAAGAACTCCTGACGAATGTGATGCGTCACGCCGTGGCCTCGCAGGTACAGATGCGGCTGACCCGTGATGGCGACAACGTGACGTTAGACGTCACGGACAACGGAAAGGGCATCAGCCCTGAGAGGGTGACCACCACTGATTCCTTTGGGCTTCGTGGCATGCAGGAACGCGTCTCTCTCCTGGGGGGCCGCTTTCGTATCGTAGGCACATCCGGCATAGGAACCACGGCCGCCGCCTCACTACCGCTTGCGGAGTGCGCCGCACCATGATTGGGACACACCTGGTGAAAATTCTCGTCATTGACGATCACGAAGTCGTCCGCCGGGGCGTGAAACAGATCCTGGAAGAAACTGTCCCTCACGTCGAAGTCGGAGAAGCCGATACCGCACAGCAAGGAATAGCTGCGGTACGGCAGGGGCCTTGGGATCTGGCCATCGTGGATATCAGCCTTCCTGATCAGAACGGGCTTGAACTCTTGTGTGAGTTACACAACATAGCGCCCCAACTCCCACTGATGGTCTTGAGCCTGCACCCCGAGGAACAATATGCCGTCCGTGCCTTCCGTGCCGGGGCGATGGCCTATCTCACCAAACAGACGGCACCGGAAGAGCTGACCAGAGCCGTCAAGCAGGTCCTGGCCGGCCGCCGGTATGTCACCGCCTCCCTCGGAGAGCGTATGGCCGGCAACCTGAGCAAACACCCCGCCGGTCTGGCCCATCAGACGTTGTCTGAGCGGGAATTCGAAGTCCTCGTCTTGCTGGCCCAAGGCCAGTCTGTCAAGCATATCGCGCAATCTCTAGCCTTGAGCATGAAGACCATCAGTACCTATCGAGCGCGTCTCCTAGACAAGCTGCAACTCGCGACCACCGCTGAACTCATCCGATACGCACTCGACCATCATTTGGTGGAATAGCCTCAACGATGATCCTCCCGCGCATACATACAGGTCGGAGGGGTACTGGACACGAAGGCGGTGACCGGAGCCATTCGCACCGGTGTCACAATCGGGGTACGGCGTCAGACTCCGCCTACAGTGCGTATGCGTTCGGCTGATTGCCATTCCGCGTGATCCACGCTAAAGACTACGCATGAATTCGGCAACTATCACCCCGTTTAAAACCATCGCATGACTATCGTCCTGGCTGACACAGATGCTCACTTTCGGGATCGGCTACGGAGGCGTCTTGAAAGAATCGCCGGCGTGAGGGTGGTGGGAGAATCGTCGAACTCGACAGAGACCACCGCGATGATTCTCAACCGGAATCCGGATGTGGCGATCGTAAGTTCCATGTTGGATGGCGGCAGCGGCCTCGATGTGCTTCGGCACATCAGGCAATTGATGGTCCCACCGACGATCATCGTCGTGACGGATAACCCCTCGCGCGACAACAAGACTGCCTACGCTCTTGCCGGGGCCGATTTCATATTTGAGAAGGTCACGGAGGATCGCACGGTGATCAACACCATTCGCCTTCTGTGTGTCACTCACAGTGAGATCGAAGCGTGAGCCTCCCCTCTTGACCACACTCGATGAGTCATCATCGTTCCTCTGCAATCGTCATGTCTCAGCCGGTCACCGCTACGGCGTCATTCGAATTGACAGGGCGCTCCCTCCCCGATTAGGATAGCCCGCCGTGAGTCATTCCGATCATTCAGAACCCACACCCGTGAAACACGCACCCTCTGTCGCAAGCCGGATCGAGCACGCGTTCGAAACCGTCGTGTTCGCCAGCCGATGGATTCAAGCCCCACTCTATGGCGGCTTGATCGTGGCCGAGCTGCTGTACGCGTATAAATTTCTCGTTGAACTGTGGGAGATGCTCCGGCATATCAACCAGCAAGAAGAGACCATCTTCATGCTGGGCGTCCTGGGACTGATCGACGTCACCATGGTGGCAAACCTGCTCACGATGGTGATCATCGGCGGCTACGCGACCTTCGTCAGCAAGCTGGATTTAGAGGGCCATCCCGATCGACCCGAATGGCTGACACACATCGACCCCGGTACTATCAAGATTAAACTCGCTGCCTCGCTGATCGGTATCTCCAGCATTCACCTGTTGAAATCGTTCGTGAACATCGCGAATGAAGACACCGAGCATATCAAGTGGAAGATTTTGATTCACCTGACGTTCATCGGCTCTGCGATCCTCCTCGCCTGGACGGACAAGATCATGCAGAAAGATCGCAAGCACTGACACATGGGTGGCGGTATCGCATCGGATACGAACGTATCCGATGCGATACCTGGCCTGCTTATGCCACTCACAGGGCCGTTTGAAAAATTAGTCGAATCCAGACCCCTGCTCCTTTAC
>JANOMG010000221.1:0-2500 GCA_031420175.1 Nitrospira sp.
TGTAGTTAGGAGAACGTGATGAACGACGCAGCCAAGCAGAAATATCTGTTCCGTCTGTTACAAGGAGCCCGTTGGGCCTCCCTTCTTTGTGTGTTGCTGTTTGTGGGCTGCAGCTCAGAGCTGGCGCATTATGAGGGGGCATTTTCAGCGAGCCAGCAAGTCAAAGGCAATTCGGAGTCGATTTCTGCTCCGATGGACATGGCGTGGGGAGCTATTCTTGAGGTCCTCTCGCAGCAGGGCTTTCTGATTCAGCAGGCTGACTCGAAGAGTCACATTATTCTGGCGAATCGGGAGATGCGATCCAAAGAGGATAAGGACCTGTCCCATACGGTCTCCGCGACCGTCACGTTACTCCCTTCCAGCGACCAAATGACTCGCGTTATGGTGGCGGCGAACCAGACTACTGAGCTCCATAAAAAATCGTATACCTGGTGGCATCTGCTCTGGATTATTCCCGTCTTCCCGACCGGGACGGAGTATACGACCGTGGTCGTTGAGCGCGATACCGTTCGCAGCCCTCAGTTCTATAGCGACTTTTTTGGAGCGGTGAAGAAATCCGCTGAAGAGAAAAAGGGACCAGCGCAATCGCCGCCTGCCTCCTAATCGATTGAATGAGGCTTTCGCACCAGCGCCCTGGACCAGGATATCTTTCCAGGCGTATTGACCGGGGTCATTTCCTTCCTGATCAATGCCATCAGTGGCGATTGGTGGGATGTGGCGAACTCGTCATCTCCCATCAGATGATACCGATCGCTAGCTACAACCCCAATACCAAAACTGACTCACGATAAGCCGAGGCAGTGTCAGACTGTCTGGGCGGCCCAAGAGCTGGTCGTCCAGACCATCACCTGAGCTGCAGGGTTACAAAACTGCTTCTTCGCGGATCACAGTGAGTCCTTTTCCGCACTCCGAGTCAACGACGGCAGGAACACGGCGACGATTTTGAGCTTGAGGTAGTCCTCGTTGCGGGCTAGGCAGTGTTCAGCCGCTTGTTGCCCTGAGCAGCGTCTTTAGGCTTGCTCGCCCGTCGTGAGAGAGGTGCGCACGTTTCGGGACCGGGTCGGCCAGAACGTAGCTGAGGCAGGGGAGATCCTGTTTACGGTGACGGCGTGGTTGAGACGGGAACCACGGAAGGAGATGCAGGGGAACGCAGGGGGGGCCGTGCCTTCACGGTCACCGTAAGAATGGGCGAGTTGGGTAGGGGGGTGTTGCTTGCCATATAGAAGTTGGTGTCCCGAACGAGCTGATCCATGAGGTTGGTCAGACAGGCTTCCGTGACCTGTCCCTTCAGCTCGCCGATCATAATCGGCGTGGCGCCGAACACATGATAGTGTGCCGTACCAGCCGAGCGCGCCTCATAGCGCTTCATCTGGCCGTCCCAGCGTTCGAGTTCGAGGCTGGCCTGTGTGGCATAGTCATAGTCAAGCTCGATCACCGGCGAGAGGAGAAACATAGACGCTCCGATGATAAACCCCTTCCAGGCTGCTTCTCCCGAATGAGGGTCGATCGTTTCATCAAAGGTGATCCGGGCGGTCACCACTTTATCGCCGAGGGAGCCAACATTTCCTCCAAGCGGGACGAGCGTCGAAAAGAGGCGGGTCTCTTGCACCGTGTTCAAGATGCGGCGTTCTATCTCAGTCGAAGGATTCTGGGGAGCACCGTTCTGCATCATGCGGAACCCATCCATCACGAGCGGAACCCGCTCATCGTTGGAGATGGAACGGGTGACAGACTCTTCATGAAGCGTCGAGGAGGGCAGGACGTCGATCCATCGGCTACAACCCATTGTCGTGGAGGCTAATCCCATAAGCCCCAAGAGCGTCCAGCGGAAAAGATGAAGCGTCATGGTACCCTCTCCTTAAAAATAGAATGAGAATCCGCCGAACGGCAGGCTCGCGTTCAGTCCCAAATTCGGGTAGCGCGTGCCACCATTGGAAATATGGTGAAAGCGATAGCCGACGTTGAGTGCAGCTTGGTCGGTCAGGAAATAGGAAATCCCGAATCCCGCCGTCAAGACGAAGTTGAACCGGCTGGACTCTTCCGGGATCTTTCCGGCGAGATCGGTCCAAAAGGGGCCTCCGGCGAATTCGGCATAGGGCCGGATCCGGCCCAGGGCGACGAAGGTGTACTTAATCTTTGGGGTGAAGCCGAGGCCGTGCGTGAGAAATGGTTCCCGGAATTGGATATAGACCATCTCGGCGCCGAGCGAGACCTGACCTCGATACCAACTGTCGCCTACTGGATCAGTGACGGTCATCATCCAGGAGGGCATGAAGGCTGGGCCTTGCTGCTTAGTTGTGTGGTCCTGTGTGAGTCGATGGGGAAGCAGATAGCCGGCGGTGAGGCCAACTTCTTGCGTGCCGACGGTGATCGTGGGCGAGCCATCTGCGGCATACACACCGGCAGTCGCCATGAACGATCCGAGAGCCAATGCTATGAGGACCTGAGCAAGAAATGGCATGCGACTCCACTATCACTGTTCTCTCGGCTATATCATGGT
>JANOMG010000222.1:0-2249 GCA_031420175.1 Nitrospira sp.
CACCCGGGAATCAGCGTCGCTGAGATCATTGGGAGGACGACCATGAAAGGGAGCAGGTAGGCTACGAGGATGGAGACGTCGGCGAAAATCGGGTGGAGGTGAAACATCAGGAAGTAGAGAGGGGTAATCCAAAACACCACCCGCGCGATCGGAAAGAAGAAGTAGTAGAGCGAGGCGAAGTAGCCGAGCCGGTGCCGGAGCGACAGCCCCCGGCACAGGAGCGGGTTGTCTTTGAAGAAAATCTGGAGACAGCCCAACATCCACCGCCGTCGCTGGACGATGTATGACGCCAGGTTCTCCGCCGTGAGCCCGACCGCCAAGTTCTTATCCACGAAGGCAGACTTCCATCCCCTGGCATGGAGGTGCTGGCTGGTGTGAATGTCTTCGGTAATGCTCATCAAGTTGAATCCGTTCAACTCGGCGATCGCCGACCGTCGGAAGACGGCCCCGCTGCCGACGAAGAACGCACCGTGCCAGCCTTGGCGTCCTCCTTGGATCGCGTGGTTGAACAGGTCCTGCTCGTTCGGAATGCGCGGGCCGGCGCCGAGGGCCCGTTGGAAAATATCCTGGTTGTAGAAGTGGTGAGGCGTTTGGACAAAGCCCATTGTGGGGTCTGCGAAAAACGGGACGGTCTCCGTCAGAAACGTCGTGACCGGAATATGGTCGGTGTCGAATATCACGATGAGTTCGCCGTCCGTCTGTGTTAAAGCGTGGTTCAGGTTGCCTGCTTTCGCATGTTGCCGGGGGCCTTTGATGTACGTCGCCCCGAACCGTTCAGCCAGCTGGCAGACCTCTTCTCGATGGCTGTCATCCAACACGTATATCCGCTTGTGATCGTGCTCCATTGCAGAGGCTCCGATCAGGGTTTTCTCCAGAATCTCGCAGGACTCGGAATAGATCGGGATGAAGATGTCGACCGAGGGAGCGAAGCCTTGCGTTGGCTCAGGGGGACGGACAGGCTGGCGTCTCCAGCCTACCCCTACTTGGATGAACAGCAGCACGACGGTGGAGAAGGCATAGAATTCGGCCGCCCACAGGGCCACACTGATAAACAGGCCGCCGGTTTCCAGGAAGTTCAACGTGTGGAAGAGCCGCCAGTAGAGGTAGCGGAGACAGAGGCCAAATCCACAAGCCAGAAAGGCGAATTTAAGAACGGGATGCCACCGGGCGATCAGGTACAGCATGACGGTGACGGCAAAGAGTTCCCAGGGAAAATGAGCCGAGAACCCGACCACGTCGAATGGTCGCAGGAATCCCAAGAACTCGTCGTAGTGGCGGGCTTGCGACAGGGTGACAGCCTGTCCGAACCACAGCCAGTTCTGCAAGTAGTAGGGGAGTCGTTTCCCCGCGAGTGCGCCGGCTTTGAGTTGGGCGAGTTTTTTCTCGCTCAGCAAGCGGGCGAGGTCGTGCTGTTCCTGGAAGGCCAGAGCATGGACGGTAGCATAGAGCGGAAGCCCTTCGTTCGACGACAGAGGCAAGCCCTTAAGGGAATAGTGATCGACGAATTTGCCTTGGGCCTTCCATTCGCGCTGGAAGAATCCCAGCATCGTTTGGCGCAAGGGACCTTCAGATCGTCCGAACCAGGCGGCATCGAGCGCCACTCGCCAAAAGATCGGGAAGGCGTCATAGCTGAACGAGGATGAGGCCCCGGTAACCGGATGCTGGACGGACAATCGGCCGATGTGTGGGTCCAGATAGATGAGTTCCGGCGGGACGGGCAGGGCTTCTTCATCATAGAGCCAGTGCAGAATGGCATAGCTGGATGCGACGGCATGGGCCCATGGATGCCGAGAATCAACCGCGGCGAAGATTTCGTAGGCGTAGGGGGCCAGATAGGCGACATGGATCGTCGGATAGTCCTCCTCGCGCGCCCAATTGCCGGCGGTCATATAGGCCTGCGAGCCGATGTGGACGATCTCCTGGTCCCAGATTGAATTGATGATCGCTAGGGATTCCTGTTCGAACGGTGGATGGTCAAATCGTCGAGCGGCCAGGATGAGCGCGAGCGCAATGTCGGTATCGGCGTCCGACGCCGAGTTCTTGTCGAGTACGGCCCCTTTCCACTTCCAGGCGAATAGCTTGTCGTCGCGGACTTGGAGGTGTTGTTTCGTCCAGGCCCAGACGGTCGTGAACGTCGCGCGGTCGTTCGACCAGACGGCGCGGAGCATGGCATAGCCTTGCCCTTCCGACGTCGTGATGCCATGTTCGTCCAGGCTGACGACCAGGCCATTTTGGATGTAGGTCTGTTT
>JANOMG010000223.1:0-10889 GCA_031420175.1 Nitrospira sp.
GTCTGGGAATGGTACAACTGGCGGCGTGAGTTGATTGCTACGAAATCGCCAAATCCTGCACACATTGCCCTCGCAGAACTTGAACGTCGCATGCCCGATACGTTCTGGCTCATCACCCAAAACGTGGACGGCTTGCATCGAGCCGCGGGGTCACGACGACTGTCCGAAATTCACGGCAACATCTGGAAGGTCCGCTGCACGGGCTGTGCGGTGATCACAGACAATAACGAGGTCCCTCTTCCTCTCCTGCCGACATGCCGGCTATGTCATGCTCTGCTCCGGCCTCATATCGTCTGGTTTGGGGAATCGCTCTGGGAGGAAGACCTGCGCCGCTGTGATGAGGCTCTACGGGACTGCGACCTCTTACTGGTGATCGGCACGTCCGGAATCGTCTATCCAGCCGCAGGTTTTGCATCAGTCGCAAAGGAAACTGGCGCGCTGGTCATCGAAATCAATCTTGAAACCACCCCACAATCGGACCTGGTCGATCTCTCGCTACAGGGCCAAGCGAAAGATCTGGTTCCGCTACTTCTTTGACCCCATCACCAGCGGAAGAAGTTCTTCCAACGTTCGAATGACATGGCCACCAGACGTCTGCGCGCGGCCGGTTCGATCCAGCAACACGCCGGTCAGCCCGGCCTTCGTCGCACCCTCCAGATCGTCCCGGACACTGTCACCGACATGCATCGCTTCGTCCGGGTCGATGGCATGTTTCTCCAGGGCGATTTCGAAAATCTTCGCCGCCGGTTTCGCTGCTCTGGAGAGGCTGGCAATCGTCACGGTATCGAAAAGCCGGTCGATGCCCAGTCCCCGTATCACTGGAAAGAGCCGGGTGTCGAAGTTGGAGACGATCCCCAGCTCAAACCCCTCTTCACGCAATCTCGTCAGCACGGCATGGGTTTCAGGAAATAATGTCCAAGAGCGAGGATCTTCAAACACCTGAAAGACCTGCTCGAAGAATTCATCGAATCGCTCGAACATCCCCACGCGATAAAACACGTTATGCACGATGTCGAACCACCAGAGTCGCTCACATTGCTTCAACTTGAGCGGGTCCGTGACGGCAAAAATCGGCGGCGATGCATCATGGAAGGCACGCTGGAAGGCTTGTCCAATCAATACATGGGAATCCGGTTTTTGCCGAAACCCATACTGAACCGCATGCGTGAGATAGATGTCCGCCACCGAACCGTTGATATGAAAGAGCGTCTCGGCTGCATCAAAAAAGATGACGTGGATGGGGGTCTTCATGAGTTCTACAGGTCCTCTTGCTGTCAAATTAGAGTCAGTCCGCATGCTCCAACGTCACAACCAGCACCGAACATGCGATTTCTTGACAAAGAATACCCCCACTGCTAGCTTCGAGATAGTTCAATAACATTGGAGGGTTAGGTGGCTTCTACCATCTTTATCGTCGACAGTAGCCCCGCTGTCCGTCGATTGGTCGAGCAGATCTCCACGCCGGAAGGCTGTGATGTCGTGGGATTCCAGGATGCCCCCACCGCCTTAGAAGCGGCACGCCGAATGAGCCCCAATCTCATCATTGCCGACTATCATTTAGAGAGCATGACCTTCTCAGGGTTCTGCAAGGAAATCTACAAGCTGGATAACTTGGCAGAAACCTCTATTGTCTCCCTGATCAGCCCGTCGGACCGTGTAGATGAAACCCACTTACGTTCGCTGGGCGTGAAGTTGTTCCTCAAGAAACCCTTTCAGTCAGAAGACCTCATCGAGGTGATCAAGGATCTAGAAACACAACAGGCATCCAGGACGAATGGCACGAAGAAGAAATCTCGTTCCTGGCCGCCAGTCTCAAGCGCGACGGACTCCGATGATGAGGATGCAGTCAACGATGACAGCGCGACCGAAGAAGAAGCGGAACAGGCGATCGCACCCCACCCCCAACCGAAAGACCCCCCTGTGACCACCACCACCGCGCAGGCCTCGGCACTCGAACCGGAAGAGGCGATGAAGGGCCTCTTTGGTCAACTCCTTCAGTCCATGTCAGAACGGACGGAAAAAAAGATTGCCGACCTGCTCCCCCAGATGGTGGGGAAAGATCTGGCCACCCTCGTGGCCCAGGCCGTGGGGACAGAGGTGCAGACTCACATCGGTGCGGCTCTCACGAAAGAGCGGCTGACACAGATACTTGAACCGATGCTCATCACGGCACTCCCGAAGGTTCTCTCACGGGAAATGAGCCTCCTCGAACCCATCATTCGGCAGAGCATTTTCGATATCGCGAGCCCCCTGATCAAGGAACGCATCGATCAACTCGTCCGGGAACAAACCAATACCGTGCGCACACTACTGCCCGATCTGGTTCGGGAACAACTCGGATCAATCGAGGAACTCGTGAAGAAAGAAATCCAACAGGCTGCAGCAAAGCAAACCGCTGGAATGGTCGAAACACTCGTCCTGACAACAGCTCGAGAGCAGGTGGAACAGGCTGTTCAGCGTCTGGTCCCCGACCTGGCTGAAGAGCAGATCAAAGCAGAGATCACACGCCTCACACAAGCCGCGTAGGACTCTCGCCCCCGGTCCAACTTACCCCTTCTTGGTCTTCTTGCCACGCTTGGCTGTCGCCAGTGCCTTCACCCGCTCAATGTTCTTGAGATGCTTCTTTCTTGTCTTACGGTCTTTTTCACGGCCTGTGGCCATAGTCTCTCCAAATCGTCAAAAGTGGAAGCGGAACGAACCTCTCGCCCTCGCCTTGTGCGAGTCTGTATAACACACGGCTCGACACCCCTCAAGCTATGTGTGCACCCATCTTTCCTTGAGAGGGCACCAGTCGCATGTTAAGATGCGCGGCATTTCAAGGAGGATGCTAAAAAAGCCCGCCACTGTCCTACGCTCGCGGCGGGCGATACGAGCGGGATGAGCGAGACAAGGCGGATATCTGCTCTATCCACGTCACGCCTGTCTTGCCAGTCCCGCCTGTCTCGTGCGGCGATTGTGCCAACATAGTTTTTCCACAGCCTACTAGGACACCTTGACTGAATGAGCACACCCCAACTCGATAAAACCTACGACCCCAAGACGGTCGAAGCACGCTGGTATCAGGTCTGGACCCAACAAGGCTATTTCCACGCCTCGCCGACCCATCCTGGCCAACCGTACTCCATTGTGATTCCGCCACCCAATGTCACCGGCTCGCTCCACGTCGGCCATGCCCTGAACCACTCCATACAAGACATCTTAGTACGTTGGCGACGTATGCAAGGCCGCAATGTGCTCTGGTTGCCCGGCACCGACCATGCCGGGATTGCCACGCAAAACGTCGTGGAAAAGCAGCTCATGGCCGAAGGCGCTTCTCGGGAGTCCCTGGGGCGCGAACGCTTTATCGAGCGCATCTGGCAATGGAAAGCCACCTCCGGGGATACCATCATCCGTCAACAAAAACGCTTGGGTGAGTCCTGCGACTGGGAACGCCTTCGTTTCACGATGGACGAAGGACTCTCGAAAGCCGTCCTCGAAGTCTTCGTCCGATTGCATGAGGATGGACTGATCTATCGAGGAGAACGTCTGATCAACTGGTGTCCCCGCTGCCTGACTGCCCTGTCCGACATCGAAGTCGAGCACGAAGATATCAAAGGGAAACTGTACTCAATCGAATACCCGCTCGAACAGGATCCAGCGATTCGTCTCACCGTCGCGACGACCAGACCTGAAACCATGTTCGGCGACACCGCGGTGGCGGTGCATCCGGAAGATCCTCGATACAATCGACTGATCGGGCAACGAATCCGTCTCCCCCTCACGAATCGCACGATTCCAATCGTCGGGGATGCGATCCTCGTGGACCGCGAGTTCGGCACCGGTGCCGTCAAGATTACGCCGGCACATGACTTCAACGACTTTGAAGCGGGCGAACGGCATGGACTGCCGCGACTTCCCATCTTCGACCATCAGGCCTTACTCGATCGGCAGGGGCTGATCGCTGCCGGTGTCGAAGCAGCCGTCATTGACGCCGTCGCAACCCTTCCAGCCACCAAGGCACGCACCAAGATCGAGCTGCTGCTGAAAGACCGTGAGCTCCTCACGCAAGTCGACGACCACAAAATGGCCATCGGGAAATGTTATCGCTGCAAGACGGTGGTCGAGCCGTACCTGTCTCCTCAATGGTTCGTGAAGATCAAGCCGCTCGCCGAACCGGCTATCCAGGCGGTGGTCGACGGACGCATCCGTATCATTCCGGAAGGATGGACGAACAATTATCTCGGCTGGATGCGGGAGATCAAAGACTGGTGCATCTCACGCCAGATCTGGTGGGGGCACCAGATTCCCGCCTGGTACTGCCGCAACTGCAACAAGGGCTTGATCGTCGAGGGGACCGCTGCAACGGCTTCAGCCACGCTAGCCCCGCGACTGACGATCCTCCAAGGAGCGACCCCGATTGTCGGAAAATCTGCGCCTTCGACCTGCCCGACATGCGGAGGTCTTGATTTTATCCGCGACCCCGACGTCCTCGACACCTGGTTCTCATCGGCCCTCTGGCCTTTCTCGACGCTGGGATGGCCTGAGCAGACGATTGAGCTGAAAACCTACTACCCAACCTCGACGCTGGTGACCGGACTCGACATTCTCTTCTTCTGGGTCGCCCGCATGATCATGATGGGCCTGAAATTCATGGGCGATGTGCCCTTCCGGGATGTCTATATCCATGCCCTCGTGCGGGATGCCGAAGGGCAGAAGATGAGCAAGTCGAAAGGCAACGTGATCGATCCACTCCATGTGATGGAGCAATTCGGCACCGACGCGCTCCGCTTCACGCTGGCCGCGATGGCCTCGCCTGGCCGCGACATCAAACTCGCGGAAGAACGGATCGAAGGCTATCGCAACTTTGCCAACAAGATCTGGAACGCGACCCGCTTCAGCCTGATGAATCTAGACGGACCACGAACGGCCGCCGCACCAGCCGACCGCTCCTTCCCCGACCGCTGGATTTTGAGTCGTCTCAATCACACGATCCACGTCGTCACCACAGAACTGGAAGCCTATCGATTCGACCTCGCGGCCAATGCACTCTACCAATTCATCTGGCACGAGTACTGTGACTGGTACCTCGAACTGATCAAGCCGACACTTCAAAATCAGGCCAGCCCGGACGCACCGGGAACCAGACAGACTCTCGTCGACACACTCGAAACCACGATGCGGTTGCTGCACCCGTTTATGCCATTTCTCACCGAAGAAATCTGGCACACGCTCCCGCACCAGGGTGAGAGCATCGTGGTGCAGCGTTACCCAACCCCCGAAGCTGCGTGGATGGCGCCAGAGATGGATCAACGGTTTACGCTCCTCGAACAGACCATCGGCCTGGTGCGCTCGTCCCGCATGCTCTTGAACTATCCGCCGGGACAACCGATTAGATTTTTTGTCGCGCACGACGAGCCGACCAGGCAGGGCCATCTGGATCAACTCCGGAGCTACCTCGCCCATCTCGGTCGAGGCACGGTCGATCTGACCCCAACGGCGACCTGGCCGACCAACAATCTGCTCCGGCTCATCACCGAGGGCGTATCCGTCGGCATCGTGGTGGCAGGCGACGTGGATCTCAACAAAGCGCTGGATCGTCTACTCAAGCAACAATTAGAGCAGACGAAGGAGATGGAACGGCTGGAAGGGAAGCTGCGCAATCAGGAGTTTACGGCCAAGGCACCGCCCGAAGTGATTACCGATCACCAGGATCGACTGACAAGCCTGCGCCGGGATCAAGCCATACTCGCCAGCAGCGAACAACAGTTGCGCGCCATGCTGGGAACATAACTGATGGTCAGGCCTCCGGTTGCCGACATACGGCGCGCCATTCGACTGGCACTCCAAGAAGATGCCCCCCAAGGCGACGTCACGACAGCCGCCCTCTTTGCCTCTCCAGCCCCAGCGCTCGCGCGCATCGTCGCCCAACAATCGCTGGTGGTCGCCGGTCTCGCCGCCGCTGTGCGATCCTTTCGAACCGTGGACGCCTCTCTCATCCTGACGATCCATCGCCAGGATGGAGAACGGGCACAGGATGGAGACTGTCTCCTCCAGATCGAAGGCGATGGACGGTCCATCCTGAAAGCTGAACGAGTCGCCCTGAACTTTCTCCAGCACCTCTCCGGTATCGCCACCTTGACGAGTCGCTTCTGCGACGCTGTTCGCGGATACCCGGTGAGAATCCTCGACACAAGAAAGACGATCCCGGGCTTACGTGCGCTTCAGAAATGGGCCGTGCTCCTCGGCGGAGGCACGAATCATCGCCCGTCCCTGAGCGATGGCATTCTCATCAAAGACAATCATCTGGCCCTCCTGGGACGAACGGCAACGCCCATCCAAACGGCCTGTCGCAAGGCCAAAGCCAACGCCCCTCGCAGTATGACTATTATTGTAGAAGTGGAGTCCTTGGCAGACGTGCGACAGGCCCTCGCAGGGCGAGCCGACATCATTCTGCTGGATAACATGACCCCGGCGCTTGTCCGTCAAGCCGTCAGACTGATCAAGGGGCAAGCACTCGTGGAAGTATCCGGGGGCATTACTTTGAAGAACGTGCGGGCGATGGCGGCGGCTGGCCCGGACCGCATCTCCATCGGCGCCCTCACCCACTCAGCTCCTGCCGCGACGCTCAGCCTGGAACTCGAGGCACCGCGCCGACGACCCCAAGCCAGATAACTCGTGCAACCTTCGCCACCACTCACTCGAAATACGATCCACAGCACCCTGTCGACCACGTGGTTGGGGCGTCGCATCGAACTGTTCGACTCCATTCCTTCAACGAACCGAGAAGCGGTTCGCCTCGCACAGGCGAACGTGGAACATGGCACGGTCGTCGTGGCCGACAGCCAGACCGCTGGCCGCGGGAGGCTCGCCCGAACCTGGTTTTCTCCGCCCGGCGCCAATCTCTATTGCTCCGCCATCCTCAAGGCTGCTCGCCCGCCGGAACGCCTCACGGAATGGCTCTCCTGGCTACCGCTCGTCTCTGCCCTGGCCGCAGCCGAAGCGATTGAAGCCGTCTCGTCCCTCCACGTCTCCGTGAAATGGCCCAATGATCTCCTCATCTCGGAACGGAAAATCGGCGGGATTCTCTGTGAGAGCGGCGCAGGGGCAGGATCAACGCCGTTCCAGGTGATAGGGATCGGACTCAACGTCAACGTCGAGCAACAGGATTGGCCGGAAGAGCTCCGCGAGTCGGCGACGTCGATGTGGCACGAGCAACGACACGCCGTTGACCGCAATCGGCTCCTCGCCCAACTCCTCCTCGAACTCGAGCATTGCATCGAAGAATTGGCTCTCCACGGAACGAGCCGGCTCGCGTTGGCCTATCACCAGCGCTGCTCGACCATCGGACAGAGGGTGAACGCCACATTGGCCAATGGAGACCTCTGCCTGGGGCTCGCCGAAGGAATCGGCCAGGATGGAGCCTTGATGCTACGACCGGACGAGACCCAATCGGGCTCAAGAAAACCGGCTATCCTTCATCTGCGCGTGGCTGACATTCTCCACGTGAGAACCTAACAGGCTGCTGAACAAGTCCGCCAGCTTCGTTCTCGCATCGTTCAGACCCTCCACGTACCCCAGAGGGTACGTGGAGGGTCTTCACTCGCTGCGGCCTTGCTGGACGAACTTGTTGAGCAGCCTGAGAGTCATGTCCTAATATCCAAACATATAGACCTTTGAATTTTCGGTGAACTGGCATTGTTTTCTTCACAGCCTGCTAGCCAAATCACTTACCTCAAACGTACAATAGCCCCATGCTCCTCGTCGTCGATATCGGCAACACCAACATTGTCTGGGGGGTCTATGATGACCGCACCCTGGCGGCCCATTGGCGAATCGCCACGGACGTCAAAAAAACGTCCGACGAATACGGCATCCTCTTCGCCAATCTCCTCACGGCAGCAGGAATTTCCACGCAACGTCTCACCGGCGCCATCATTTCCAGCGTCGTCCCGGCGCTAACCGGGACCGTCGAACAGACGCTCGAACAATACTTTTATCAGCGGCCCTTGGTGGTGACCTCGGACACGGACACGGGGCTCACCATCCGTTACGACAATCCAAAGGAAATCGGCAGCGACCGGCTGGTCAACGCCGCCGCCGCCTATCATAAGTATCGCCGTGATCTCATCGTCGTCGACTTCGGAACCGCCACCACCTTTTGCGCCATCACGGCAAAGGGTCAGTACCTCGGAGGCGTCATCGCCCCCGGCCTCGGAATCTCGGCGGAGGCCCTCTTCACACGAGCCGCCAAACTGGCCAAAGTGGAATTGATCCGTCCAAAGACCGTGATCGGGACCGACACCGCCAGCAGCATTCAAGCCGGGCTCTTATTCGGATATGCGGGGCTGGTCGATACCGTCGTCCGGCGAATGGAACAGGAACTCGGACGCTCGGCCTATGTCATCGGCACCGGAGGGCTCAGTTCCATCCTGGCAGCCGAAACGACTTCGATCCAAAAAATCGAACCCCTCCTGACGTTAGAAGGGCTTGAACTCCTCTACCGACGCGCACAGGGAACTCTCCCTCCCAGGCAAGCCTGACATCCACCGTCCCAGACACAAGTAATTAATTTTTCCAGGCCCCGTTGACTTCATGGGGCCTGTGGCTATCTCTACACGGACAGAGGAGTCTTTATGTCTGAAGAACAGCAGAGCGCGAATACAATCGACGACTTGGATCCTTTCTCGGAGAACACCTCTTCGGCCACAGAGATACCCATCGTAGTCGTAGAGCTTCAGCAGGCTCTCGCGGCAAAGACGGAAGAAGCAAAAGGCTTGAACGATAAGTATCTCCGGCTCGCCGCGGAGTTTGATAACTATAAACGACTGACCCAGCGGGACCAGCGGGACCAGATCCGGTTCGGCCATGAGTCATTGCTCAAGGAGCTCTTACCGGTCGTCGATAATCTCGAACGGGCCATCAAGGCCTCACGAGAGAGGGGCAGCAGCGATGTCCTCGTCCAGGGTGTGGAGCTCACCCTCAAGCAGTTGACGGGAGCCTTGACGAGATTTCATGTCACACCTATCGAGACGATCGGTCAGCCGTTCGATCCCGCCACTCATCAATCCGTTACCTCCATCGCGTCCGAGAAGGTTCCAGAGCACCATGTGGTGGACGAGTTCCAGCGAGGATACCTCCTCCACGACCGTATCTTGCGGGCAGCCATGGTGAGCGTATCGACAGGGCGGGCCGACGGCTGACCGGGAACAGACGACACAATCAGTGCATCGTAACCACATCATCAAAGACAGACTTAGTTAGGGAGGAGTAGGCACATGGGCAAAGTGATCGGCATCGACCTTGGAACCACGAACTCCTGCATGTCCATCATGAGCGGTGGCGAACCGGTTGTGATCGCCAATGCAGAAGGGGCCCGCACGACACCGTCCGTCGTCGCCATCACCGAGAAAGGCGAACGCCTCGTCGGACAGATTGCGAAGCGCCAGGCGATTACGAATCCGGAGAACACGATTTTCTCCGTGAAGCGCCTCATGGGCCGCAAGTTCAGCAGCAAGCAGGTGGCAGACGCCGCCAAGCGGTTGCCCTATAAGGTGATCGAAGGAGACAACGGCGACGCGTACGTCGAATTGCGCGGCAAACGCTATAGCCCGCCGGAAATCTCCGCCATGATTTTGCAGAAGATGCGGCAGACCGCGGAAGACTATCTCGGTGAGAAAGTCACCGAAGCGGTCATCACCGTCCCGGCCTATTTCGACGACAGCCAGCGTCAGGCCACCAAAGATGCGGGCCAGGTCGCGGGCTTGACCGTCCTCCGCATTATTAACGAACCGACAGCCGCGGCCCTTGCCTACGGTCTGGACAAGAAGAAAGACGAGCGAGTTGCCGTCTATGATTTGGGCGGCGGTACGTTCGACGTCTCCATCCTTGAGATCGGTGACGGCGTCTTCGAGGTCAAGTCGACCAACGGCGACACCTACCTCGGCGGCGACGACTTCGACCAGCGCGTCATGGACTGGTTGGTCGATGAGTTCAAGAAAGATCAAGGCATCGATCTCCGGAAGGATCGGATGGCCCTCCAACGCCTGAAAGAGGCGGCGGAACGCGCCAAGATCGAACTCTCCTCGTCACAGGACACCGAGATCAATCTTCCGTTCATCACCGCCGACGCCAGCGGACCCAAGCACTTGGTCATGAAGCTGACCCGCGCAAAGCTTGAGCAACTGGTCGACGACCTGATTAAACGATCGATCGAGCCCTGCAAGAAGGCGCTCGCCGATGCCGGCGTGTCCGCACGCGACATCAATGAAGTCGTCCTCGTCGGCGGCATGACCCGCATGCCGAAAGTTATTCAGGCGGTCAAAGAATTCTTCGGGAAAGAGCCGCACCGGGGTGTGAATCCTGACGAAGTGGTCGCGATCGGCGCCGGCATTCAAGGCGGCGTATTGAAAGGCGAAGTCAAGGACGTGTTGCTCCTCGACGTCACGCCGCTCTCGCTGGGCATCGAAACCCTCGGCGGCGTCTTTACGAAGTTGATCGAGCGGAATACGACCGTCCCCACGAAAAAGAGCCAGGTCTTCTCGACGGCAGCCGACAATCAAACGGCGGTGACCATTCGAGTCTTCCAAGGCGAACGCGAGATGGCGAACGACAACAAACTCCTGGGCCAATTCGACTTGGTCGGCCTGCCTCCCGCGCCTCGCGGAATGCCGCAAGTTGAAGTGACCTTCGACATTGATGCCAACGGCATCGTCCATGTCTCGGCCAAAGACTTGGCCACACAGAAGGAACAGTCCATCAAGATTACGGCGTCCAGCGGCTTGAGCAAGGAAGAAGTCGAGAAACTGGTGAAGGATGCGCAGGCCCATACCGACGAAGATAAAAAGCGTCGGAAGACCGCCGAAGCCAAAAATCAGGCTGACTCTCTGATCTACCAGACGGAAAAAAACCTG
>JANOMG010000224.1:0-5186 GCA_031420175.1 Nitrospira sp.
ATACGTCACCCGTGGAAGACGAAATTTCGGGGGAAGCTCAAACCCTCCTGCGGGGGTGATTGACCAGGTGATTAGTCTAGGCCAGATAGTGGATTGGTTTAAGACGAAAGATGGGGAGAGATATATGAATCTATTTTGGGGCTACTAGGCAAAACTCGATCAGATCGAATGCCTTCCCGTTGCTATCTGCTCTGACCTATTCAGTCACACCTCCATGCTAGGCTCTCTCCTGTGAAGGGGAGAGCCAGATGTCTGCACGAAACACCATCAATAACAAGCTGGCCGCAACAACTCTTGTTGTCTTAATGGCGACAGAGATGCTGTGGGGTTGCGCCTCGAACAGCCAATATCCGCATCCTCTGAACGCTGCTTCATTGGCCCAGAATGGGTTGAGTCTTGTCGTCCGGCTCGAAGATCAATGTGAAAGTCAGGAAGCAGATGAACAGAGCGTGACGCTCTTCGAAGCGCTGCACGATGGCCTTGTCGTGCCTACAGAGGCCTTGTTCGCCCTCAGCATCGTCACAGTTGTAGGAACAGCCTGGAGTCTGTACGACCGGATCACGCTTCCGGTTGGCGAACCATTGCCTGATCGACCACAGATGGTCCTGGATTACATCAAACCGCACCAGGCTGGGCCACAGCCTAGGGATAGCACGAAGTTCCACGGAACGGATCTTCCGATCGCATGGCTGGGTTGTTTGTCGGCCTACGGAGATGGATAAGACATCGTGATTGCTCACGCCGACCTGTATGTGAAGCGTATCCATTCCAATCATTAAAAGGAGTCTTTATGAATCATCTGCGCCAAGTTGTTCTTGTGAGTGTCATCGCTATCGGGCTGCTGAGTGTGCCCGTTCACACGCAAGCCGACGGCATGCCGCCGTCATGGATGTCGCCCATCGGGCCATCACTGAAAGCCCTCGCGCAGCTTCCGCCTGTCTGGGATAAGAAATTGCCTGCGAACGATACAGGCACTCCCTGCAACTCTAGTCGGTTTAGCTGCGCCATGGGTGGGCAGGTCGTTCGGGACAATGAGACCGGATTGGTGTGGGAGGCCTCGCCGGATTTCGTGAACTTCCGGCCATGGTACGCGGCGCTTCTCCATTGTGCGAATCGGATCACCGGGGGCCGCATGGGTTGGCGCCTGCCGTCGCTGCATGAACTCTCCAGCCTCGTCGATCCCTCTGTGGCAGATCCCGGCCCGCGTCTGCCTCTCGGTCATCCTTTCACGAATGTGCAGGTTGCCTTCTACTGGACGGCCTCGGTGAAATCCGACGATCAGGTGGATGCTTGGGGAGTGAACTTTCGGGAGGGAGGGCTTGCGGCCAACGGTAAATCGAGCCAGAACTTGTCGTGGTGCGTGCGCGGCGCGGTGCCGATCGATACCTATTAAGACTGAAAAATTCAGAGACAGGAGTGTGGGCAGAGCACGAGCTGTCATGCCCTCACAACGCCGGAAAATATGATGCGTATACGGAGGTCGATCCCATGAGCGAATCTCGTTTTATCAATCAGCACATCCAATCGTTTGCTTCCTCACATCCATCTGAAGCGGGGTGGAAAGTCTATGAATATCCAGGAGAGTCGGCTCACAGGATCTCTCTCTCGTGTCTCTTGGATTTTCTGCAAGACCGCCACCCTGACGCGGTGAAACGCCGGACGACGCTCAAAGAGCTTGTCGAGGCCAATCTCATCGGGACTGCTGGCGCGGCACAATCTTCTGGCATGAGCACGGAGTGGGACCTTTCTCGAGAACTGGAGTCGGAACGGTGGTATGGCATGGTCGAAATCGAGTGGGTCGGGCATCCGATGCATTTCGTGAGTTTTCTCATCAAGACAGGACAGGGATACAGCACGGTGTACCAGGTGGCCACACAGTCGAATGTCGCTCTGCGCACGTTCACGCAGGCATTAGACAGCTACGGACAATCCAGGCAAAAGGAAGATGCGCGTCACATTTTCGTGGTCAATGGAGACAATATCCCGGTGACTCCCGTTTCTTGGGACGACATTTTTCTCCCTCCGGGATTTATCGAAGATATTCAATGTAATGTCTCGATGTTTTTCGAAGGCGGGAAACGCTATCGCGAGCTTGGCATCCCCTATCGACGGGGCTTGTTGTTCGCAGGACCTCCGGGCTGCGGGAAGACACTCACGCTCAAGGCATTGGCCTATCATACCGCCGCCAAGTTCATCACCGTGCTTGGCAAGTCCGGTGTGGATGACTCCGACATCGAACGTGCATTGGATATTGCCGGAAAATGCTCGCCGGCCGTTGTCTTATTCGAGGACCTGGACAAGCTCATCGAGGCCAAGGATGTTTCGCTGTCTCATTTCCTGAACCTGCTGGATGGACTAAAAGTATTGAGCGGTGTACTCGTCATCGCGACCTGTAATGAGCCAGAAAAGTTGGACCCTGCGTTGCTGCACCGTCCGAGCCGGTTCGATCGTATCTGGAAATTTCCGCTCCCTGGAGCCGAGCAACGTCTGGCGTTGCTCCGCAAGCAAGGCGGCACGTACTTCTCTGAACCGGTGTTGCGCGATGTGGCTCAACGATCAAACGGGTTTTCGATGACCTATGTGCAAGAGGTCGCTGTCAATGCGCTCCTTGAATGCGCGCACGAAGGAAAGAATCCTAGCGATCAGGATTTGCTGCGTAGCTTCGATACCATTCGATTACAGCGGAGGAGTGCATCGAAGGGCGTGGAGTCGCTTGAGGAGCAAGATAGTGTGGGGTTTGCGCTTCCCAATCATGCCGGATTCTGTTCAGGGGGGAAGGAGGAAGGTTGAGGAGTACTAGCCGAAAAGTGGACCGAACTCGGCTATCCCTCTGACGGAGAGACTGTGCAGGTGTTCTTATCCAAGCTCACCTAACCTCGATTGAAGCACGCTGATCGCGGCAATCGCCGCCGTTTCGGCTCGGAGAATTCTGGTTCCGAGCGTGAGGGATTGGTACCCCTGTTCTTGGGCGAGGTGCAGTTCCTCTCGATCCCATCCTCCCTCCGGACCAACCAACACGATGATCGATTGCTCAGGGTCGGACGGGAGCGGCATGGCTGCCAGCGAGGCCGCTCCCGTCCGCTCAGAAAGGATACCCCTGGTTGTCGCGGAACTATAACTGGCAAACAGACGGGGGAGATCGGTCGGCTCTGCAATAGTCGGAACCGTTCGACGTTCCGATTGTTGCGCCGCTTCGAGCGCAATTTTCTGCCATCTTGCTCGCTGGTGCTCTATGCGATCCGGTTTGATTTTGACGACGCCATGCTTAGTATGGACGGGAACAATGCATTCCACGCCAAGTTCCGTCGCTTTCTGAATGACCCAGTCCATCTTTTCCCCCTTGAGAAGTGCTTGCGCAAGGATCACAGATGGTGCGGTTCGAGCAGGAGCAGGCATTGACTCAACGATTCGGCTTTCAATTGTTTGCGGCGACACATGTGTGACCTCGGTTCGATAACGTGTGCCATGATCGTCTGTGAGGAAAAGGGACTCGCCTGGTTGAAGACGAAGACTGTCCCGCAAATGGTGCAGCAGAGGACCGGAGATTCGAATGGTCGGGGGTGTGATGGCGTCGGACGACACAAAGAACGTGGGCATAGGACGTGAGAGGCCTAGGTGAGTCGAAAGGGCATTACCGCATTATTCGAAGAAGGTCTTCATCTTGTCGAAGAAGCCGTCGCCGTCTTCTTCCATCGTCATGCCGCTCTCTTTGGCAAATTCTGTGAGTAGTTCTTTCTGACGAGCGGTCAGCTTGGTGGGGATTTGAATCTTAATGACAAAGAGCTGATCGCCGGTATTCTGGCTCTTGAGGCTGGGAATGCCCAGGCCTTTGATGCGCAGGATTTTCTCTTGCTGTGTGCCGGCAGGAATTTTGATGATGGTATTGCCTTTGAGCGTGGGGACCTCTATCTTTCCTCCGAGTATGGCTGTGACCACATGAATCGGGACATCACAGAGAATATCGTGGCCTTGGCGTTGGAAGATCGGGTGCGGCTTGACGGTAATCGCGACATAGAGATCGCCTGGAGGGCCTGCGTTGACTCCATGTTCCCCTTCGTTCGAGAGGCGCAAGCGCATGCCGGACTCGATGCCGGCGGGGATGTGTACGGCGATGGTGCGTTCTCGATAGGTGCGTTGACGGCCTTGGCAGGCGGGACAGGGCTCTGTGATGATCCGTCCCGCTCCCTCGCATTGGCCGCAGGGTCGGCTGATGCTGAAGAACCCTTGCTGGAACCGCATCTGGCCGGCCCCTTTGCAGCTGGGGCAGGTCTTGACCGATGCGGCACTCTTGGCGCCGGACCCTTTGCAGTCGTTGCACACTTCCCAGCGCGGGATTTTGAGTTTGGCCTCTTTCCCGTAGACGGCTTCTTCGAAGGTCAGTTCAAGATTGTACTGGAGGTCGTTGCCGCGTTCCGCACGACTGCCGCCTCGCTGGCCTCCGAAGAAATCCTCGAAGATATCGTTGAAGGCGTCGCCGAATCCGCTTCCGCCAAATCCCTCAGGACCGCCACCTTGTTGTGCCCCGGCATGGCCGAACATGTCATAGCGTTTGCGTTTATCCTGATCGCTCAGCGTCTCGTAGGCTTCGTTGACCTCTTTGAACTTTTCTTCTGATGTTTTTTTCTGAGTCTCTCCCGTCTGGAGATCAGGATGGTGCTGGCGGGCCATCTTTCGATAGGCCTTCTTGAGCTCGTCATCAGACGCGGTTCGTTCGACGCCTAAGGTTTCGTAGTAGTCACGCTTGGACACGGTCGCGATCTCTCTGGGTGAACGTACAGCAAGACCGAGCCCCGTATCTCGACGAAGCTCGGTCTCACTGACGGTATTCTAACTTACTTTTTTTCTTTGTCTACTTCTTCGAATTCTGCGTCGACGACCTTTTCATCCGTCTTGGTCTCGCCGGCTCCGGTCCCGCCTTCGGCGCTCGCGCCGTTGCCGGTTGCAGCCGATGCTGAGGCGGCCTTGTACATTTCCTCAGCCAGCTTGTGGGATGCGGTCGTCAAGGCTTGGGTGGCGGACTCGATCGCCTCGGGGTCCGTCCCTTCCATCGCTTTTTTCAGTGCGGCGACGGCTTCCTCGACTTTGGTCTTGTCTTCAGCAGCGATCTTGTCGCCGTGCTCGCTCAGGTTCTTTTCCGTCTGGTAGATCAGGGTGTCGGCCTGGTTTTTGGCTTCGGCGGTCTTTCG
>JANOMG010000225.1:0-2974 GCA_031420175.1 Nitrospira sp.
CCTTTGGCCAATCCAAACACCTTCGCCGGAGCCGTACTCAACTTATCAACCGCCGCCTCCAACGACAAGACCCCTTCATCGACCAAGGCAAAGGTCAACGGCAGCGCTGTCTCCAGTCCGACGATGCCGAACGGCGCTTCCGCAAAGCCCAGTTGTTTTTCCTGCGTGGCATGCGGCGCATGATCCGTGGCGATAACATCAATGGTCCCGTCTCGAAGACCTTCCTTAATCGCTTGCACATCCTTCCACGTCCGAAGCGGGGGGTTCATTTTGGCATAGGTGTTGTACCCTCGGACCGTTTCCTCCGTGATGGTAAAGTGATGGGGGCAGGCTTCGGCCGTGACTTTCAGCCCGCGGGACTTGGCCTCGCGCACCATCCGGGCCGATCCCTCGGTGCTGATATGAGCCAGATGCAGCCGGGCTCCGGTCAATTCCGCCAAGGCGACATTACGCGCCACCATCACATCTTCCGCCGCAGACGGCATCCCGGGGAGCCCCAACTCGGTCGAGATGGCCCCTTCGTTCATACAGCCTCCCTCGGCGAGGTGCAGGTCTTCGCAATGATCGACCACCGGCACGTCGAAGGCCAGGGCGTACTCCATCGCGCGCCGCATCACCAGGCTATTCATCACCGGCTTCCCGTCATCCGAAATGGCGACACAGCCGGCACGTCGCAAGTCACCGATCTCCGCCAGTTCCTTCCCTTCCGAGCCTTTCGTGATCGCGCCGATCGGAAACACATTCGCCAGCCCGGCCGCCCGTGCGCGCTCGAGCATGAATTCCGTAATCGCCTGATTATCGTTCACAGGATTCGTATTGGGCATGCAACAGACCGACGTGAAACCGCCGGCCACCGCCGCCGCCGCGCCGCTCTGGATCGACTCTTTGTATTCGAAACCCGGCTCCCGGAAATGGACATGGAGATCGACAAAGCCGGGAAGGACCAACCGTCCCATGGCATCGATTTTCGTGGCCCCTGCGGGAGCCGTAAGGTTCGGCCCCACCGCCACGATTCGCCCCGCATCGATCAGCACATCGGCCACGCCATTGAACCGTCCCGGATCGATCACGTGCCCGCCTACAATGTGAATAGCCACGATTCAATTCGCTCCTGAGATGAGATAGAGAATACCCATGCGAACGGCCACGCCGTTCGCCACCTGATCCAAGATCACCGACGACAAACTATCGGCCACCTCTGGAGCAATCTCGACCCCGCGATTGATCGGGCCTGGATGCATCACGATCGCCCCTGGATCGGCCAACTTGACCCGCTCGGCCGTCAACCCATAGAGCCGCGCATACTCGCGAATGGTCGGAAACAGCGCTATCCCCTGCCGTTCAAGTTGCAATCGCAACATCATGATGACCTGCACACCGCGCAAGGCCTCATCGAGATGGTAGTAGACGCGTACGCCCAGCTTATCGATCTCGGCTGGCATCATCGTCGGCGGCCCCACCACCCGGACTTCCGCTCCTAACTTGACCAGCGCATGAATGTTCGAACGCGCCACCCGGCTATGGGCCAGATCGCCGACGATCACCACCTTAAGCCCCTCGAACGACAGGCCCCGCTCGCGAATCGTATACAAATCCAAGAGGCCTTGGGTCGGATGCTCATGCCACCCGTCTCCGGCATTGATCACGGAAGACTTCACCACGCGGGCCAGGGCCTCAGCCGCACCAGCCGAGGGATGACGCAACACAATAATATCCGCCTGCATCGCCTCAATATTGCGTGCAGTATCGAGCAATGTTTCCCCTTTGACCACACTGCTCGACGACGGCGAAAAATTGATGACATCTGCGCTCAGCCGTTTCGCCGCCAGCTCGAATGATGTGCGCGTCCTGGTACTAGGCTCAAAGAACAGATTGACCACGGTGCGCCCCCGGAGTGCCGGGACTTTTTTGATTTCCCGACCGCTCACTTCCTTGAACGAGTCGGCCGTCTCTAAGATCAACCGGATTTCGTCCACGGACAAGGGCGCTAAGCTCAAGAGGTCTTTGCGTTTGAGGCTCATCGTTTCCTTCACCTCAGGCCTTGAGGATCACCACCCGATCATCTTCGCCTTGTTCTTCCAACAACACTTGAATGTTCTCTTCCCGAGACGTCGGAATATTTTTTCCGATATACGTGGCCTTAATCGGCAACTGGCGATGGCCTCGGTCGACTAACACCGCAAGCTGAATCTCCGCCGGTCTGCCCAGATCGATCAACCCATCCATTGCCGCACGGATGGTACGCCCCGTGAACAGCACGTCATCGACCAACACAATAATCCTGTCAGAAATATCAAACGGAACCGATGTCTTACGGAGAATCGGCTGCTCCTTCCGCAACGAAAGATCATCCCGATAGAGCGTAATGTCCAACTCACCGATCGGCACCGATGCCGCTTCAATCTCCTGAATACGTTTCACCAACCGATGGGCTAGATGCACCCCTCCCGTTCGAATCCCGACCAGCGCCAAATCCTGCACACCCTTATTCCGTTCGAGAATTTCATGGGCAATGCGAGTGACCGCCCGTGCGATGTCTCCTGTGTCCATCACCAGCCGCTCTTGAGGTCGATCCTGAGATGTGAGGCTCATCGTTTTGATTCCACGCATAAAAAAACCCTCTCATCGAGATCCGACGAGAAGGTTGGGGTGCATCGACAGACACACACGTGATTGAAGCCCACGGACACTCCTTACTCACCTCGCAGGATGAGCATTAAAGGTTTCGGCATCTTACTGAGGCCAAAGGAACCCTGTCAAGCCGTGAAACGATACTCTCCGCAGACGTCCGCACCGATATATCCCTCCTCTCCAGTTGATAGCGCCACGACTCACCATGAACTCGACGAAGCGAGCGCCGGCAGCATAATCGAGGTGAATCCCCACGCGAATATCGCTGCCCAGTGACATGACAACGGATGCGCAGTACGGAGCGGCCACGATCAATGTGGAGGGACGATGTGCGCCAAGACTC
>JANOMG010000226.1:0-11189 GCA_031420175.1 Nitrospira sp.
GCATGGGCTACACGTTTTTTCTTCCGTTTGCTTTTTATATGACAGGCTTGTTGTGTTGGTCGTACACGGTCATTAAGTTGCTGACCATGGGGCGACTCGCCGGCTATGGACTCGGATTGATGTTTATTGCCGGGTATGCGCTCTTGTATTCAAACCTGACGCTGATGGTGGTGCTTGGCGTGATGCTCTTGACCATGGACCGGTATCGGCGTGATGCAACGGACTCGGCACCGGCGACGAATGCTTCGATGATCGGCACGCCGGACTCATTGGTGGGCGGACATATCTAACGAACATTTTTACTATAGGGAATCGTATGAACGAACCAACTGCTTCTGTTTCTGAGCCAAGCCAGGCTGTTATCGATCCAGGTGATCAGCCACTGAACCCCGATGAAGAAATTCTCGAGATTGAAAAGCTCTTAGCCGCCGAGCCCGACGATTTCCAGGCCCGCTGTCGATTGGGCGAGCTGTACTTCAGCAAAGGCCGGATGGACGATGCGCTCGTTGAGGTCAAGAAATCGATTGAGATGGCAGAGGGCCTCCGTGCAGAAATGAATCGGTCGCTCGCCATGTACTATTCGAATTTGGGTACGATCTACGCGACGAAAGCCATGACAGACGAAGCGGAAGTTGAGTTCAAGCATGCGCTCGATGTGTTTCCCCACGATGTCTTGGCGCTCTTCAATCTTGGGCGGGTCTATGCCGACAAAAAGAAGTTCATGGAAGCCAAGAATTTTTACGAGCGTCTTGTGGAGATCACGCCGAACGATCCCATGGCTTGGTACAATCTCGCCGGGGTCTATGTCGAACTCGATAATCCCCAAGTCTCGGACTACAACACCATCGACATGGCCATCCAATGCTATGTCCGCACGCTCGAACTGGACCCGAAGCATCTGGAGGGAAGTTTCAAGCTGATGGAGTTGGCGTTGAATCACAAGAAGACTGATCTTGCCATTAAGGTGATGGAAGATGCCGTTGAGCAGAATCCTGAGGAACCGCTGGCCTACTATAATTTGATCAGTGTCTACGACAAGGCCAAGATGTTCGAACAGGCCGAGCAGGCACGGAATCGGTTGAAGGAACGGTTTTCCAAACGGGCGAAAGAGAGCAACGCATCCTAAGTTACCCATTCAGACGGAGGAACACACCATGTTTGGGAGTCTTGGTTTTACAGAGTTGATCCTGATCCTCTTCATCGTGTTGATCATTTTTGGCGCCGGCAAATTGCCGCAGCTGGGAGAAGGGATCGGCAAGGCGATCAAGGGTTTCAAGAAGTCCGTGCATGAGGCAGACTTGATCGAAGCCGAAGCGCAAGCAGCGCAAGAGGCGCAGCTGCAGACGGCCGCGGCTCCGCAGCAAGTGATTCAGGCCGCTACGGTGCAAGCCGCAGCGCCCGTGGTGCAGCCAGCCGAGGCGGTTCAATCAATTTCACGCGGCTAATCAGCCGGGATTAGGGCCACAGCTATATGGAAACCGAACTGCAGCTCGCGACCGGCTATATCGAAACCTTCGCAGGCAACGGCAAGGCCCGGAGCACCGGCGATGGAAAGCGGGCGGTCAAATCGGGGATTCCATTGCCCCACCACGCGGCATTGGACAAGGACGAGACCTGGTTCTATTTTGCCGAGTCCGGATCCGATCGCATCAGACGGGTCAATGTTAAGGAAGGCACGCTTCATAATTTTGCCGGCATCGGCGAAACCTGCTACAGCGGCGACGAGGGCCTCTGCGGGGAAGCGGGGCTCTACTTGCCGCTCGACGTTGCGTTCGATTCCCGCAACGACCTCTATATCTGCGACTCCGGCAGCAACCGCATTCGAAAAGTAGATCGTGAGACCGGCATCATCACCACGATCATCGGCAGCGGGCAGCATGGGTTCAACGGAGATGGCCCGGCTCTTGAGACCAATCTTACCTGGCCCGCCGCCATCGCCTTTGACCCCAACGATGTGATGTATATCGCCGATACCCAGGCGCATCGAATCCGCCGCTACGATCCCAAGACAGGCATGGTGACGACCGTGGCCGGAGCATGGACGGCTGAGGACGAGGCCCGTGAGCAGCCGCTCGTGGCGCGGAATCTAGTTGTGCTCTCAGGCGATGCGATCGGCATCGATTTCAGCGACGACCATGGTTGGCTTATGCCGGTCTGCTCGGACGGACTCGACATGTCCATGTATCTCGACGATGGGAAGCCCGCGATCGAGGCCCGCATCTACGATGTCGTGGGGCTGACGGTGAATGGGAAAGGCGATATCATTTTCGTCGATAAGGGCAGTAACCGCGTCCGTAGTATCGATCTCAAGAGCGGCATCATCTCAACCGTGGCTGGCGTATGCCGGTATGGCTATGACGGTGACGACAAACCGGCCATCAGAGCGATGCTCCATGCGCCGGAAGCCGTGGTGGTTGATCAGCAGGATAATCTCTACTTCTCCGACACGATGAACCATCGCGTCCGGAAGGTCGACGTTGCGACCGGCATGATTACCACGGTTGCAGGCAGCGGAGACAGCGGCTACGAAGACAAGAATATGGGTGGCTGCGGCGCCGCGCGTTTCATAGCGAAAGAATCGTCCGGGACCGCGAAGCATGGAGACGGACTCCTCGGAGTGGAGGCCGTCGTCAACTCTCCAGTCGGTCTCTCGCTGGACTCCCAGGGCTACCTCTACATCTGCGAACGGGGCGAAAACAAAATTCGCCGCGTGAAACTCTGGTAGCAATTCGCTTGTAGTCGGATTGGTGTCGCTCGGGCTTTGTGGTATTCTGAGCCCATGACGATGTGCTCGCGCCAGTCACCCGAGGACCTTGCATGGTGCGTACGACGACGAAGATGGCTTCCCGCCCGTTACTGCTGCTGTTTCTCTTCATTTTGGTTACCGCCGGCCTCTTCGTGGGCTTCGACGTGCCCCTCGTCAGTTCCGAGGGCATGATGATTCGCGCGCGCCTCGTTGAGGGAGAGCTGCCGACGGGTCCCGAGGATGCGGCCTGGGCTAAGGTTGCGCCAATGACCCTTCCCTTGAGCGGTCAGGTGATTACCAGGCCGGTCTGGCCTGAGCCGACCGCGCGAGCCCTCACGGTGCGGTCGCTCCATAACGGCACCGAGATCGCCTTTTTGCTGGAATGGCAGGACAACACGAAGAACGACCGTCTGACGCCGGGAACTTTTCGCGACGGCGTCGCAATCGGGCTTCCGCTCGGCGATGCGCCCGCGTTCTTTTGCATGGGCCAGCTCGATCACTACATCAACATCTGGCATTGGAAGGCCGATTGGCAGAGCGATATCGATCGCCGGGCCGCCAAGACGTCTGAGAAAGCGAAAGACGGCGTGCGGACGTTTGAAGTCATTCCGCGCCGGGTCTCTTCGGTCGAGGACCTCATCGGCGGGGGATTTAGTACCCTGACGACCAAAGAAAAACAAGGCCGTGTCCAGGGAAAAGCTGTGTGGAAAGACGGGGTCTGGCATGTCGTCATGCGCAGACCCTTGGTGAGTGAAGAGCAAGAGAACGAAGCCAAGCTGATTCCTGGCCGGGTACAAACCGTGTCGTTTGCCGTGTGGAACGGTGAGAACAAAGAGCGGAATGGGCAGAAAGCTGTCGCGCCCTGGTTTCAGCTCGTGATCGACCCGGTCACAAAGTTCTAAGCTTCTGGTGATAGTGGAAAGGCTGAACGTTGGAGCATGCTCGAAGCAGTTCAGTCAGTGCTCACACAAAGGCCCTTCAGAGTGGAAGGGCCTTTTTCTTGTGTGTCAGTTTCTGCATGGGAGTCCTGAGCGGTCTCGCGCCGGCGTCGGTGACTGCGGAGGATCAGGAGCCGATGACCGTGGATGAAGCCGCGAGGTTGGGTGAAGAATTCGGCGTGATCGTCGGAGACGTGGACGAGGACATCAAAAAAGAATTGAAACTCGAACGGGCGCAAGGTGTCGCGGTGTTTGAAGTGATCGGGAACTCGCGCGCGGACTATGCCGGTATCAAGGTCCGGTCCATCATCAAGGAAATCGACAAGGCTGAGATCAGAAACATGCTCGATTTCGGGAAAGCGATCAAGCGCGGGATGAAAGAATGTAACTTCACCCTCGGCACCTATGAGCCGGCTGATCCTGGCGATCCAGTCGGGTGGGGTGTGAATTTCCATTTCGTCGGATGCAGGCGGGATTAAAGATGTCACGATTCAGGCGGTATGCACAACGAATTATCGCCATAGGTCTGTTCCTCCTGCTCAGCGTGGGCCTCATCGCGCTGTCTCATGGCCGCGCCATGGCGCAGAAGGCAGAGGCTCCGGCTCAGGCCGATTGGGTGGCGGAGATTGAAAAGATTTTCATTCGATCGGAAGACTGCAAGCAATGCCATGATCGGCATTATGAAGAATGGAAAGGCGTGCGGGAACAGACGCCGGATCTGAAAACATTCGGCCGGGTCGATGCCGCACTCTTACATGGCACGTCGCTGGAGTCGCCGGTGTTCCGCACGGTGTTGGGCGTCTGGCTGCAGACCAATCCAACGGCCGACGAGCGCCGCCGCTGTCTCGCCTGTCATGCGCCGTCGACCACGGTGTTCCCGCAACATGTCGAGAAGATTGTGGCGCAAGTGTTGTCCGGGAAGCCGCAAGTGGAAGGGATCGGCTGCGCCTCCTGCCATCTGATCAAGAGCGTGGAGCATACACCGAACTCACCGCCGTCGTTCAAGATCGAGCCGGGCAAGATGATCTACGGCCCCTATGCCAACCCCGAGGAAAACCTCGTTCATCCTGCAACGCAATCCGACCTGTTCCGTGGTGCGAACTACTGTGCCTCCTGCCATTTCGATAAGGTCAAGGATGAGACGCAGAAAGACCTAGCCGGAGAGATTTTGCAGGGCACGGTGTGCCAGGATTGCCACATGGAGCCCTCAACCGGCAGCTCCACCTCGAGGCGCGGTGCGATGACTCGCGCCATTGGACGCCATTGGTTTCGTGGTGTGGTCGTTCCCGGTACCCTTCTCAGGAATCGAAATCTGCAGGCCGAATGGATGCCCCGCGTGGATCTTGAGACCACCAAGTCCGCCTCCGCAGTGGAGGGCACGGCGCTGGTGAAAATCGGCAGCCTCCCGCATAGCTTTCCTGACGGCGACCCGGTGCTCAAGCAGTTCTATCTGGTGCTGACCGCCAAGGATGCGCAGGGCAAGGTGCTGAAGGAAGAGACGAAGCAATTCGGTTTGCCCTACGACAAGATTCTTCGTGGTCCGATTCCCGATCCCTTCATCAAGGGGGGCCATACGAGGAAAGTTCCCTTCTCCCTGGCGATTCCCTCCGGTACGACCGCCGCGTCGATTGAAGCGGTGTTGAACTATGCATTGATTCCCACGCCGGAACCGGCGCTCAAAGAGAAGTATCTGGCCACCTTGGCGACCGACAAAGAGCGGGAGATCGCGAAGAAGATTTTCGAAGAATATACGCAGCCCCGCCTCTTGACCTACCGGGCCAAAACACTCTGAGCCGTCGAAGCAGAAGGACCAGCATGATGGTGCGACAGTCGATCGGTGTGAGGATAGGATTCGGCGCGGTGGTCGTGGTGGCTGCGTTATTCCTCTCGCACTGGTTCGACAGCGGTACGTTCGCGCAAGAAGCTGTCAAGTCTCAGAGCACCATCGAGAAGGCCTTTCCCAGTGCCAGCAAATGTAAACGGTGCCATGAGCGCGTGTTTGAAGAATGGGAAACCTCTCCGCTCTCGCGCTCGATCCATTCCCCGGCATTTCGCGCCTCGCTCGACGCCTTTCTCCAGTCTCCAGCCGGCAAGGACAAAGGGCTCTGCTTCCGCTGTCATGCGCCACACGTGCGCGAATTCCCCGAGCAGGCACAACTCTTCGTCGATCAAGCCAAGTCTGGCGACCCCTCGTTGGACGGCGTGGCTTGCGCGCAATGTCACTTGATCAAGCAGGTCGATCGGACGAAACAACCGCCGGAGCCCAAGTACGAACTCGGGAGCAAAACGCTCTATGGGCCCTATAAGGACTTCGTCCAGAACCTCGCCCACCAGTCGATGGAGCTGGGGCTCTTTCAGAAATCAGATCTCTGCCTCAATTGCCATCAATCGGTTCCCTCGGCGGCCAACTTAGGCAAGAGCAACGATCTGCTAGGTAGCTGGGATCAAAGCAAGGCCGTGAAGTCCGGCAAAGAATGCCAGACCTGTCACATGCCGGAGCAGGTCGGCGAGTCGGCGAACGGGGAGAAGAAGCGCAAAACGGCGAACCATACGTTCCCCGGGCGCATCGGCAAGCTCCGCCAGGAAGCGGCCAAGCTGGATGTGCAGACCAAGATCGAGGGCGACAAGACCATTGTCACGGTGAAGGTGCAGAGTCTCGTACCGCACAGTCTGCCGACCACCCATCCGGCCTGGGCGACCGTGGTGCTGGATCTGGATATCAAAGGAAAGAATCTCAAGACTGTCTATACCGACAAGCGGGTCTATGGGCGGGTCTATCAGGACGCCAAGGGTCAGAAGACGAGCTTCGATTTTGAGGCGGTCAAAGTTCTGGAAGATACCGTCTTGAAGCCGGAAGAACTGCGCGTCGAGACCTTTACCTTCCCCACGCCGAAAGACACCAAGACATTCGATGTTGAAGTGACCCTCAACTACGCCCCCATCACCGGCCCTGCCCCATTCCTGCAGCGAGTCGAAGCCGAATCCTCCAAGGGATCGCAAGACCCCGTCTTCCAGGCGATCGAGATCGTCAAGTTCGCAAGGAATATCTCAATTAAATAGGCGAGAGGCTCGCGGCGAGTGGCAAGAGGCCGACGCGTCTATGCGCGAGCCGTGAGCGATCTGCGGTTCACTTAGAGGGCGCACTGCTGAGTTGTTTCGCGCATTTTCAGATGGGGGTGGCTAGGCCTTTGCGAATGGATCGTCTCATGCGGGGGATGGAAAGCAGATAGACAGTTTCTTGGATGGCTCGCCAATCTTCTTCGAAGACGAGCAGCGCATTAGAGCGTTTCCCCGCAATCAAGATTGGTTCATGAGAAGAAGCTGTTTCATTGATGAGGCGGCATAGCTTTGATCGTGCTGCACTCGCTTTCAGGCTAGTCATGCCACGCACTCCTTCTCGACCGCTTAGGCCAGACAGCTACGGTACGTGATCGCCTATATGCGGTCAAGGAAGTGCACGCTGGCCAATCATCTCTGAGTTAGCAGTCGTTCACGACCGACGCTTCACGAGGCGGTTTAAAAAGCCTGTCCAGCAAGGCCGCAGCGAGTGACTAGAGATCGAATGTCTGGAGGCCTGGTCTTTCCCTCGCCTCTAGCCTCATGCTGCTCGCCTGACTCAATCGGAGATGACGCTGGAGCCCGGCGACTTCATCTTGAAAATCTGAACGGCGTTATACATGCCCTTGGCCGGGTGGTTGAGGATGAGGCGGGAATTGGTAATGTGGGTGTCGAGCAACTCGTATTGCCCACCGCTGAAATAGATGTCGCAGTCATCGATCTCGCAGTTCTTATAGACGTGGTTGTCGAGCGACAGTTGCGCCTTGATGAACGTCTGTCCGTCGATCAAGATATAACTCGGTTCCATTCCCATACGGCCCTCCACCTGCGCGGACTATAACAAGTCTTTTTTTGAACCGCAAATTCACGCGTGGGCTATCTGGTCTAGCTGGTTCATCGTGTGTGTGGTGTATCTCGTGTCTTTCGACTGCCCAGCCTTTTCCGCCATTCGCGCTCTTCTCCGCTCAGGACTCAGGACTCAGCACTTCCGAGAAGCTCCTCCGGTCACGTCCGCGAACGCCAAAGGCATCCCTGTAGAGGGTGATTGGTCGGAGGAAAATGGAGAGAGGAAGGGATGCCTTCCCTGCCCAGCCTACCAGGCTCATCCCATACCGCCCTTCTTGCTCAGCACTCAGGAATCAGGCCTCAGCACTTCGTGAGTACAGCTTGTCAGAACGTGGGCAAATCGGTATCCTTCAAGGACGAGGGGCTGTTGAGGGGGGTACAGAATGGGTATCGCAGATTTACTCAAACTCAAACGACCGGAAATCCTGCGCCTCGCGCAGGCACATGGAGCCCACAACGTGCGGGTCTTCGGGTCCGTGGCGAGGGGGGAGGCGCTCCCAAACAGCGATGTCGACTTCCTCGTCGAAATGAATAGCGACCGCAGCTTGCTCGACCTTATTGAGCTCAGCCAAGAACTCGAAACCTTGCTGCAACGTAAAGTCGACGTCCTGACCGATCAGGGTCTCAGTCCCTACCTCGATCAGAAAATCCATGCTGAAGCCGTCCGCCTATGAAGGACGATCGCATCTATCTGCTCCACATTCGAGATGCCATCCGGCAGATCGTGGAATATACAGCGACCGGAAAAGACGGCTTCCTGGCGGACCGGAAGACCCAAGACGCCGTGGTCCGCAATCTAGAAATCATCGGTGAAGCAACCAAGCGGGTGTCTCCCGGCCTCAAAGCCGCCCACCCAGGGGTGGCGTGGAAACCCATTGCCAGCATGAGGGATAAGCTGATCCACGATTATTTCGGCGTCAATGTGCAGCTGGTATGGGATGTCGTCGACCGCGATCTTCCGGTGTTATACGAGAAAGTGGTGGCGCTACTCACGACGCTGCCCTCCACGCCATAACAGCAACGATTTGCTCGCTGCCCTTTGCCGGCGGCGGGATAACTCTCGGACGACGGGCGCTCAGGGCTCAGGACCCAGCACTTTCTCCCCCGTACCGTTCACGCCTCACGTCTAACGTCTTCCATCGTCTCGCGCGGCTCCGCCTCAACAGACAGATCAGATAAATCAGAGAGACCCGCGCATTTCGCCTGGCGCGCTCTTCTCGCTCGATAGCACTACAGCGTGGTCCGCCTCACTTCGCGTATTGCCCTGGTCCGGTCACCCAGTTACACTACCTGCCAGCAAAAGCGAAAATCCGACGAGCAGAAGAGCGGAACCTTATTCTGTGTTTACCAAGGAGGAACGCATGAATCGTGATTTTCGGATGCTCAGCCTACTGGCCATCAGTTGTATGGTGTTGTGGAGCGCGGGCTGCTCAAGCAAAGCTGGCCGATCGGACGGTACCACCGCCTACCCCCCACCATTCGACAACGTACCCAGCTCGTCCATGACCGATCTTCCCGGCACAGAACGGCCGGGCCCTGGCATGGCCATAACCAAGGTGGACCCGGCCACCGCGAGACGACAGATGGACCAAATGCGAGCAGAACAAACCGCGACGGCGACAGCCGGCCTGCGTGATGTCTTTTTTGGCTACGATAGCTGGAACATTGGTGATCAGGGGCGACAGGCGCTCAGCCGGGATGCCGAGTGGCTCCGCACGCATCCGGCGGTCCAGCTGAAAGTGGAAGGGCACTGCGATGACCGGGGCAGCACCACCTATAATTTCGTGCTGGCGGAGAAGCGGGCCAAGTCAGTCCGCAATTATCTGATGGAACTCGGGATTAAGCCTGAGCGCTTCACCGTCGTGTCTTACGGCAAAGAGCGCCCGTTTTGTAGAGACCGCTCCGAGACCTGTTATCAGCAGAACCGGCGAGGCCATCTTGTCGTCAGGCCATGACACCGGCGATTGATTGCTAATCCAACGAGAGAGAATAACCGAAATGGTCTAGGCTAGGGGTCGGCTCGGTTATTCTCTCCTCAACCTCGCTCTCCCCAGCAAGACCAGTCCCGGCTCACTGGTCGGCGAGTTGTCCCGCCCTGCTATCCGCTATCGGCCATACGCCTTAGCCAGGCGCACCAGTCCCGCGCTTCTCGCTCTCTGTCCATCACGTTTCACGTCCTTTGCTCCCCGCCACCGGCCACTAGCCATTCCTAGTAAGGCGGGGTGCTTTATCGCGGGAGAAAGGGGGGCAGGTGATCGAGCACGCCTCGCTCCGTCGCCTCTCGCGGCACCCCTTCCTCGGGGAAGGACAGGGATGCCTTCGGGCTTCGCTCCCGCACAGAGGGCGGGATGAAGGCTGATGATCTTCTGTGCTCGCGCAACGCGTGGGAGGGGAAGGATGAAGAAGGAACGGCCAGGTGCCCTTTTTGCTCGCAGAGCCCCCACGATGAAACAGTGGTCGCTCGATGCGCGCAGTAAAGGGCAGCCTCGGCCGCTCCTCTTAAGGGAGGTCCAGAGAATTCATGGGGCTCGTTCGACGCGCGCAATCGAGGATCGACCAGGCCACCCTTTGAAGAGAAAAGCAAGCGAGCTTGGAGGGAGCACTGTATCGTTGGACGCGCGCAGTGGAAGATCAATCAGCCTCCATCCCTAAAAGGGAACGAGCAAGCTTGGAGGGAGCCTCTGGAAGTTCGGGCGTCGCCTGGTGGAAACCTTCTTGAATTCCCGCGGCCAGGGTCGAGCGACCCTGTGCCTTAGTCAGTTCCAGCCTTCCTTCACGCCTCAGCCCCGGCGGATACCTCGCTCCTCCGGTCCCGTCCGCGAAACCCAAAGGCATCCGTATGGGGGGCGTGATTTCTCGCGAGGAAAGGGGTAAGCTTTCGCGGCAACGAACGGCGAGGAGAGGTGAGGAATGCCTGAGCTGTGTCGTTTCTTCGGTATCATCATCACGATGTTCTACGATGATCACGCCCCGCCGCATTTTCATGTGCGCTACGGTGAGCACAAGGCTATAATGACCATTGATTCGCTGATGCTATTGGACGGCCATTTGCCGCCACGGGTATTGGGGTTGGTTGCCGAGTGGGGTGCACTACATCAGGGCGAGTTGAGAGATGACTGGGCGCTCGCGGAGCAACGGGCCCCACTCAAGAAGATCAAGCCGCTGGAGTAAGGCGATGCTGAAGGATATCGTGGAAGCGACTGCGCTGGAAGGCTACCGCGTCCGCCTTCGATTTGAAGACGGGGTGGTGGGTGAGCTTGATCTCGCAACCATTCTTCGGTTTGAGGGCGTTTTCGCCCCGCTGAAAGATCTTAATCGATTTCGAGAACTGAGCGTCCACCCGGACCTTGGCACCATCTTCTGGCCAAACGGAGCCGACCTCGATCCCGCTGTCCTCTATGCCCGTGTGACAGGAACGCCGATCCCGACATACGAGATCAAGGCCAGCAGTCGCTAACGCTCACTAGTGGACTGTAACAATTGATTCGGGAGTAATTCGGCGTGACGCATCGACGTACTGCCACTTCACGGGTTTGGGCTGTGTATTGTAGTGCCGGATGTAGCGCATGAGCGTTCGTTTGAGATCGGGCACCGAGGTCAAG
>JANOMG010000227.1:0-3524 GCA_031420175.1 Nitrospira sp.
TACGCGTCGATCGTCTGCAAGACCACTTGAGTTGTGCTATCGTGAGGCGAGCTGCGAAGCGCCATTTATATCGCGAGGGAACAAACGATGACCGCACTGGTGTTGGCCATGATTCTCCTGGGAGTGAGTTGGGGCAGCGCATGGGCTGTCGACCCACCCTGCGACAAATATCCCGCGACCAAGCAGACCAAATGTGCAGCGGTCTGGAAAGAGTTGAACCAGGAGGACGGTTCCTCGATCGCGCAATTTGGGCTCGACCAACTGAAGCGACGGGAAGACGGTAAGATCACCGCCCAGCAACACCTTGCGGAGAACATGACCTTCATTAAACAGTCCACCGAGAAACGCCTCGAACGGCTCCGCGTCAGGATGGAAAAAGAATAACCTGCACCTGCCACGAGCTAAATTCGGATAAACTGATTCGTCTCTTTTTCTAAACCGATTTCGGTCTCAGGTCCATGCCCGGTCACAACCGTAGTGGCGTCAGCCAGGGTATAGAGCCGTTCTCGAATCGACCGCTGGATGGCATCGAAGTCGCCGCCCCAGAGATCGGTCCGCCCGATACTGCCGCGGAAGAGCGTGTCGCCGGCGACAACCATGTTGTCGTTCGGAAAATGAAAACTCATGGAGCCGGGAGTATGGCCTGGCGTATGGATGGCAACCGCAGACATCTGGCCGACCAACAGCTTCTCCTCATCCTTGATCCAATAATCCGGCAACGGAACCGGCACGTAGGCCACGCCGAACATCTGACATTGCATTTCAAGATTCTTCCATAGCTCAAGATCATCCTGATGCAGGCAGATCGCCGCCCCCGTCGCCTTCTTCATTTCTCCGGACGCGAGAAAATGGTCGAAATGGGCATGGGTATGGAGAATATGCGTGACCGTCAAGCCAAGCTGCTGCACCTCGCGCAAGATTCGTTCATGCGCGCCACCGGGATCGACGACGATCGCCTGCTTCGTCACCGGATCGCCAATGATGGAGCAATTGCAGCCGAGGGGCGGGACGGAAAATGTTTTTCGGATCATCGTCGGCATCATGCAGGCATGCTATCGCTCTCGCCCCTCAGGGCGCAAGGCTCGGTTCACCTTCCGGCTCTTCCTCAACCTGGATGGTCCAAGCGACGGCGGTATCAAACAACCTCCAGGCTTGTCCATGGCGGCGAAACCACACGAGGAATCCCGCTCCGGTGCCATCAGGGCGCAGGACTTCGACATACTGCAAGGCCTGATCGTTGCGGACGCTTCGCGCTACGCGAGAAAAGGCCAGGCGCTCCAACACCGGCGAGGCCTGAACCGATCTCGCATGGGCCACCGTGACTGGACGGGCCAGAGATACTTCAGGCTCTTCAATCTGATCCCCCGTGGCAAACCGGTAGCCGATCCCAAAGTGAAATCGCCCTTCGAGCCGACTGGGTGCCCGATTGACCGAGATGAATGCCCGGATCAGATCCGACGGCAGTTCGCCATCGAAATACTCCTGCTCCTGAAAGGCTCTGATCGTCGTCGGCTCCTCCTGATCTGGAGAGAGACGAAGCCGCGTCAGACGTTCGATCACGACCAACTGAGTGGCTGATGTGAGAAACGCGCTCGTCACCACCTGATCGTAGAGTGGGTAATCTTCAGCTGGAATGCGGTCCGATTCCGTCACGGCTCCCGACAGACCGAGCAGCACATCCGCACACAGCACCGCCATCACGAAAACGACCAGGCGAGTCATCATGAATCGAGCATACCGTCCGGCAGGATGCAGGGTCAATTCATGGATTCCGGCGTGGACAAGTCGACGTGAAGCGTGGATAATCGGACACATTCGTTGGAGGGTCGTGCCGTGCGAAACAAGCCGCAGTTGAATCAGTGGACGGTGTGGATCGGAGCGATTGCGTTCTGTGCCTTGACCAGCAGTTGCAAGCCGGACGACTCGCCATTCAAAGCCGACAATGAGTCGCTCCGCAAGCAACTGGTCAAGCAGGAGTCGGTGGTCACCTCGCTGCAGGACGGCAACAAAGTCATGCAGCAACAGATCGATCTGCTGAATCAGGAGCTACGCGACGCGAAAAAATCGACTGAGAGCGCCAAGACCGAAGCCAAAGCCGCCGCCGACAATCTGATGGTACAAGTCGCCCAGACCAAAAAACTGAGCGCGGATGTCCAAAAAACCGCCGCCGCGCACATCGCGCAGAATATCCACGTCGAGGAAAAAGGGACCCAGACTGACGACATCCCCCGCCCCTTAAGCGCTGTCGCCAAGATGACGGAGGAGGCCCTCAGCCGCAATGGGTACCACGTCAAGGTGAGCATCAAGACCGATCAGAAAGCGGTCTACGTCACGGAGCGGAAAGTCTCCCCCCCTGCCTCGCTTGAAGTCGCCGGCTTCCGGAATCAATATGTGGTGTCGCTCCATACACTGCCCTCGAATGTCACCCGGCTCAGCGTCAAGGCCGATTTCGAAAAGCTGGCTCAGGGTGGACGCATCCTCAGCGTGAGCGTGGAAGAGGCCGCAGAAATCGAGCGGAGCCTCATCGGGGAAATCAACAAAGCCTTAGCCGCCGCCAACAAGACCTGATGCGCTACTCTCGTCTAGGGCTCGCAGCCGCACTCTCCCTCCTCCTCATCATGGGAAACCCACAGGCCGCGGGAGCCGGAGCGAAATCGTCACCGGAACTGGCTCGCCATTTGACCGGGATCGCGGCACTGGCCCAGCCGTCACCGCTGATCACCATCCCAGCCGGACCGTTCTTGCTCGGCAGCAAACGAGTCGACGACGATCCCTATGGACATTGGACGCAGTTCGACGATACGGAGCTCCCTCAACATCGAGTCTGGCTGGATTCCTACGAGATGGATCGCGATGAGGTGAGTCTCGGAGAATATCTCGTGTTCTTACATCAGCGGAAGCTCCATCCATCAGACGAGCTGCAAAAACTCATCTGGCACGTGATCACAATCCACTCCGTTTCCGACCAGACCCTGAGCCGGTGGCCTGCACTGTATGTCACCTGGACCGAGGCGAAAGATTTGTGCGGAGCAAAAGGTAAACGGCTCCCGACGGAGGCGGAATGGGAAAAAGCGGCGCGCGGATCAGCAGGCGGCCTCTTCCCCTGGGGCAAAGCCGCCCCCGACCAAACCCTCGCCATGTTCGGCCAGCACCACGTCCATGAAATCCCCATTCTCGCAGCCGTGGATTCAAATGAGGCAGGCAAGAGCCCCTATGGACTCCACCATACGGCAGGAAACGTCGCCGAGTGGGTGCAGGACTGGTTCGGGCCCGACTACTACGCCTATATGCCGGAGCGCAATCCTCCTGGCCCGACCAGCGGCCGGTACAAGAGCCTGCGCGGCGGGTCATGGAGGAGCAATCCGATCATGCTCCGCACCGCCACACGCAGCGGGGCGCCGATGGATCAACGCTCCCCGACTATCGGCTTCCGCTGCGCGCAATCGCCGCCGCCTTTTGAGCGATCGCCTATCGCAAATTAGTCCTTCGCTTGGTCGGTCCCATATTCGCATGGTAGCCTATAC
>JANOMG010000228.1:0-2385 GCA_031420175.1 Nitrospira sp.
CTTGTTCACTCGGTCTGTTCGGTTTGTCTGGTCTATCTGGTCTGTCTGGTTCATCTGGTTAGTTTCGTTCAACCAAACACACGAGACAGACCGAACAGACCAGACAGACCGGATAGACCGGGCTTGTCTTCAGCCTGCTGCGTTGAAGTATAACTTTCGCATTTTGAAAAGTCACCGTACATGGGACGTGATACGCGAGACAGGCGGCGTGTCAGTCTCGCTGCTACGACGTTCAAGAGAGACAACACCGGCAAGACAAGCTGGGAAGACATCCGATCGACGGGTGAGCGGGTGAAAGTGGCCAGTTCGTCTGACCTGTATAATTTGTCTCGTATGTCTGGTTGAGCCAGACTCACCTGAGCCTCGCAGACTATCGACAAAAAGCCTGCTAGTGGCGTGCTCCAGGCGCTTAGAGGTTCAACGTACGGCAGAGAGTAGCTTCGCCTCTTCGTTTCCTGTGGCCATTCTCAACGGCCTGCGAGGAACTTCTGAAAGAGTCTGTCGGCGTCCACGTGCTCATGGTTTCGATGTGTTCAAGTCGTGTGTCAACGACCTGCTAGCATGAGGAACGCCTGGGGCCAGGACAATCGATGACCATGCTCCAACGTTGAATGTTTTAGGCGGCCCGCTCTCGACCCTCAGTGTGTTTCCAGTTTTGCTCTTCCAAAAGTTGAACAAGGCATCGTACCGCTTTTTCAAGTTGCGCATAGATGATCGGGCCGTCATCCAGGACACCGAGTCGTCCACATGCTTCCAATTGTCCGGCGGACACCACCACTTCCGATGCACAGAGATTGCTGGCCATTCCTTTCAGTGTGTGCGCAATATGCTCGACGGCCACGTGATCTCTATCGGCCAAGGCTGTGCGGATCGCCTCCAGCATCGCGGGATAGCGTTGAAGAAACAGCTCAACCAGCTCCTCCATGAGCGCCCTATCGCCTCCATTGTTTTCTAACATCCGGGCCACATCAAAGATCATCGGGAGGGATTCATCGGCTGCTCGCTCCGCGCTGCGTTCTGCGCCACCAGCCTGAGTGGCAGGTGTCTGACAGGATACAGGGATCCATAAATCGAGGACTCTCTTGAGGTCTTCTTTTCGGACGGGCTTACTCAGGTAGTCATCCATCCCGGCGGCGAGGCAACGGTCTCGATCCTCCGGCTGGGCATTCGCCGTCATGGCGATGATTGGCAGATGGCGAGAGGCAAGGGACGAGGGGCGAGGGGCTCTGGAATCGGTCACCTCTTGTCCCATATCCATTGCCTCTCGCCTGCGAAGCTCTCGCGTCGCTTCAAACCCATCCATCTCCGGCATCTGGCAATCCATCATCACTGCAGCATAGGGAATGCGCGCCAGGGCATTGAGGACCTCACGGCCGTTGGCGACAACATCCGCCCGATAGCCCAATTTCTCCAGCATACGAACCGCGACCTTCTGATTGACGATATTGTCCTCAGCGACCAGAATCCGGGCGGTCGCCTGCGCGGCCGCTTCCGTCAAACTATGCGTCGTGACTAGCGCGTGTTGGCCTGCGGATGATGTGCGCACGGTGGTGAGACATGCCAACAGTTGTGCCTCCCGCACCGGCTTGCTGAGGTACGCGGCATAGCCGGCAGCGTGCGCCACCGCGGCATCGCCGCGCTGGCCATAGGACGTCAGGAGAATGAGCCGGGTGGGGGCCAGCACCGGATCAGCCTTAATCGCCCGGGCCAGTTCCAGGCCGTCCATCCCGGGCATCTGCATGGCAATGATGGCGACGTCGCACGCGGCGGCCTCCGCAGCCGCCGCGCGCAAGCAGGCCAAGGCCTGGGGGCCGTCTTCTGCCAGCCGGCACCTGACGCCCCATTTGATCGCATACGATTTCAGAATGCGGCGGTTGGTGGCATGGTCACCCACGATACACAGACTGCGCCCGCGCAAATCCTGCTCGGCTCGGTTGTCCACCGGTTGCGTGCTGGGCGGCTGGATGCCGAGGGGCACCGTGAACCAGAATGTACTGCCGGCTCCCAGCCGACTCTCCACCCCGATCTGGCCCCCCATGAGTTCCGTGAGCCGTTTGCAGATGGCCAACCCCAACCCCGTGCCTCCGTACTTGCGCGTGGTCGAGTTGTCGGCCTGAGAGAAGGACTGAAACAGGCGCTCTTGCGCCTCAGGGGACAGGCCAATGCCGGTGTCTTGGATCTCAAACCGCACCATGACCGAGTCATCGGCGCCGCCCGCCAGCGACACAGAGAGCACGACTTCACCCTGGGCCGTAAACTTCAGGGCATTCGACAGGAGGTTCAGCAGAACCTGGCGCAGCCGCCCGGGATCGCCCCGGAGGGCGGAGTGCACGTTCGCATGGACCAAGCAGGCCAGGTTCACCCCCTTGTCGGCGGCGGGTTTGG
>JANOMG010000229.1:0-11083 GCA_031420175.1 Nitrospira sp.
TGCCAAGGCCAGTGAAACGGGCCATGCGACCAACATCATCGCCGGACTGGCGGTTGGGATGGAGTCTACAGCCTGGCCGGTGGTGGTGATCGGCGGCGCGATTCTTTCGAGCTACTGGATCTGTGGCGGCGCGGCATCGGGCGGTTTGTACGGCGTGGCCGTTGCGGCGGTGTCGATGTTGTCGATGGCCGGTATCGTGGTGGCGATCGATGCGTTCGGTCCGATCACAGACAACGCAGGCGGTATTGCGGAGATGGCCCATCTCGGCAAAGAGGTGCGAGACATCACCGATCCATTGGATGCGGTCGGTAACACGACGAAAGCGGTGACCAAGGGCTATGCGATCGGATCGGCTGGTCTCGCGGCGGTGGTGCTGTTCGCCGAATATGCACGTGAGGTGGCAAAAGGGAGCGGCACGAGCACGTTCGACCTCTCCAATCCTTCCGTCCTGGTCGGCCTCTTCTTGGGCGGGATGCTGCCCTTTATCTTCGGGGCCCTCTGTATGAAAGCGGTGGGAGAGGCAGCCGGTCTCGTGGTGGAAGAGGTGCGCAGGCAGTTCCGGACGATCAAAGGGATTATGGAAGGCACCGGCAAGCCGGAATATGGGACTTGCGTGGACATCGTCACGCAGGCGGCGATCAAGAAGATGATGGTGCCGGGATTGATCCCGGTCGTCTCGCCGATTCTGGTCGGCATGATCCTGGGGCCGCAGGCATTGGGTGGCATGCTTGTCGGTAGTATCGTGACCGGTCTGTTCGTGGCTATCTCGATGACGAGTGGCGGCGGCGCCTGGGACAACGCCAAGAAGTATATTGAAGAACAGGGCCTGAAGGGGACGGATACCCACAAGGCGGCAGTGACGGGCGATACGGTCGGCGATCCCTATAAGGATACGGCCGGTCCGGCGATCAATCCGATGATCAAGGTCATCAACATTGTGGCTCTGCTCATCGTCTCACTGATCGTGTGACAGCGCGACTTGCGGGGCTTGCGAGAGGGGCGGGACCTGGCCGGGCGTTTTATTTGATCGAGTCGCGCCTGTCGCGCCCATCTCGCGTGTCACGCTCTTGTATCGCTTCACGTTTCTACGCTCGGCTTGACGGCTGAAATGACCCTGGAGTAAGGTGATCGTAGGGATCACGTTGTGCTGATCCACGAGAGTTTCCCAGATTTACGGGAGGTGCTCGAATGGAGAAACAGGAGCGCAAGCAAGAGCCCAAGCGAGAGCCGCAGGGGAAAGACGACGTTAAGGCCAATCCGAAGGTCGTCGAAGCCGGCAAGAAGATGAAGGAAGATATCGATAAGCTGGTCGATGAAATCGACGACGTGCTCGAAAAGAACGCCGAAGAATTCGTCAAAAACTACGTGCAAAAAGGGGGGGAGTAGCACCAGGATTCTGGCAGGCTGCTCCCTCTTTTTGTATTCCGCTGCATCACATTCCGGTTCAAGGTCTCCCTCCGTCCGTCACCAGCGCGCCTGCACATTCCTGAGTTTGACAACACAGGGCCGAGAGGCTAGTATCCCTTTAATTCTCAGATAGTTAGCATCAATTCAGACTCTGAATCGTTGAAGGGGTCCTCATGAAGTCCAAGCTCTGGGTCTTTCGTGATATCAATCTGTCTCAGCGGGCTTCGTTAGTCCAGGCCCTCTCCATTTCTCCTGCCACCGCCTCGCTGTTCCTGGCTCGTGGCGTGACTACGCCCGATGAAGCCACCTCCTGGATGTCGCTGCAGTCGCCGCACGATCCGTTTTTGATTCCCGACATGGAGCAGGCGGTTGAACGGTTGCATCGTGCGGTGACGACTCAGGAGCCGATCTGTTTTTACGGCGACTACGATGTCGATGGGATTACGGCGACCAGCGTCTACATGTCGTTCTTTGGCGGGTTGGATGCCAAGGTTCGCGCCTATGTTCCGCATCGTCTCCGCGAAGGTTATGGACTTAACCTCGTAGCCGTTCAGCGCTTGCATGACGAAGGTATCTCGTTGTTGGTGACCTCCGATTGCGGGACAACCTCACATAAAGAAATCGCATTGGCGGCTCAGCTCGGCATGGATGTGGTGGTGACCGACCATCATCAGAGCGACGAGGAGATGCCGCCGGCTGTGGCGGTGCTCAACCCCCATCGAGCCGGTGCCCTCTATCCGTTTCGAGGTCTCTGTTCCGCGGCGCTGGCTTACAAGGTGGCGCAGGCCTACGAGCTGCGCTACGGGGTCGCCGGGGTGCCGTTGGAGTCATTGCTCGACCTCGTGGCCTTGGCGACGGTCGCTGACGTCGTCCCGTTGCATGATGAGAATCGAAATTTTGTGCGCGAAGGGCTGGTCCAGTTGTCGCGTGGTGCGCGCTGCGGGGTTCGGGCGTTGAAGCAGGTGGCGGGAGTGACGCGGGAATGCACGGCGGAAACGATCGCCTTCAAGTTGGCGCCGCGCATTAATGCCGCAGGGCGATTGGATGATGCCATGTTGGGTGTGCGGTTGTTGACGACCGACAATCCGGTCGAGGCGCAGCAGTTGGCAGACCGGCTTGAGCAACTGAATCGGGAACGGCAGCGCATCGAAGTGGATATCATGGCGGAAGCGCTGGCTTCGTTGAAGGATCAAGAATTGCCGTCTGCATTGATCGTGGCCTCTCGCAATTGGCATCTCGGGGTGGTCGGCATTGTCGCGGCGCGCTTGGTCGATCGATTTCAGCGCCCGGCGATTGTGATGGCCATCAATGAGCAGGGTATTGCCAAAGGCTCAGCGCGGACGACCGGCGGGTTCGATCTCTATCAAGGATTGGCGTCCTGTCGAGAGATGCTGGAAGCGTTCGGCGGGCATCCCAGCGCCGCGGGCGTGACGATTCGCGAGTCCAGGATCGACGAGTTTCGTGCGAAGTTCTCCGATGTGGTGGCCGGGTGGAACCACGACGGCGCCAAGGTCCCGACGTTACATGTCGATGCCGAGGTGCGTCTGGACGACGTGAATCTGCAGTTGATCCAGGAAATCTGTTCGCTGCATCCGTTCGGTGCCGGCAATCCCGAGCCCACGTTTGCCGTGACCCGTCTCGAAGTGTTGGACGCACGCACCGTCGGTGAGAAGCATCTGAAAATGACCGTGCGGCAAGGAACCTCGCTGCCGTTCGATAGTATTGCCTTCGGCATGAAGTCGCTGCAGGAGCGGGGCATTCCGTCCCGCACCCCTGTCGATCTGGCCTTCACGCCGGAGCTGAACAGCTGGAACGGCCGTGATCGGATTCAGCTCCGCATTCGCGATGTGCGGCCGAGTGTGGTGGAGTGAGTGAACCATGGTATACGAGACCGTCACAGATCTCGACCAGCTGCTGGATCGGATCAAAAGCTATTCTGCCGATGCTGACCTCGATCTAGTCCGCAAGGCCTACGAATTTTCTGCGAAAGCGCATGAAGGGCAGCGTCGTCGGTCCGGAGAGCCCTACCTTCAACATCCCATCGCCGTCGCCGGAGTCCTCACTTCGCTCAAAACGGATGTGACTGCCATCGTCGCGGGACTGCTGCACGATACCCTGGAAGATACCGTCGCCACGGCTGGCGAACTCGAAAAAGAGTTCGGGAAGGACGTGCTGCATCTGGTCGACGGGGTGACGAAGATCGGTAAGATCACGTTCCGGAGCTATGAAGAAAAGCAGGCGGAGAATTTCCGCAAGATGTTGCTCTCGATGGCGGATGACATCCGGGTCGTCCTCATCAAGCTCGCCGACCGGCTCCACAACATGCGCACACTGGAACATCTCAGCGCGGCCAAGCGGCAGGAGATTGCCCAGGAGACGCTGGAGATTTATGCGCCGTTGGCGAACCGCCTGGGAATCGGGTGGATTAAGAATGAGCTGGAAGACTTGTGTCTCAAGCACCTCAAGCCGGAAGTCTACGAGACGTTGCGTGTCCGCGTGGCGAAACGGGACGAGGATCGGCAGCAGTACATCGATGAAGTCAGCCAGCTCGTGCAGAAGGCCATGCTGGAGAACGGATTGGTCGGACAAGTCTATGGCCGCCCCAAACATCTCTACGGCATCTACCAAAAGATGAATAAGCAGTCGATTACGTTTGAAGAGGTCTATGACCTGACGGCGTTGCGGATCGTGACGGATCTCAAGATGAACTGCTATGCCGTGCTCGGCGTGATTCACTCGCTTTGGCGGCCCGTGCCGGGGCGCTTCAAAGACTACATCGCAATTCCGAAGTCCAATCTCTATCAGTCCCTGCATACGACGGTGGTCGGTCCGAAAGGGGAGCACGTTGAGTTCCAGATCCGTACGGAGGACATGCATCGTCTCGCCGAGCACGGCATTGCCGCGCACTGGAAGTATAAGGAGCAGGGGCAGGTCGCAGATCGCGACAGCAAGGCCTTCGGCTGGCTCCACCAGTTCGTCGAATGGCATGAAGATTTGGCGGATAACCGGCAGTTCATGGACTCGGTGAAGCTCGATCTCTTCCACGATGTGGTCTATGTCTTCACGCCCAAAGGGATTGTGAAAGAGTTGCCGAAAGGATCGACACCTGTCGATTTTGCCTTTGCGATTCACACCGAGGTCGGGGACCATTGTGTTGGCGCCAAGGTGGACGGGAAGATCGTGCCGCTCAAGCATGAACTGGCCAGCGGAGACATGGTCGAAATTCTGACCTCATCGACGCAAACGCCGCACAAGGACTGGCTGAAGTTTGTCCGCACCTCGCGCGCGAAGACCAAGATCAAACATTGGATCAAGCTCGAAGAGCAGAAGCGGAGTATTGAGATCGGCCGTCGCTTGCTGGAGTCTGAATTCCGCCGTCAGGGGATGGCCCCGGCTCAGATGTTCAAATCGGCGGAGCTGTTGAAAGTGGCTCGTCAGTCGGGATTCGATAGTACCGAGGAATTGACCGCCGCCGTGGGCTTCGGTAGCCTGGCGACGTCGCAGGTCATTGGCAAACTCACCGTTCCGCCAGCTGGAACAGAGGAACCGATTCAGGAGCGTCCTGCCCCGCACAAATCGGTGGGTGGAAAGAGCGACGACACTGGCGTACAGGTCAAGGGGTCTCGCGATCTGCTGATGCAGTTGTCGCGCTGTTGTCATCCCGTGCCAGGCGATCGCATCCTCGGCTATATCACTCGTGGCCGCGGGCTGACGATCCATGCTGTCGACTGTCCGAACCTTGTGGCGCTGGACTACGATAAAGAGCGGCTGGTGGAAGTGGAGTGGGACTCGGCCACGCCCGGCACGCACTCGGTCAAAATGTCCATTGTGGCCGTCGATAAGACCGGCGTGCTGGCGAATGTGTCCTCCGCAATTGCGGCCTGTCATGCCAACATCAGCCGTGCCGAGATTGCGACGCGGGAGGATCAGAAAGCCGTGCTGGATTTTGTCGTGGAAGTGTCAGGCACACAGCATCTCGATCAGGTGCTGAAAGCGGTTGAGCGGGTAGATGGAGTGATTACCGCCCGGCGCATGCGGGCCTGGCAGGAACGGTCGTAGGCAGGATGCTGAAACAGTCCGCCAGCGGCGTTCTCGCCTCGAACGCATCCTCAACATAGCCCAGAGGCTACGCCTCCGGTGCTTTCATCGGCTGCGGCCTTGCTGGACGGACTGTTTGAGTATCCTGCGTGAACGTAGCCTGTTACGGAACCTTGAACTGAAGTTTCGATCCCCGCTGCAACTTCAAACTCTCCGCCCGGCCCCCCGCGAGCTCCAGGACATAGAGGGACTCGTCATTCGGACGATATTGAGGGCAACTGTCGTCTTGCCTCGTGCAGATCGGGACGTGCTGCTCTATGTGGACGATCTGTTTCTTTTCATTCATCCAAATAATATCGAGCGGGATTTTGGTGTTCTTCATCCAGAATGTCCAGGGCTGAGCCTGTAAGAACGTGAAGAGCATGCCGCGATCGGCGCCGAGGTGTTCGCGGTACATCAACCCTTCGGCGCGTTTTTGGGGCGTGTCGGCTAACTCCGCATGAATGATGATGCCACCAGGGATGGTAATCGGGATCAGGCCCGGTATGACCGGATCAGTCCCCGCTTGGGTAGAGCCGGGGAAGGGCAGGAAGAGGAGATACAGAAGCGCAAGTAGCTGGAATCGTTGCATCAAGGCATCCTATCGACGAGGGGGCGGTGAGTCAAGTCGGTAGCCCGCTCGCGGCCGTTGGCGACGGGAGGCATCTTGCAATCGCGCGGTTGGCTATGGCATCCTCGGCCAGCTTATGCAAGGGAGGGGCGCATGAAAGAGGTACGAAAAGTCCATTACGTCAAGGGTGTGTTTGTCTGTCCAACGTGCCGGCAGTCGTATGTGCAAGAAAAGTGGATCGAAGCCTGGCGTGTTCGCTGCCACAAATGCGACTACCGTGGAGCATTGACGGACGTCTCGGTCGAAGAGCGTATGGAAGAGGAAATCGTCCGGCGTTGATACGGCTCCAATCCTGCGCGCCGTGTCCGGCTCTCGCCACTTTTTTACGACTCCACCTCATTGGGGTGTTCTGCCTCTGTGCTGTTCTCCTGACATTGGCTTCCGGCTCTGTCGCGACTTTCGCCGAGGAGCCGGCCCCGCTGGTGAAAGTCCTCGTGACCTACCATTCGCTCTCTGGTCATACAGAACGCATGGCCGAAGCGGTGGCCGAGGGTGCGAAGAGCGTTCCCGGTACCGAGGCGCTGCTGAAACGAGTCGGCCAGGTGACGGCGGATGAGCTGTTCTCTGCCGATGCGGTCGTGGTTGGCTCGCCGGTCTATTGGTCGAACATGTCGGGTGAGGTCAAAACCTTCTTCGATAACTGGCAGTTCAAATTTGGGGTGTTCCCAGGATTCAAAATGAAGAACAAGGTCGGCGCGGCCTTTGCTACCGGTGGTCAGGTGTCGAGTGGCAAAGAAGTGACGATGCTCACTATTCTTGCGGCGATGCTGGGCAATCAGATGATCGTGGTCAGCGGGGGCGGGGCCTTCGGCGCCTCTGCCACCACGGAGGGCGACAGTCCCGGCATCGACAATAAGGAATTGGCCGACGCCAAGGCCTTGGGCCGGCGCGTCGCCGAAGTCGCGGCGACATTCAAGGCCGGTTCTGCCAAATAGTATTTTCTGATGGGTCTCCACGACCTCTGTCGAGTCGAGGGCCGCCGGTTCGCGCGATGGGACCGACAGCGGTATCAGATCAAGCCGACATCCGTCACCATGCCTTGCTGCCGTTCCTCTCTCCCGCTTATAGTACGGCATTATGCGGAAGAAGACCTCATCCTGTCCTGGGCAGGGGGATAGTTCCTTGCCTACGAAGGGGATTGTCACTCCGCCTCTCGCCCGAGAATCATTCGCGCTCCTTGCCGCCTTTCGCGCCATATCGGCCAACAGGGTCTATACGATGGCTCCGAAGGCATCTGTCCTCAAGGGATACGACTATTATCAAGAGCAGCGGCTTCAGCATTATGTCTGGAGCCAGGACCGCGCAACGCTGACGGCGCAGGTCGAAGGGACGAGACTGTACGAGGTGGTCTTTTCCATCACCGACGGGTACCTCGTGGCTTCTTGCGATTGTCCGGCCTGGGAACCTGGCGGGCTGTGCAAACATGTGCTGTGTGCGTATTTCACGACCAAACACCTGCTGTCGCCGGAGTTATTCAGATTGCCGGATGAGCATCAACGTGAGCTGCCTTGGCTCCGAGCTGAGTTGCTCGGCAGCATCCAGGATCTCGTCAAGGCGCCAAGATCGTCTCCTGCCGGGGCCGCCCGTAAAGGAGCGGTCCGCAAGGGACAGGGCTATGAAATCGTTATCGATATCCGGCACCTGCCTCTGCAGATCCTGATCCAGAAAAATGGTGTGCCGTTGTCCGGGGGATGGGGCACCGAGATCCCACCTGAACTGGTTCCTCTTCTCAATGCATCCTGGCTGATGTCCGGGTTCGGGGAAGATCCTTTGCTCCATTATCTGAGAGTTCACGACAAGCCCTACCCGATCGTGTTGGTGTCTGACCATACATCGACCCTGCTGCACTGGAACCAGTCGGTGAAGTGCCGAAGTAAGACGGAGATCGATCTCGTCGGCAGCCAGATCAGGGTCCGTGCGGTTTGCCTTGCCGACGAGGTGCCACTCGAACGGATCGTCCGTTTCGGGACGTTTGTGGCCGATCTGAGAGGTGGGCGGCTTCTGTATTTGAAGGACGAACAGGGGTGGGCGGTATTCCGTTCACTGCGGCAACGCTTCAAGGGAGACGAGCCGTTCTTCGATCCCTATGACGACCTTGACGAAGGAGTTCGCGCGGTGCCGTTACCGCGCGAGTCCGGGTATGGGCAGTGGCAAGGCGCGAACCAGGATATGGATTGTACGATTCCGCTGGACGAGTTCCAGTCCGCGCAAATCGAGGTGCGTCAACGGCAGGTCAACCGGATCGTGCGTGATCTTATCCTGAAAGTAGCGGGCCAGGACGTGTCGGTGCATCGCCCTGCGGCTCCTTCGGCGGGTGCCGCGCTGTCGTGTGCCCTGATCCTGAAGCCTCCGTCCGGTGCCGAAGACCCACCGTCTACTGCATGGACGCTGCAGGCGCAATGCCGCCGCGGTGATGTCCGGTTTGCTCCGAGCGTCTCAACGTTTGGGTGCCTCGCGGCGTTGGAGCAAGGGTATGCCGTTTCCGGCGCGTTGCGCGCACACAAACGCAAGGCCGTGCTGTACGACACGTTCTTCAGCCTTCTGTCTGTGCGCGAGGCCAAGGAGCGCGACCAACGCATCAAAATGGCCCTCGGCCTGGAGGGCTGGGCCCGCGCCGTCAGTGATGAGGCCGCGCAATGGCTCAAACAGCATCTGTCGGCCTATGCCCGGACGGATGTGCGGCTAGAGATTCACGCAGGGCGATGGGAACTGCAGCCCGTGGACAAGGCCCGCGAGGTGTGGCTGTACAGAATTCCCTTCGACGTGTTCGGCCCTGAAATCTTTCGCGGCATGCGGCGCTGCGATGAGATGGTGATCGACGGGCCGCGGTTGTTCCAGGAATTGCCGGTTCTCTTGGACCGGCTCACAACCGCCGGGATCGAATTACTGTACGAGGATAAGCCCATCAAGCCCTCTCGATGGGATTGTGCTGCCCATGTGGAGCATGTCGAGCAGGAAGGGACCGGGATTGACTGGTTTGAAATCCGTCCGGAGATCCGGTGCGACGGCGTGGCGCTGGACGAGTCGGAGTGGCGGGCCGCCCTCCAACAGGGAGGGTTGATCGACGCTGAAGGCCGGTTGCGGGTGTTGGATCGCCAGACCCTGGAACAGTTGCGCGCAATCTTCGCCCTGACCGGAGAGGCACCGGCGGATCGGGGTGCCAGCAAGATCGTGCGTGTGCCGCGCTTGCAAATCTTCGACTGGCTGGCATTGCGTGAGCAGGGTATTGCGGTGTCGTTACCTGCTGAAGACGAGGCTATACTCGGTCGTCTGCTGGGATTCACGCGGATTGCCCCACGGCCTCTGCCGACGGGCGTGCAGGCCACGCTTCGCCCCTATCAGCGGGACGGCTATGCCTGGCTCGCATTTCTCTACGAGCACCGTTTCGGCGCCTGTTTGGCGGACGACATGGGATTGGGCAAGACCCTCCAGGCGATCTGTCTCCTGGCCGCCATTCAGGATGGGCGCATCAAGACGTCGGCGGGTGTGAGGGGGCCTCATCTGGTCGTGGTGCCGACGAGTCTCCTCTTCAACTGGGAGCAGGAACTTGCGCGTTTCGCGCCAGGCTTGAAGGTCCATGTCTACAGCGGCAGCGAGCGGCGGCTCAATGCCAAGGATGGCGAGGTGGTCATCACGACGTATGGGCTGGTTCGCCGGGACATCGATCGATTGGAACGGATGCCGTTCCATGTCATCGTGTTCGACGAGGCGCAGGCGGTGAAGAACATTCAGGCCAACACGACGGGCGCAGCCCGCCGTCTCACCGGACGTTTTAAAATCTCGCTCACCGGCACCCCGCTCGAAAACCATCTCGGCGAATATTTTTCCGTGATCGATCTCTGCATGCCGGGACTGCTCGGCGAGTACGATCGATTCAAGTCCAGTCTCAAACGTATTCAGGGTGTCGAACTGGAGCGGCTGCTTCGCCGGACCAGGCCGTTCATTTTGCGGCGGACCAAGGCGGAGGTCCTCCATGACCTGCCACCGAAAATCGAGAGCGAGGTGTTTCTCGATTTGACTGATCGGCAAAAGGCGCTGTATCAGCAGACGGTTGCGCGGATTCGCACCACGATCGACGAGGCCTACCGGACCAAGACCTCCGGCCAGGCGCAGTTCATCGCGCTGACGGCGATCCTCAAGCTCCGCCAGATTTGTCTGTCTCCTCGCCTCCTGACGAACCGGGCCGACGAGCCCTCACCCAAACTCAGTTTCCTGGTGGAACGGCTGCGAGTCTTGCTGGACGAGGGGCACAGCGCGCTGGTGTTTTCCCAGTTCACCAGCTTTCTCGATCTGGTGGAAGAGGCCTGTGTCCGGCACGCGTTGCCGTATCATCGGCTGGACGGCTCCACGGCCGCCGCCGCGCGTAAAACTCGCGTGGAGGCGTTTCAGACCGGCGAACAACCGTGCGTATTTCTCTTAAGCCTCAAGGCAGGGGGGCAGGGGCTGAATCTCACTAAAGCAACCTACGTGTTTCATCTGGACCCTTGGTGGAACCCGGCGGTGGAAAACCAGGCATCGGATCGTGCACACCGCATCGGGCAACAGCGAACCGTCACCATCGTGAGAATTCTCATGCGCCATAGCATCGAGGAAAAGATGATGGCGCTCAAGCAGCGGAAACTCGATCTGTACGATGCGGTGATGCGTGGGGTGGTGCGCGGCTCCGGGCAAGGGGTGCTGACCAAATCCGATTTTGAATTTCTGCTCTCTCCGAGCGCACGGTGAGGATGCGCTCGCTCCATCACCGCATCTTCGCTGCAAGGGTGAGCAGTCGACTCGACGAGAGAGGCTCGATTATCAGCGCGTGTGCTCCAATGCCTGATTGCGAGAACTGAGGGAGACCGGTGAAAAGCGCAGGGGAGTCGGCAATAAGTCAATACTCAGGCCTGACTCCACTTCTTTATCGGTTGACCGCGACGGGATTAGGGTGCGAAGTTCAGAGAGCGAGAGCGGCAAATGGTTTTTGAC
>JANOMG010000230.1:0-3937 GCA_031420175.1 Nitrospira sp.
TGCGCTGCCCCAACTCACTCCCAGGAGAATCATGGCCAACACCAGTGCGGTCATCGTTTGTTCCCTCGCGATATAAATGGCGCTTCGCAGCTCGCCTCACGATAGCACAACTCAAGTGGTCTTGCAGACGATCGACGCGTATGAACGGTCCGCTGCGGATTGTCTGGCGCGTTGGAGCAAGCGAAGGCTTCGCAGCGCTCCGTTATTGACCGAATGGCTCAATCATCTTCCTGTCGATGCGAGGTTGCTGGATCTCGGTTGTGGGGGAGGGCAGGACGCGAGCAATTTTCGTCAGCGTGGGTATCGCGTTGTCGGGTTGGATCGTACCAATGCGTTGCTCTTAGCGGGACGCCGCCTAGATCCTTCGTTGCCGTTGGTCCTGGCCGATCTCCGTCAGCTCCCATTTCAAGAGACGTCGTTCGATGGCCTCTGGGCTGCCGCCTCGCTGATGCATCTTCCGAAACCGGTTGCACGTCGCATCCTGACCGATCTGTGCAGCCTTGTTCGTCCAGGCGGCTTCTTGGCCGCGACGGTGACCTATGGCGTGAAGAGTGGCATCGTGACGGACGGGTGGGTTCCCGGGCGCTACTTCGCTCGCTGGAGAAAGGACGAACTCGGTCGCGCGGTTCGTCGAGCTGGATGGAACATTCTTGAACTAAAAATAATAACCAACCGGGAGCGCAAGGGGCGATGGTTGAATCTACTCGCGCAGAAACCGGGATGAGTCGGCCTGTGGTCTACTTCGATGAGGCCGCTCCGATGCCGTGCGGCGGTCAAGCATCAGGTAGATCTTGTCGAAAGCGAGACGCGGGGTCATTGCTGGACGGTGCACTACTCCAATCGCTGGGATGGTTGCCGTCGGAGCCAAATCGACCTCAGCGCGTACGGGAAATTATTCGTCGAAGTGCATAGTCTAGCAATGCCCTCATTTCCTATTCTATTCTTCCGCTCCAAGCGAGGCGATCGGCTCCAATAAGTCAATAGTCATGACTGACCCCAAATCCCGTACGTATGGCGGCCATCGTGGCGACACGGTACAACCCGGCAATCAAGACGTTCTATCAGCGCTTGTGTGGATTGGGCAAAGCCAAGAAGGTGGCGCTCGTCGCCTGCATGCGGAAACTGCTGACCATGCTCAACGCCATGCTCAAGCATCGGACGCGCTGGCGGACGGATCTGCCTCAGCACGCTTGACAGTCAAGACAGTTGCTGACCCCAAATCCTCCACTCAATAGCCATGGCACTTCTTGTACTTCTTACCACTGCCACACGGACATGATTCATTTCGCCCAACTTTTGCGTTCGACATAGTTGCTGGTTTCGAGATTGATGTGCTCGGATGCTCCACAGTTAACCCAGGCTGGCTTCCACTCCTAAAGGCCATGGTAAGTCCCGGGATATTGGTCGTAACAGGTCCGATGTACAGGCCGCCTCCAGACAAGACGGGAGGTGAGGCATAATCCGGCTTCAACGTCTTAAGCAGTTCATGTGCAATCTGCCGGATAGAAGCGCGTTCTGGCATGCTCAGCGGTTTCTTGGTGGCCCCTTCAAAGTATGACCATCCCAGAGAGTTCTTTCTAGAAAGAACCGCGTATTTTGTATCAAGAGCTGGATCGACATGAGCGCCTCCATCCTGGTCTGCTATATAAAGCACTAAATCCTTGCGAGTGAATGTTTGATTTTTGGCATCGCGTATGACTGGTGTGTTCCACCACTTTTCGAAATCTGTCTGAACCATGGGAACGGGAGTTTTATCGAAGACCGGACAGTACTTTGCATTGACGCCATCGAAATGTTTCACAACAATAGTAATGTCAAAGAGATCTGTTCCCTTCTCAAAGCCGGTGCTCGTGTCCCAGTAAAGCGTGTCCTTTAGGCCCAGTTGACCAAGGAGGGATTTTGATTGTCCTTTGTTGTGGAGCAGCACTCTGATGGACACAGCAAGTCTCTTAGCTTCACCCTCATATCCTCTGTCGAAGGAAGCCGACGATTGCTCCAAGAATCCTAACTGATCATCAAGATGTTGGCGCAGCGCTGGTTCCGTTTGCGATTGCTTTTGACTCATGGCCAACCTAACTATTCATTCTGGGGCTGAGGAAAGAGAAACATTCTACGTTGTCGGGTCAGATTGGTCTATTGGTGTCCGGGCGGTGTGAGGAAGGGGTGGGACAGCGAGGAACCGCTCGGCAAACTCGCGACAGGTCCGCTGGACCGCCGCGCACCGTGAAATGGTCCTCGGCACATTTCTATTCGTTTATTTCGTGGATTCCGACTGTTTGTAGAAGAAGCAGTCAAGCGCAATCATACTTGGGGCTCCGGTCTGCTCCATAAACTTCTTCATCAGACGAGCGAAGGCGGCGTACTTTTCACCAGTATCGGCACCCTTGGGCTCCTCGTACCCAAAACTTTGAAGAACTTCTCTTACCGGCCCATTGAGAACCGGCCATTTATTTGGTCGATGGGATGCAAGGATTTTCGTTAGAAGGTTAATCCCCAGTCCTCTAAGTGCAACTTGCTGGTGAGGATCCAGGAGCCTATTAATTCGTTCGTGGATAGGCTTGGTTTCGTTCAGAAGGAGTCGTAGCTCATTCTGCAAAAGCCGTCTTCGCTTGAACAGTTGTTTGCTAAGTATCGGGACGAGTTTCCCTAACTCGTAGATCTTGTAGAACTCGGCCCACTCATTTGAATCGAACTTGAACCTAGGATAGTGAAGAAGCGTCCGTATTTTCTTCGCTGACGATGTCCATTTACGCCGATCATTCTGACGAAAACTCTCCGAGGCGAAGTACTGTTTGGCATGTCTAACGGCATCTTTCCAGGTCAACTGACGTTTCATGCGCGAAGAAGCGAGTTTGGCCTCCGTCTCCTCTTGCTTTGCCCGAACTTTCTTGCTCGCCTTCAAGGCTGCCTTGTACTTCGGTTCGTACTCGTCAATATCAGCCTGTGTGATGGGGAAGGATCTTGTTATCTGCTGCTCGAACCATTCATTGAGTTGCTGAATAATCAAAGGGTTGCTGGTGTACAACGAACATTCGACATTGTCGCGTAGCCCACCAGCCGAAAGATTGCCAGACCCGACAATCGCAAAAGCGCTGTTCCGAGACTCAATAATCAGGACTTTCGGATGGAAGGTTGCTGAGGACTTAGGATAGAGACAAGCTCTGACTTGGCCGGTTCGGCTTAGCTTTAGCCATTCACGAAGCAGCGTCGGTTCGGTCTGGCAGAAGTCCAGGCCGGTCAAGAGCTCCTTCCGAGCGCTACTCTGTCGAACTGCTGGGGAAAGAAGGTGCCATCCGGACATGTGAGCAAATGCCGTTGCCAATCTAATGCGCGTGGCTTTCCGCAGCGCACGGGGAAGCGAGAATTTCCCTGGAAGGCCGACTATCAGGGCCTTGCCACTGCCAAAGAGTGTTGTGGGATTTGTCTTCATCTCAAAGTGAAACTCCGGGGGGGCAGCAACTGTTTTGGCTATCAAGACAGTCTGAGGGCCAGTCTACTGCAATGTCTCAGGCGTATCCATCACTCTGTAGATGAGGTGGAAGCGTTGTGATGGGAGGGGTGGAGAGAAGAGCAAATGGCGTATGGTATCTAGCTGATGGCAAGAGCGAGCGGGGATCGGCGGGTCTGTCTGGTCTCGCTTGTTCGTCGAATCGCATACACGAGACAGACCAACATAATAAATGGGGCAGGCCTGAGTATTGACTAATTGAGGCCATCGCCCTGCTCTCCACTCACGTCTTCTTATTCCTCATTACGCGCCTGTCCCATGTTTGATCTCCGTGGTCTGCATGGTAGGCGCCGTCTGGCCGCCTTCTCTGCCACTTCCACCTCCGGTATCACCACCGCTGCCGTGAGATTTTCCATCCACGCACTTCCTTGCTCCGCCCTCTACATTAAACTCTGGGGGGAGCAGTGTCTCACTCATGTTGGCAGAGAG
>JANOMG010000231.1:0-2139 GCA_031420175.1 Nitrospira sp.
CTGGGTCGACGATGAAAGTCGTCGTGGCGGCCGCGGCGCTTGAGGAAAAGGTGATGACTCCCGGCACGATGGTGTTCGGCGAAAACGGCCATATGGTGATCGCGAATACGACGATTCATGACCATGAGAAGCTGGGGTGGATCACGTTTTCTGAAGTGATTCAAAAGTCCAGTAACATTGGTGCGGCTAAAACTGGGATGGCCCTTGGTGAGCAGCGACTCTATCACTACCTTCAGGGGTTCGGATTTGGTCAACGGACGGAGATCGATCTCCCGGGTGAGGTAAGCGGGCTCTTGAAGGCTCCCAAAGACTGGGGCCGTCGATCGGTGGCGTCAATTTCGATGGGACAGGAAGTTGGGGTGACAGCGCTCCAGATGGTGTCGGCGCTGGCGACCCTTGCCAATGGGGGTGTGATGATGAAGCCCTATGTGGTGTCCGAGGTTCGCGATGTGAAAGGTCACGTGCTGAAGGAAGTGCTTCCGCAAGTCAAGCGGCGCGTCGTGTCACCGGATACGGCATGGATGATGACGACGATGATGGAAGGTGTTGTGACGAATGGGACGGGGGCGAAGGCGGCTATTCCTGGATTCCGCGTGGCAGGTAAAACCGGGACCGCGCAAAAAATCGATCCGCGAACCGGCGCCTATTCCTCCACGCAGTTTGTCGGGTCGTTTGTCGGGTATGTGCCGGCAGAGTCTCCGCGGTTGGCGATGATTGTGATCATCGATGAACCTCAAGGTGAGGCCTGGGGCGGGACCGTCGCGGCGCCCGTCTTTCGGCGGGTCGGGGAGCAGGTGCTCAACTATCTCGGTGTGTCCAGGGAAGACACTGTGAAGATCGCAATGGCGACGAAGGACTATTAAAGGCCATGGCGCGCGATTCCATCACCGTCACGCAGTTGCTCGCGGCACTCCGTGGGCAGGTCCAGATTCTGGAACAGCAAGGCGATGTGAGTTGTCCGGTACAGGCGATCACGGACGATTCGCGGGCCGTGACGGCCGGGAGCCTCTTTGTTGCCGTCAAGGGTGAGCGCGTCGATGGTCATGACTTTGTCGAGCAGGCGATCAAGGCCGGAGCGGGTGCGGTGATTGTGCAGGCGTCTGTGGCCTCAGGGCCGTTGCCGTTCGTGCGGGTGGCTGATTCGCGCAAGGCGCTGGGGCTTCTCGGCAGCCGGTTTCATGGCGATCCATCCGCCCGTCTCAAGATGATTGGCGTGACGGGTACCAATGGGAAGACCACGACCACCTATATCTGCAAATCGTTACTGGAAGGGATCGGTCGGCAGGTGGGGTTGATCGGCACGGTGGGGTATCAGATCGGGCAGGAGATATTCCCTGCCTCTCACACGACGCCCGGTGCGCTCGATCTTCAGCAGTTGCTGGCGAAGATGGTTGAGGCCGGGCTCAATGCCGTGGTGATGGAAGTGTCGTCCCATGCTCTTGCGTTAGACCGGACCTCGGGCTGCGAGTATGACGTGGCGGTTTTCACGAACCTCACGCAGGATCACCTCGATTTTCATCACACGATGGATGAGTACTTTGAGGCGAAGTTGCGATTGTTTACCGGATTGGCCGGGGGCCAGAAAGTCGGGAAGCGCGCTATCGTCAATCTGGACGATCCCCGTGGGAAGGCGATTCGGGCCGCCTGTCCTGTGCCGGTCTGGGGTTATGCCATACAGAGCCAAGCCGATCTCAAGGCGGAAGGCGTGCGTCTCTCGCTGACCGGGACCACCTTTACGGCGGCAACTCCTGCAGGCTCGTTCACCGTCGAGAGCCGGTTGGTCGGAGCGCACAACGTCTACAACTTGCTGGCGGCGATCGGGGTGGCGCTGCACGACGGGGCGACGTCCGATCAGATCCGTGAAGCGACCGCCCATATCACCAATGTCCCAGGTCGCTTCGAGCGGGTCTCTTCCGGGCAAGATTTTACCGTCGTCGTCGATTATGCCCACACGGAAGATGCACTCCTCCGTTTGCTGACGGCAGCCCAGGCATTAAAGACTGATCGGATCATTACGGTATTCGGGTGCGGGGGTGATCGGGATCGAGGGAAGCGGCCCAAGATGGGTCGCGCCGCCGTGGAATACAGTGACGTGGTGGTTCTGACCTCCGATAACCCTCGAACCGAGGACCCGATGGC
>JANOMG010000232.1:0-29119 GCA_031420175.1 Nitrospira sp.
ACCGTAGCCGCAAACAAGTCCTTACCTTCATCGCTACTACGTTTGGGCGGATGGTCTGGTCAAGTCTCACTGCGCACGTCTAGCAAGAACAAGCCTCGACTCGACCATCCGCTCCCCCTCTCCTTCTCACCAAAGCTCCGAAGGCTTTCATTCCCCAGGGCGGGTGGCCTGTTGATCTCCCACTGCGCGCCTCCAACGAGGGTCTTTCCTCTATCGATGGGCCTTCCACGCTCGCTCACCCCTTTTCTATTTCTAAAGGGGGTGGCCAGGCTGTCCTTCACTGCGCGCATCGAGCGAGCACGTTCTGATCGTGCGCGCTCTGCGAGCAAGAAGGATGGCCTGGTTGCCCCCTTCGCTTCCTTCTGAGGCCGCGCGTTGCGCGAGCACAGGGAGATCAGCGGGCCACCCGCCCTTCCTAATCCCTACGGAGCCACCTTCACTTCTTTGACCTCCCCGAATCCCGACAGCAATTTCGGCAGGGCTTCGCCGGACCCGACGGCGACAATCGTCAGTCGCTCGGGGTGGAAATGCTTCTTCGACGCCGCCAGGATTTCCTCTTTCGTCAAGGCAATCACGCGGGCACGCAATTGCTGGAGAAAATCCTTGGGAAGCCCGTCGTACTCCAGCTCAATCAACCGCCCGACGATCGCCGACGAACTGGCGAAGGAGAACACAAACGAGTTCACATAGGCCTCTTTCGCTTCTGCCAGCTCGCTGTCTGTCACTAACTCGGTCCGCATCCGTTCCATGTTCGCGACAAACCTGGCGATGACCTCTTGCGTCGATGGCAGCTTTGTTTCTGCGCGCATCAGCCAGACGCCTTGATCATGCACCCCGCTGTTCAGCCGACTGCCCACCGAGTAGGCCAAGCCCCGCTTGGTCCGTACGTCGTTGAAGAGACGGCTGCGAAAAGAACTGCCCCCCAGAATGTCGTTTGCAATCGCCAAGGACACATAGTCTGGATCCTGCTCCTTGATCGACAGATGACCCACGCGGAGATGCGTTTGCGACGTATCCTTGTTCACGAACCGGACGACGGGTTTTGGCGTCTGGCTCTGGGGCACATCGGCAATCCTCAGCACCGGCACCTCGCCTTTCTTCCAATCGCCAAATATGTCTCGGAGCAGGGCCAGCATCGCGGTCTTCTCGAAGTCTCCCGTCACCCCTAGCATCATGCCGTTCGGATGAACGGTCTTCCGGTGAAAGGAGACCAGATCGTCTCTGGTGATGCGGGCGATGGACTCGATGCTGCTTTCTCGCGCCGTCGGATGGTCCGCTCCGTACAGGAGCTTGACGAACTCGCGGCCGACAATCGAACCGGGGTTATCTTGCCTGCGGCGAATCCCTTCGATGGACTGGAGCTTCGCCAATTCAACTCGCGCCGTCTCAAAGGCGGGTGTCCGGATAAGTCCGGCGAAAATCTGAAGCCCCCGCTTCAGGTCCTTGCTGAGAACATCGAGCGACGCGGAACCGGATTGCCGTCCTATCGAGATGCCGACGTCCCCGGCGAACTGCTCCAACTCCTCGTCCACTTGCTCAGCCGACAAACCGCCTCCTCCGCCTGTCCGCATAGTTGAACCGGTCAATGAAGCCAGGCCGACCGTATCGGCCGGATCGAGCCAGCCACCCGTCCGCATGGTCGCGGTGATGCTGACCAACGGCAACTCATGGTCCTCCAGGAGATAGACCACCATGCCGTTTTCGAGCACCACGCGATCCGGTTCGGGCGGAGTGAACTCAACCGGCTTAAACGTCATCTGCCGCGGATCGCCCAGCACAAGGTCTCCAGCACAGGCGGTCAGCGGGATGGCGACCGCCATCATCGAACACAGCACGACACTCCATCGTGTCACATTTCGCGTTTCACGTTTCACGTCGCCTATCCCCCTCATCGCCCCACCTCATGTTGCGGTGCCGTCGCGACTTTTTTTTCGCCAGCCTTCTTCACCAATGTGGCCACCGTGCGGTTCGACTTCATGAAGTATTCAGTCGCCACACGCTGGATATCCGCCGTTGTCACCGCTGCAATCTTGTCTCGGGCCTTGAGCGCATAGCGCCAGTCTCCCGCCACCGTCTGATAGAGCGCGAGCTGAGACGCCAGCCCCCCGTTGGATCGGAGAGCCCGTACCAAATCGGCATCGAGATTATTCAGGACTTTCTCCAGTTCCTTGGCGGAGACCGGTTCCGTCTTGAGCCGTTCGAGCTCGGCATAAATGGCCGCCTCGACCTCCCCCGTCGTATGGGGCGCAAGCGGTGTGGCATTGAGCACAAACAGGTTCGGGGAACGGACTCCTGGATAGTTCGAGTCGGAATTGACCGAGGCGGCAATCCGTTTCTCCCGGACCAGGTTCGCATAGAGCCGGGACGTGAGTCCGTCGGTCAGCACTGCGTCGATCACGTCGAAGACATAGTCGTCGGGATGGCCCAATGCCGGCTTGTGAAACCCGATGGCCAGCGACGGTTCAGCATCGAACTCCACTTCCACGCGGCGCTCTCCCCGTTGAGGCGGCTCAACGGTGACCATCGGAGGCTGCGGAGGTACAGCCGGTATCTTGCCGAACGTCTGCTCGATCAACGTCATCACATCCGTCGGATTCATATCGCCCACAATGGCAATCGTCGCATTGCTTGGACCATAGTGGGCTTTGAAAAACGCTTCGGTGTCGGCCGGCGTGAGCGACAGGATGTCCGACTCCCAACCGATCGTCGGAATGCCATAGGGGTGTGCGCGGAAGGCTGCTGAGGTGAAGGTTTCGAACAGCAAGCCGCTGGGGCTGTCGTCGTTCCGCAACCGCCGTTCCTCCATGACCACTCCGCGCTCTTTATAGAATTCCCGGAGGACCGGATGCGCCATTCGATCGGCTTCGAGCGCAGCCCACAGAGGCAGACGATTCGCCGGAAGGCTGATCATATAGCGAGTCATGTCCTTGCCGGTCGCGGCATTGAGCCCGACCCCCCCATGACGTTGGTAGAGTAAGGCCATCTCATTACCTGCGACGAACTGCCCCGCTTTTTCTTGCAGCTCTGTGAATCGTGTCTGCAATCCTTCGATCGCTGTTCGATCCTCCGGGCTGGCTGATTTCTCCACATTCTTCCGTGTGAGTTCCCGTTGCCGCTGCTCCAACTCGGTTCCCACCCGAAACAACTCTTCGAGAATGGGGCGCTCTTTCTCGTAGTCCTTCGTCCCGACTGTCCTCGTACCCTTGAAGGCCATATGTTCGTAGAGGTGCGCCAGGCCTGTTTGCCCCACCTGTTCGTTCACCCCCCCGACTCTGAAAGTCATGTTGAGCGACACCACCGGTGTCTGATGCCGTTCGACCATGAGCACGGTCAATCCATTTGCCAGCTTCTGCTCCACCACACGATCTGCCAAGCCGGGCGAAGCGGCATGCGACAGGTCGAGGCTGAGGCTGAAGGCTAGAGCGAGAAGCATCATCGTAAAACGTGAAACGAGAGTCATCATATGAATAGCTCCATGAGTTGCTCCGGTCGTTCGATAAACCAGTCCGGTTGACAGGCCTCCATCTTGGTGCGATTCCCCATCCCGTATCCGACGGCACAGACGCGAATCCCGGCGTTATGCCCGCCGTTGATATCGTTGGTGCTGTCCCCGATGAGCACGGTGTGCTCGGGCGACACATGTAATTCTTTCATCACATGCAACAGCATACCCGGCTCCGGCTTCAATCCAAACCCGTGATCGCCTCCGACGACGTATTGAAAATGATCCGCCCCCAGCCCTTGTAGAATCACGTTTGTGTACTCGATCGACTTGTTGGTGGCCACAGCTTTCCGCTTGCCGGCGAAGTGCGTCAGCATCTCTCCAATGCCGGGATAGAACGTGGTGCGATCGAGGCAATGGGCCAAGTACTGGGCCCTGAACACCCGCAAGGCCTCCTCGAACGTGACCCGGCTGCTCTCGCCGACCGACAGGCGCAGCAATTGTTTCACCCCATCCCCCACAAACCCGAAGATTTCTTCGAGTGGCCGCTGCGGTAACCCGAGCTCGGCCAAGGTGAGGTTCACCGACGTGGCAATATCCCACTTGGACTCGATGAGCGTCCCGTCCAGATCAAAAATCAACAACTCGACCGAGGTCTTTTCCCTCATTTTACCTTTCGCAACTCATCCTGCAACGCCGCAAGACGGTCTCGCTTCGCCTGGTCGGTTTCCTTCACCCAGGCTTCGCGTACGACGTTCACCATCCGCTTCTGCCCCACGTGGGGGGGCAGCATCGGCTCGACAATCCTCCATCGATTCTTGACCGCTTTCACACGAAACCGGACCTCTTCTGTCCCGGCCCCCTGAACAAAACCGGCGGTTTCCAGATACACCGAGCCTATGACCTGGAAGGTAACAGGAATCACGACTTCCAGCCTATCGATCACCTCCCATTGGCGATACTGCTCCGCCACCACAAAGCCCCGCGTCACGACGACATGCCCCCACGTCGGCTCCTCATGCCAACTCGTGTAGGAGGCAACCGTCTCGACCGACATGGCATCGAGCCGCGCCCCCTTATAATCGAGCGCTAGATATCGTTTCACCACGTCTGCCGGAGAGTGCTCAAGGGACCCGGTCTGTGCGAGCCCATCTCCGGCTGACAACACCAGGGCAAGCAACTGACAGAGAAAAAATACGCACCGCACTACAACGTTGAGTGTCATCGTCTGCTCTTTTCTTCCAATCTGTACTCCTCCTGGAGGAGCTGAGTAAGCCCCCCTCGCGCGCGTCCGACAATGGAGATCTCCATCCGCAGACATTATGCGGGCACTGGATTCGCTCAGCCGCTTCAGCTCACCCGACTTTGTGTAACTTCATCAAATTGGTCTCCCCGGGCTGACCAATCCTTGTCCCAGACAGGATCACAATCCGCTGGCCCGTTGTCGCCAGTCCCTCGGTCTTCAGGCGGCGTTCCGCTTCATCGATCCGCTCATCAGTGTGCTCGATCTGCCGCATCGTGTGAGGGATCACACCCCAGTACAGCGCCATCCGCTGCCGGACGACCTCAAAGGGAGTCAATGCCACAATTGACGCGGCAGGTCGCTGCTTCGACAGCAAGCGCGCAGTCGTACCCCGTTCGCTAAAGGCCACGATGACGCTCGCTCCGATGACTGAGGCTGCTGAAGAAGCCGAATGACAAATGGCTTCCGGGAAGGAACCTTCCTCCTGTGGCGCCTTGGACGAACGCACAGACCACGATCGAGCCCCTTCTTCTGCGGCGCGAACAATTCGGTTCATGACACGGACGGTCTCAACCGGATGCTGCCCGACCGCCGTTTCTGCGGACAGCATGACGGCATCGGTCCCATCGAACACGGCATTCGCCACATCCGACGCTTCAGCCCTTGTCGGACGTGTGTGTTGCGTCATGGACTCCAACATCTGAGTGGCCGTGATCACGAGACGGCGGCGGCGGTTGGCTTCGGCGATAATGCGCTTCTGGAGGAGCGGAACCGCCTCAGGCCCCATCTCTACGCCCAGATCGCCTCGCGCCACCATCACGCCGTCTGCCTGATCGAGAATCGCGTCCAAGCACTCCACCGCTTCCGGCCGTTCGATCTTCGCAATAATCGGCACGTCGCCGCCCCAGTCGGCCATTAACTGTCTTGCGGCCACCACGTCATCAGGACCTCTGACAAACGAGAGCGCCACATAGTCCACCCCCTGTGCGATGCCGAACCGGAGATCGTCCCGATCTTTGTCTGTCAGAGTGGGAGCGCTGATGCGAGTATCCGGCAGGTTCATGCCCTTGTGCGAGGTGAGTCGTCCCCCGGTCACGACTCCACATTCGACGGCGCTGCCGATAATTCGATGAGCGACCAGCTCAATGAGCCCGTCGTCAATCAGGATGCGGGCGCCTGGCTGGACATCCCGCACGAGGTATTGGTACACCACCGGAATCTCAGGCATGCCGGATGGAGCGATAGACTGTGCGCCGAGTTGACCGCCAGACCGGAGCAGAGCCGTCACGAGCCTCACCGTCTGGCCGGCCACCAGATCGAGCCCGCCCTGTTCGACTTCTCCAATACGGATCCTCGGTCCTTGCAGGTCCTGGATGATCGCCACCGCCGCTTGCCGACGATTCGCGGCTTCGCGAATGGCCTTGATCGCACGCGCATGCGATTCGTGGGTCCCATGAGAAAAGTTGAGGCGCGCCGCGTCCATGCCGCTCTCAATCAACTGATCCAGCACGGTGGGTGAGTCGCTGGCGGGGCCGATGGTGCAGACGATTTTGGCTTTACGCATAGACAATGCTGTCACTTTCATTGGTCAATCGAAATGAGCGGCCCGCGTTCCCTGTCCTTCTCGCGATGATGTTCAAGGATGCCATTCTAGCAAACGACCTCCAGGCCCACAACGCAACCGCCGTTTCAGGCGCAGGCCGCCCTCGTGAATTCATGATCGAGTCGCCCTGTGACGATGAGGAGAGATGGAATCAGGACACGGCCTTCACGGTGAGATACCACGCTACGGCAGCTCGCTTCCGTGCATTCGGGCGAAGATCTCCCAGTCGAACTGCTTCGGTGCCACCGCGTGGAGTGGGATGGCTTCGATGCTGCCGGGCCCGCGATAGGCCAACATGCACCCGACCACCCGCTCCGGCTCCTTGACGAGACGGCGAATCGCTTCATAGGCCAGATCTTGTCCGATGGTCTTGTCCTCCGGGGTCGGGGGCGCCCCCCGTAACGTGTGGCCGAGGATTGTGGCTTTGGTCGCAGGGGCGAGGCGATACTCACCGGGACGCGCCTGATACTGTGGCCACGTCGTGAGTGTGCCGGCGACATACTCGACAAGACCGCGCACGCCGCCATCCTGGTGATGGCGATGGGGCGTCTGTTCCGCCACCACAAACAGATGGCTCTTGTTCGGAACGCCCAAGGTGCGTTTCAGCGTGCCCAGGATGATGTCGTCGATATAGGCGTCGGGATCGGGATGTTCGTTGACCAGGATGCCTTCCGCTCTGGCCTGATACGCACAGGCGAGCGCAAGATGGCCGGACCCGGCCCCCATAATCTCGACAAAAAAGACGCTGCCCATGGCAGAACTGGTGGCTTTCAGCGACTCGATGGATTGATTCGCCAGAGACACGGCCGAATGAAAACCCAGGGAGGTCGTCCCCGCGAGATTATTGTCGATCGTGCCGGGGATCCCGACTACCTGAACTCCAAATCCTTCGTAGAGCGCCCGTGCGCCTCGAAGACTCCCGTCCCCACCAATAACCACCAAAGCACCATCTTCCATGTAGGGCCGAAGATGCCGCATCGTGACCTGCTGCACCTGCTCGCTCTTGAAATCTTCGAAGCGACTGCTCCCGATCGGACTGCTCGCATGGCTGCCCATGCCGCGGGTATCGTCCTCGGTCACCGCTTCGATCCAATTGTTGGCCAGACCCAAGACCCCGTGACGGACGAAGTAGACTTCCAGGCCAAACCGGTGTCCTGTCACCCGCAGTTCTTTCAACGCGGCGCCGGCACCGGCGAAATCGCCACCCGAGACCAACGCCACAATCCGCTTGAGCTGTCGGGGCTTGAGTGTGATCCGATCTCTGCGTTCGCGCTCGACCTTCACCCAGGTCTCCCGCGCCGCCCGTTCCCGCGCTGATAAACCCACCGCAGTAGAATAGCCGGATAAGAGTCCCTGTTCGTAGGTCAGCAACACGACGTTATCCTGTCCTTCCTTATATTCACCGAACTCGGTGAAGGCTTCGCGAAAGGGACGAGGATCGAGATAAATCATGAGCGCCCGCAACGTGGAGCTGTGGCTGTAGACACACACAGCCTTCCCCTGGTGGGACTGACCCAACCGGCGGAAGCCATCGACGATATCCACATACACGTCGAAGAAAGAATGCCCGCCCGGATAACTATAGAGGGGATGTTTGATCAGGCGCTTGGCCGTCTGCACATCCACGCCGAATGCCTGTGCGGCCTCCTCGGCTTCCACCTTCTTCTCCAGACCTGTGACCCATCCAAAATCCTGGGAGTCTAAGGCGGGATCGCAGGCAGGTGGGAGTGCCTCAGCATGGTGCGCCTGCGCCTGCATCAGCGCTGTGACTACACGCTCATACAGTTGCCGCGTATTGGGGCTCTGGCTCACCAGATGGACGAAGGTGCGCGGATCGAGGTAGTTGTGAATGTGCAGGAAGTCCAATTGTTGCCCGACCAGGCCCAACATCTTGGCTAGGGCTGCACCGACGGCGTCGGCTTTGGGAACGCCTCGTTCAGGATCCAGCACGTTCGCAAGGCGACGCCCGACTCGATAGGTGCCGCTCTCCACGCGGGAGACACCATGACGCATCGTGAAGAGGAGCGTGCGATCGGTTAAATCGCGCGGCAAGAGCCAAAACCGATCCTCGCCCAAGTCCAGCACGATACGATCCTCGACCAACTGCGGCATCAGTTGCGCACGCGGCACGATCGCCACCGGACGGCGATGCGCCGGCTTCTGCACGGACCCGATTGGCACGCGGAAGAGCGGGGCCAACTCGCCTGCTGCGAGGAGCGCATTCCAGGCGGCAAAGAACACCAGTTCATCGCCCCGGCAACCCTTTTCGATCACCGCACGACGGGCAGCCCGATACTCCTCGGCCCCGGGGAAGCCCCCTTGCGCAGACTGCACAAACGCCCTGATCTTCTCCATAGCCTCACGGGTTCGTTGTGGTCGATCAACTGATGACGTCGGGAGGGGTGGGAGCGTAATCCCCTCACCGGCGGTGCGACGTGCCAGCATCTCCCCGTAGACCAGAAGTCCTTCGACTGTCACAAACTCAAGCCGGTCCACTGTGGTTTCCAATTTGTACCTCGTTTGCTCGTCCTAGGTCTGAGACCATCCTGTCTACCCGGTCTCACCGAACGGTGACCGGGAGATGCCGGACAGGGGAACATCCTCTGCAAGATGAATAGGTTGGATGCTACGCTGGCGAATGAGCGATAGCAACAATTCCTGGCCTCCAGCGCCCGTTGATCCTCCAAGATTATGCGTGCTAGGGTTCGTACTGTGTTACCGCGCCTCGTAATACGAACGTGACACTATGGATCGAACCTGGAAGATCTATGGGGTACTCGTCGTCCTTGCTGGGCTACTGCTCGGTGGCCTCACAGGTTGCCCCAACGTCGGCTCCTCGCCTGATCCGACCGTACCATCTGCCTCTGTCCCATCCATTGAGTCATCAAGGCCAGCTCTTCACGATGCTACGCAACCAGATCGACTGCGTCGAGTCGCAAAGGACCCCCCACAAAAATCCCAAGACCTCCTGGAGGCCATTCAGCAACATGAGGGCAAGGCTCTCCCCGGATATATCGGCGGCGGGACGTTTCAGAATCGTGAAAGGCGGCTGCCTCGCGGTCACTATCGCGAGTACGATGTGAATCCCAAGATACGCGACCGCTCACGGGATGCGGAACGGATCGTCATCGAACAAGATACCGGGAAGGCCTACTACACGGATGATCATTACCGAACGTTCGCACCGTTGAATGAGGCACCATGACCCCCAAACTCACATTACCCACCTATCTTCAGTCGACTAAAGCTCCCTGGACCTCATTGTTCATCGTAAAAACAGGACAGCGCGCTGAATCGCTGGTGCGCCCACTGACCGGGTTTGCCTTGAGGGTCATCAAGGGCGCCAAGTGTCAGACCACCACCGGCCTGTTGAGCGAATGTGCCCGCGCCTTGGATTTCCCGGACTACTTTGGCCACAACTGGGATGCCCTTGAGGAATGTTTGGCTGACCTCGAATGGCTACCAGCCAAGGGCTATATCCTACTCATCACCGATGCAGCGCAGGTGTTGCCCGACGACGAAGAAGAGTATGAAACCTTCCTTGAGGTCTTGCGGGATGCGGGAGAGGCCTGGGGAAGCGGGCAGGCGGGAATGGGCACGAAACGAGCAACGCCCTTTCATGTGCTATTCGCGGTATCTGAACAGGAAAAAGCTAAGCGAGCCCACTGGAGGATGACAGACATCACTTCAGAACCGACTCGCGAACTAGGAATACGGCATCGGTCCCCCTCGAAACCTACCTAACGGGCTGTGGGAAAGTGACGCTGGCCGGCAGGAAATGCAATGATCCGCCTAATACGGGAACATTGGAGCTGGCAAGATCGACCAGCTGCTCAAAATGTTTTAGGGAAAAATGGGAGCGTAACTCGCGGGAGATTGACAAGAAGATGCGCTTGTCCTACGGGCGCAACTTCTTGGTCACGTTCAGCAAGCCTGTCCAAAGGAAGAGCGCAGGAGACAATCCGGTCGCCACTCCAAAGTATGAGGCTGTGCGAGTCGATGCCTGCCAACGGGCTTGGACGTCGTGGCGATGAAAGACGCAAATCCCATGCGTTTCACGAGCATCGTCAAGAGGCGCCTTTTCGCCCACCAGCGAGGTGACCCCTTCTTGTCGACACCACGAACACACAATCTTCATCGGTGAACCCTTAATCGCTGCCTAAAAATCCGAACAATACTCGCCTAGTTACGCAAAAGCCGAGCCGCACTCGATTGGTATCATGAATCGATACATTTACAAGGGATTACGCAAAGTCCCTGCCTCGCAAAAAAATGAGCTGTATCAAAAAATGCTGAGACGCGTATCTCTTCAGACACTTTTTGGCCCCAGTCGCTCGACCACGCCGCATGGACTTTCTCTTTCTTGACCGAGGCTCTGCCACATGGTACTGTGCGCCCCCATTATGAAAACTACTCGTTCTGCCAAGCTGTTTGCCGACGCTCAACAATTGATTCCCGGGGGCGTGAATAGTCCGGTGCGGGCCTTTCGCTCCGTGGGAGCCAACCCCCGTTTTATCAAACGCGCCATCGGCGCCCGCCTCTACGACGTCGATGGGAACAGCTACCTCGACTATGTCCTGTCATGGGGCCCGATGATTTTGGGCCATGCCGCCCCATCGGTCATCAGTACGATCAAAAAGGCTGCCGCAAACGGCACCAGTTACGGCGCACCAACCGAGCTGGAAGTGACGCTCGCCCGCATGATCCACCAGGCCTTCCCATCGATGGAGAAAGTCCGACTGGTCAGTTCCGGCACCGAAGCGGTCATGAGCGCGATTCGGGTCGCACGCGGATTTACGAAGCGAGACAACATTCTCAAGTTTGAAGGGTGCTATCACGGCCACAGCGACTACTTGCTAGCGAAGGCCGGTTCCGGTCTGGCCACGTTGGGGATTCCGGATTCGCTTGGAGTGCCGGCTGACTTTGCGAAGCACACCTTAACCGTCCCGTACAACGACATCCAAGCGGTGCAACAGATCATCAAGGAACATCGGGACACATTGGCCTGCATTATCCTGGAACCGATTGCAGGGAACATGGGCGTCGTGCCGCCGGCGCCGGAATTCCTTGCGGCACTCCGTCGACTCACCGCAGAAAACGACATCCTGTTGATTTTCGACGAGGTGATTTCAGGCTTTCGCGTGACCTACGGCGGAGCTCAAACACTCTACGGCATTACGCCGGATCTGACGGTGCTGGGGAAAATCATCGGCGGAGGCTTGCCGGTCGGCGCCTACGGAGGACGGAAAGAGATCATGGATCTGATCGCGCCGTCCGGGCCGGTCTATCAAGCGGGAACCTTGTCGGGAAATCCGTTAGCCGTGTCCGCTGGGATTGAAACACTCAAGCAGCTCAAAGCCCGCGGGGTCTACAAGAAGCTGGACGAGCAATCAGCAGCCCTGGCCAAAGGGATTGGAGAGGCCGCCAAAAAAGCGGGCGTACCGCTCACGCAAACTAGAGTCGGTTCGATGCTGGGCGCCTTCTTTACATCAGGACCGGTGGTGAACTGGAATACCGCCAAGCTGTCAGACACAAAGCGATACGGGCAATTCTTTCACGCGATGCTGGAACAGGGGATCTACTTGGCTCCCTCTCAATTCGAGGCCGCCTTCCTCTCAACCGCCCATTCAAGCCGCGATATCGATTACACGATCAAAGCCGCGCATTCTGCATTCAAGAGCCTCTAATCGCGTCATTCGCGAAGCGCCTCTCGTATCTCGTTAGATACTGCTCTTACTCGTTTCAGATACAGCACGATACTGCTTGGAGGCTGGTCAAACCTACCGGCCAGCAAGGCTGCACATAGCTCAAGGGCTCAACGTATCCAGTATACGTTGAGCCCTTGAGCGAAGCGATCAGAGCCGGACGGAGGGTTTTAGCAACCTCTCTATTCGTCGTCCTCGTCCTCCATATCCAGCACTTCCTGCCGCTTCTGCTCTTCCATCGCGTTAAACAGGAGCATGCGGACAAACATCGAATAAAGCGAACCTTTTTCCAACGTCCCGCCTGGAGGAATGGCAATCTTGCCTTCCTTAATCATGCGATCCATCCAGATCTTTTGGTCGGGCGCGATCAAGATCGAAATCTCGACCAGCCCCACACGTCCCATCATATCCATAGTCCGGCCCCCTTCTATTTCGTGACATCTTTCCCATCGACATGCGGACATTTCAGCATGCGAATTTCTTCATTGTCAACAAAACGGGAACGGCCCCCTTCTCTGGCATGGACCCTGCGTGGTCAACCCTGTTGTATGGAGCGATCGCAACAGATGTCCAGCGTCCTTGGAAGAGTCCCGGAAAGATGTCTTCTGGTCACTCTTTGGGCCATCCCGTTCTTGTTTGCCATGCCTCATGAGGGTCTGACTCAGTCAACCACCGCTCCGCCCTCCTCATTACCCACCGCTCCGTTATCGCCCGATGCCACCATCCCTACGCGCTCCTCCTGTGATCTCTGCTGGAAGCCTGCCCCACAAGCCGGGAGCACCATCCATCCCCACCGACCTCACCGTGAGAAAGGACTCCATCCTCACAAGAAGCCCAAAGGGCTGCGCCGATCCAGTAGCAGAAGTTTCCGATCGATGCTTCACCGACAAGCCCCCGCACCACTCGGTGGCATCGAGCGCATAGTCGATAGTCGGCAAGTCCACGTGGTTGATGGGGACACCTTTCGCTATGGAACCGAGCGCGTCAGACTCCGGGGCATCGACACGCCGGAACTGAACGAGCCAGGCGGACAAGCAGCCAAACTGCGGCTGGAGGAGTTGCTCCGCAGCGGACCAGTTCGCATCATCCCGCAAGGGCGAGACGTCTACGATCGCACCGTGGCCGATGTCTTCGTGAATGGGCAGAATGTGACCGAGATGCTCACTCAAGAAGGCTATGCGAAGTCTCGGTACTAGCCCTCATGCTTCGGACAGGTTCACCGCATGTTGCATTTCGGCAGCTCTGGCTGATGGAAATAGGCCGCGGGCCAATAGGGAGATAGGCTGCACGCGTGACGATGTTTTCCTATGAACCGTCCTTGACAGAGCTTCCCGAGGTAAATATTGTGTCTAGGGGTTTGCTTCATTAGTAATCAGCGCTATTTGAGGAATAGGCCGTTAGGCCTAAATCTCTCTCGCAGCTCAATTTCAGAAACACGAAAATGGTCATTGCTTGACGATGCACGGTGCCAGCGCTGGGCGGAACCTCCTGACTGAGCCATGTTAAGAAACCAGTCCTGTTGGTCTCGTCATGAACAATCGCCTCCTGATCGTTGCCACGTGTGGGAAAGTGCTAGCGTACACCTGAATATTCCACAGGAAGTTGCGAGCCATGAAAGTGGAGCCGAGGGGGAGAACGGATCAACGTCTAGCAATGACTACATCTCCTTACGGTTCAGATATGATAACTGGGGTGCATGGGTCGAGCCTTGAAGGGACATATCATGCCTGGTGAATTTCAAGTCAATGGACAGAACGCAGCGGCACTCTTTACCCTCAAACTTCATCGCGGCGACGGCATGACGCTCGTAGCAATGAACTGGAAAGACGGAACGCCGTCGAACGATTTTGTCGGCTTTGCGATCGAATATAAAGAGCCGGGAGGCAACAAGTTCTTTGCCCTGATAAACCGTCTTTCCTTTCTTGGCGCCGATGGCAAGGTCGACCCCAACCGTCTATCGACCATACGTTCGCCGATCCAGAAGTTCCGCTGGGTACATTTCCCACGCAATGCTGAGCTTGCTGGCGAATTTACCTATCGAGTTACCCCGGTCTTCATGAACGAGAAGGATGAGCTGAGCTACGGTGACGCACAAGAAGCTGCGATTGAGCTTCGGCGCGAGACCTATCCAGGGCAATTGAATGTCACGTTCACCCGCGGCTTTGTGTCGTCTCAGGCATTCGTGGATCGATACGAGTCGGTCGCGCCGATCTCCACGCTGCTACCGAAGACGGCAGATGAAGGACTGACCTTCATGCCAACCCATCCCAAGGCCAATGAAGCACTGGCATGGATGGGCTTCGAGGCTCGGCATGCCATCCTCGAAGTGCTCGACCGGGCCATTGCCGACAAGAACGCACAGGTCCGCGTGGTGGCCTACGATCTCAGCGAACCCGACGTGGTGGCGCGCCTCCAAAAGCTCGGGGGGCGACTGAAAATCATCATCGACGACAGCGCCGACCACGGTGATCCGCATTCGGGTGAGACTCAAGCAGCGGCACGCCTATCCGCTTCGGCCGGCAAGAAGAACGTGACGCGGCAGCACATGGGGAAGCTTCAGCACAACAAGACCATTGTGGTCGACGGTCCGACGGTAAAGGCGGTTGTGTGCGGCTCCACCAATTTCACGTGGCGCGGCTTCTTCGTACAGTCCAACAACGCCATAATCTTGCAGGGCAAGAGTGCGGTCAAACCCTTCCTTGCGGCCTTCGAAAACTATTGGAACAACGGCACGCCTGTGACCTTTGGTAAAACAGACTCTGCAAAATGGACGAACCTCGGCTTGAGCGGGATCAAGGCAACGGTTGCGTTTTCGCCGCATGTGACGTCGAACGCGTTGCTGGAGTCGATTGCCCACGATATCGGCAAGAAGACCACCTCGAATCTGTTTTACTCGCTGGCATTTCTCTATCAAACCGATGGCCCCCTTCGAGACGCGATCAAGAAGATCACGGAAGACAAGAAGGTGTTCGTCTATGGCATTTCCGACCGGAAGGTCGGCGGCATCGACCTGCAGAAGCCGAACGGTAATGTTGCGCCAGTCTATCCTGCGGCCCTTGCAAAAACCTCCCTGAGCCATTCAAATCGGAACCTACGGGAGGCGGAGGCGTCCGCATGCACCACAAATTTGTGGTCATAGACTTTGACAAACCGACGGCCCGAGTCTATCTCGGCTCTTACAATTTTTCTGGTGCCGCCGATACCTCCAACGGAGAAAACCTGGTTCTCATCCGCGACCGTCGCATCGCCGTGTCCTATGTCATTGAGGCGTTACGAATCTTCGACCATTATCATTTCAGGGTCACTCAGCAGGAAGCCAAGGGGACCAGGAAGGCGCTCGTACTCTCTAAGCCTCCACGAAAAGCAGGGGAGAAGCCTTGGTGGGCGGAGGCCTACACCAACGCTCGGAAAATTCGTGACCGAACACTCTTCGCGTAGATCCACAAGTGCCTTAAACCGCTGCACGTCGACCAGAAAATAGGGGAAATGTTACTTGACGCTGTACTGCTCCATCTCTGCGACAAAACCTCCTGCCCAAGCCGTGTCAAGAAATCCGTCCGTTCGGTTTCGCGATGGCGTCAGACGACCACGAAAGTACGACATTCCGTTAAGGAGCTTTGGCGTTAGATGATTCTGGCGAAGGTGAAGACCGAGGTGGGACGACGATTCGTGGGGAAGTTACGGCTTCTTCTTGTTCTTATCCGACAGGTTATCCGAAAACAGCAACCAGCCGAAGACCGTGAAGCCACTCGCCATACGTTGATGGCAATCCAGACTCAAAACTGACCTCTGAGTAGGCGGTACGGCTTAACTTGGACTGCACCTTACCCCATGGCAGCCGAAACGGGATTAACGCTTACCTCGTTCTTCCATTTAATCGGCGCAACAGTGAAGATGGGCTTCCTACCTAGGCGACGTCCGAAAGCTCAAGGCAACCGCATCTCAGCCCTCGTCCTTCCCCATCACACAATCCAGTGGTAAAGTAATCTAAAACTCATTGCTTTTACATAGGAATAATGGCTTTATTGATTCTCGGCGAGCAACCGCCTGAACGTTCCTGGCAGAGCCGGTAAATAGCTGGTGGTTTCGGGTACTTCGTGAACGCAGCTCGACCCCTCTGTTCGTATTGTACATACTGTGTTACCCCTGAATGATTAACCCGTTCGCGGAGATACGACCATGAGGATTCTGGCACTGAGGCCAGTCCTGTATATCCTGATTATTCTGTGCGGCATCATCGGCCCATTTGTTTTCAAACTTCGCGCCAATGGCATCTTCGCCTGTCCAGCCGATGGATACACCGGCAACCGCTATCTCGCATACTGCCAGGTGACGGGGTACGGCGATTACGACCATGGCGCCTTCTGGTTTGACCTAGAACCTGACATTGAGCGGTTTGCCGCGGAGGCGGACGTGCTGTTCCTCGGAAGCAGCCGTATGCAGTTTGCCTTTTCCAGCCAGGCCACGCATGAATGGTTTTCCTCGCCGCCGGTTCGCTACTATCTGATGGGATTTAGCTTTACCGAAAATATCTCCTTTAGCGCACCACTTTTATCCAAACTACGGCCGCAGGCTAAGGTCTACATCATCAATGTCGATCGATTTTTCGAGGACAAGGAAACCGAGGTAGGCAAGGCGATCTTGCGGGAAAACGACGCGCTCGCGCGATCCAAAGAGAAGCGGTTCTGGCAAATCCTTCACGAGCCGGCCTGCACAACGCTTTCTATGCTCTGCGGGAAAGAAGCTTCCTTTTTCCGAGCCCGGCAGACCGGCGCGTGGCACCTGAAAGGCATCAGGCTCTGGGAGGGATCCAAAGATGTCGCTGACGGCCCCGCCAGCGACGCTGACCGCTGGGAACATTTCGCCGCCCTGGGAAAGCAATTTCTCTCGCAGCTACCAGTTGATCGACGTTGCGTGTTATTAACGATTGCCCCCTACAATGCAACAAAAATGGCAGAAGCGACCGCCATTGCCAACGCACTCAACATGGATCTCTTGGTACCGCCACTAGAGGGTCTCCAAACGTTCGATGGCTCCCATCTAGATCGACCGAGTGCGGAGCGTTGGTCGCAGGCATTTCTCAAGATGGCCGGGCCAAGGATTCGTGAATGTCTCAGCGAAGCACGGACACCTTCCCGACCCATGAACGAGTTGTCGCATTCATGAGCTGTTGGAACAATCGGCTACAACCATGAACTGGTTACCCTCTCCACGCGATTTCAGACAGAGCCTCCGGACGGCACTCGCGGCTACCGACCCCCTTGAGCGTCTGGAGGCACTCGCCGACCTTGCGCAGCATCAACTGGGTTTCCTAGAAACGATCCAGCTCGACAGCGCACTGGAAAAGACCGCTACCACGGCTAATGCCCCCTTTGTACAACTTCGCCTCGCCCTGCTCTCTTCCTGCACCATCGATCACTTACTTCCGGCCATTCGGGTTGCGGGGCTGCGTCGCCGTTTGCTCATTGAGGTCTACACAGGATCGTTCGGGCAATACCGCCAAGAATTGCTCGATCCAGCGTCAGCATTGCATGGCTTTCGTCCCGATATAATTCTATTCTCGCTTACGGCGCGTGAAGCGATCGCCGGTGTGCCGCTTGGCTCGACAACGGACGAAGCAAATCAGGCGATTGCCCGTGCGAGCGCGGATGTGCAACAGCTCTGGCGCACCGCACGCGAGACCTTCAAGGCCACCGTCATTCAACAATCGTTTCTCGATGTGTCGGAGCCGCTCTTCGGCAGCTACGATCGGCTTGTGCCTGGAACCCCCACCCGACTCACCGCACACTTGAACGACCTGCTCACGGATGCCGCAGCGCGAGAGCATGTGCTTTGGCTCGACATTGCGAGGGCCAGCGCACGCGATGGCCTCGACGCCTGGTTCGACGTCGCACGTTGGCTCCAGGGCAAGATCGAGATCGCGCCGCAATCGGCGGCACGCTACGGCGATCTGGTCGCCAGGCTCATCGCCGCACATCGTGGCCAATCGAAGAAATGTCTCGCGCTCGATCTCGACAATACATTGTGGGGCGGCGTGATCGGCGACGATGGGATCGAGGGGATTCGTCTGGGCGAAGGGAGCGCTGTAGGAGAAGCCCATGCCGGATTGCAACGATATGCAAAACAGCTCCAGGACCGTGGAGTCATCCTGGCCGTGTGCTCCAAGAACGACCTGGCAACCGCGGAGGTGGCATTTCGCGACCATCCTGAAATGGTCCTTCGCAGATCGGACATCGCGGCCTTCGTCGCAAACTGGAATGATAAGGCCGAGAATCTTCGGGCGATCGCCAAACAGCTCAACATTGGGCTCGACAGCCTCGTCTTCGTCGACGACAACCCTGCTGAGCGGGCCCGTGTGCGGGAAAGCCTCCCGATGGTTGCGGTACCAGAACTACCTGCCGACGCGGCGCACTATGTGCGTTGTATCGCCGATGCCGGATACTTTGAGGCGGTCAGCTTCACGGAAGAGGATCGCCACCGTGCCGGGCAATATGCGACTAACGCCAAGCGGGAAGCCCTGCGCGAAGAGTCGCAGAGCATGGAGGATTTTCTCCACGGGCTGGACATGGCGGTCATGCTCGGTCCCATTGGGCCGGTGGATCTGGCTCGCGCGGCGCAACTCATCAACAAGACCAACCAATTCAACACGACGACTCATCGCTACACCACCGAGGAGTTGTCCGGATTTGCCACCGCGCCTGAAAATATGACGTTTCAGTTTCGCCTTCTCGACAGATTCGGGGACAATGGCCTGGTGAGCGTCATGCTCCTCCGTCCCCTTCCCGGGGAGCCCGATGTATTCGACATCGAGAGCTGGGTCATGAGCTGTCGCGTGTTCGGTCGTCAACTGGAATTCGAAGCCATGAATATTGTCGTCGAGGCCGCGCGAAATCGAGGCATCCAGGCCCTCCGTGCAAACTACATCCCGACCAAGAAGAACGGCGTCATTGGCAGCCTCTATGAAAGTCTTGGGTTTTCACGCCTGCCCAAGCCGCTAACGGCAGACGGTGCGAGCCGCTGGAGCCTGAATCTCGCCGAGTACCACACTCGGCCCACCTTCATCGTTCGTAGGGAGCCATAACGTGACCGATCAGGACATTCTCGACCTGTTCACTAGAATCCTCCGAGATCTTTTGGCCAATGATGCAATCGTCCTCCGCACAGACACCACACGAAGCGACGTACCGGACTGGGACTCGTTCTCATATGTGAACTTCATCGTGGCCGTCGAAATGGAGCTCGGCATCAAGTTCGGAGTAGCGGACGTCGAATCCTTCAAAACCGTGGGGGACATCGTCGTCAAGACACGCGCCCTCCTGAAATAGACGACACGTATCCATAGGCACAACCGATGCTCTTTAATTCCTACGAATTTCTCTTCGCCTTCTTGCCTGTCACCCTCGCCGGCTTCTTCTTGCTGGGAAAAATATCACGCAATTGGGCGCTCGGCTGGCTCATGATCGCCTCCCTGGTGTTCTATGCATGGTGGAGACCGATCAACGTCCTGATCATCGCGCCGTCGGTACTCATTAATTTCATTCTCGCGCGGGTCCTGCTCCGTCTAGGGACGGACCAGAGACAAGTCCGCCTCGCACAGGCCGTGCTCGTTCTCGGCATTGCATTCAATGTCGTCTTTTTGGGCTACTTCAAATATGTAAACTTTTTCTACACCGCGCTCAACGACGTGACCGGCACGAATTTCGTGTTGGCCCAGGTCATCCTCCCCTTGGGTATTTCATTCATCACGTTCCAGAAAATCGCGTTCCTCATCGACGTGCATGCGCGGCGCGTTGAGTCCTTCACCCTGCACGACTTTTTCCTGTTTGTGCTGTTCTTCCCGCAACTCATTGCAGGACCCATTGTGCATTTCCGCGAGATGATGCCGCAATTTCACCAAGTTTCATGCCGATTCGACAAAGAACATGTCTCCGTCGGTCTCACGTTGCTCGTTTTTGGGCTGTTTAAAAAGGTGGTCCTGGCCGACAGCCTTGCCCCCACGTCACGCCGATCTATGAGGCGGCAGCGGCCGGCGGCGACGTCTCTCTGTTTCCTTCATGGATTGCGGCGATCGGATTCACCCTGCAAATCTATTTCGACTTCTCCGGGTACAGCGACATGGCCTTGGGCCTGGGCCGTTGTTTCGGCATCAAGCTGCCCCCCAACTTCGACTCGCCATTGAAGGCCTCCAGCATCATCGACTTCTGGCTGCGATGGCACATGACCCTGACACGATTCTTGACGGCCTATCTCTACAACCCCCTGGTGTTGTGGCTGACCAGACGCCGGATGGCGAAACGGTTGCCTGGATTGGGAGGAAAGAACCCAAGCTACAGCGCCTTCTTGCAACTCCTCGCTGGACCCACCATACTCACCATGTTCGTATCGGGGTTCTGGCACGGTGCGGGCTATGTCTTCCTCCTCTGGGGATTACTCCACGGCATCTATCTGACGATCAATCACGCATGGCGCCTGATCGGCCTCAAGTTATTCTCCAGCAAGGAGCGCTACAGGCAAGTCATGGAACCAGTCGGTTTCGTGCTCACGTTCTTCTCGGTTCTCACGGCGATGGTCTTGTTCCGCGCACCGACTGTGGCCGCAGCCAATACACTCTTACACGGTATGATCGGCATGAACGGCGTGAGTCTGCCGAACCAGATCTTCGAATGGCTTGGACCGCTGGGGGGATATCTACAGCACATCGTTTCAGCCACTCCCGTAGGGAGCGGACAGGAGTTTGTGGTGACAACCGCCTGGATCCTGCTCCTCCTCCTGATTGCGCTTGCGCTCCCCAACTCTCTCCAAGTGATGGCCGCCTACGAACCTGCGCTTGGCATCAAATCCAGCCCCAACAACAGGGCTGCGATCGCTCGTCTGTTTGACTGGAAGCCCACACTTCCTTGGGCTGTGGCCATGGCTGTACTCGCGGGAATCGCCGTCACGAAGCTGGGCGGCAAGAGTGAATTCCTCTACTGGCAGTTCTAGCCTCATCTCTTCGCGGTATTTAGGGCAGTCTGTGTGAGCCGGGAACTGCAGCGCTACAGACTCGCAGCACACATGGAACCATAGGAAGATAGAGAAAATAAGGCAGGATAGATGAGGAGTACGCTACGGCTTCTTCTTGTTCGTATCCGACGGGTTATCTGAAAACAGCAGCCAGCCAAGTACCATAAATCCTATCGCGACGCCGGTGATGGCGAGCCAGGTTCCAAGCTTGTCCATTTAGTGCCTCCTTGTGAGACCGGACTGTAGTGCGGCGACCATCGTCTTATCGAGGCGCTTTACTTTACCATTGCCATCCGTTGCCGCGAGGCGGGCCGAGCCTTCGACGACCACTCGCTGACTTTCCCGTTCTCTGATCATGTGCAAACACGTGAAGGAGGCTGCCGTCACGTCGGAGACGACCGTCTCAACGACCAGCGTATCGCCATAGCGAGCTGAAGATCGGTAATCTACTTCTGCATGCACCACGACGAACACCGTGCCTTCCTTCATGAGCCCAGCCACTGACAACCCTCGCTCTTCGAGATACTGCGTTCGCGCTCGCTCAAAATATTTGAGATAGTTCGCGTAGTACACAACCCCGCCACAATCGGTGTCTTCATAGTATATTCTAACTTCCATCTACAGAGCCAAGACCGGAAACTTCGGGAGCGACGCCTCATGCATCCCCGTGAGTCTCAACACGACGTCGTACAACTGCTGCACCCGCTCGGCCTTGACCGGCTCGAAGCCATGGCCGAGGACGGCATGACTGGCGGCGTCGAGTAGCGGCTTCATCGTCGGCCATTCGCGCAGAAAGGCTTGGCCCATCTGGTCGCCCAATCCGGCCAACACCCGAAACTGCGCCTGCAACGGCAATTTGTATTTGCCATCGAGATCTTCCAACCAGCAAGTCCGACAGGTTTCTCGTAGCGCCTCCGGCAATTGCTCCGGCAGCACGTCCCATGTTTTGATCTGGTGTTGTTTGAACAGTTGTCGTTGGGCAAAAGCTTCGAGCGCACGAATGAGCGAGACCATCGCGGTTTCCGGATCATGCGCGCCACGCAGCCGCCGACCGGCATGGGCCAGCAAATCGGTAGGCTGCATGTCTTTGACGGGAGCAGAATCAAGCACGAGTTTTTCCAGAAATCCCGCATTTGCTTTGATCGGGGGAAGGACTGCGTTGAGTCCTGGTGGTCCGCCCCACAATGCCGCCATCTCGAAGGCCTTCACGGCATGCTTCAGTTTCTCCCAAGCCTGACGGTACTGAAATCGCTCCCAGAGATCGTAGCCATCTGCCAAGTCTGCAAAGGCGCGATAGAGAGGCTTCTGCCCGCCGCTCACCCTGGCTTCGAGCTCGCGAAACAGCTTCGCCGATGCGGCAAACAATCCTCGATTGAACAGCTCGCAGCCCTCGCGGCGCGAGACCGAGGCCGCTTCATCCCAGGGATTGCCCTGTGTCCATACGAACGGCTGCCCGGCGATATCAATCCTGTCATCCTCCTGCCCCTCTCGCGCCGGTACGAGCGACACGATCCGCGAACTGAGAGACAAAGTGGCCAGCGTGAGCGCGCTCGCCATGGCCGGGGTGGCCCCGGTCACATCGACGACGAGCTCGCCTGGCTGCACATCCCACGTCCGCAACATCTCCGGCAGCGCCTGCGCAAGCGCCCGATAACAGCCGACAAATTCGCCGGTTTCCGCCAGTACCACCCAATCCCACCGTTTCGGCATATGCTCGATCTTCGGTTGGACTTCAGCTTCAACGAGCGCTTTCGCCCCTTCCGGCAACACGAAGCAAAGGGAATCAGGCTGCAGACGATTAATCGAATAGACCGCCGCCGCCGTATGCCCGGTGAGTGCGATCACTAACGCTTTAACTGGTTGGTCATGCGCCATTGGGCGCGGACTATACCATAGGACGGCGCAAATTCCTTGCGGCTTCATGCTCGCTTCGCTCAAGGCCGCCAACCTCCACATCGGCCTCTCGACCGCCCCATGAGTCATCGCCACTCTGAGCCATCGATTCACGATCAAGCAACGTGCGTTCTGCTTGACGGTCTCCAGAAACGCGCTTAGACTTTCGTGACGATCTCCCATTCCTCGTAACTCTTTCGAATACTGAATGAGGTCCCCCGATGATCTGGTGGTATTGGATGTTCCTCGGCCTCGTCTTGCTCGGCGTTGAAATGATCACGCCGGGGGGCTTCTATATTCTCTTCTTTGGATTGGCGGCTCTGATCGTCGGCAGTCTCACCGGCCTGGGATTTGCTCAGGCGGAATGGCTCCAGTGGCTCTTGTTCTCAGGACTCGCGATCCTATCATTGCTGGTCTTCCGCGGACCGTTGTTGGCCTGGATCAACACCCAGGACAAGGACCTGCCGGTCGTGGATTCACTCGCAGGAGAAAGCGCAACCCCGCTCGAAGACCTAGCGGTTGGTGGCACCGGCAAGGCGGAACTACGCGGCACCATATGGACCGCTCACAATGCCGGACTGAGCCCCTTGATGAAGGGCCAACGGTGCAAGGTCGTGCGGGTCGAGGAAATCACTATCTGGATCGCAGCGGAATGAACGGGAGCAGCCCGGAGCAAACACGGAGGAGACGACGATGAGCGAGGGACTGTTCGTGATGCTGGTCTTAGCGTTGCTGGTGCTCATCATCATCGGCAAGACTGCCGTGGTCGTGCCACAGCAAAGCGCCTATGTGGTTGAGCGACTCGGTAAATATTCCGCCACGCTGGATGCGGGGTTTCATATTCTCCTCCCCTTCGTCGACCGCATCCGCTATAAACATTCGCTCAAGGAAACGGCGATCGACATCCCTGACCAGGTCTGTATCACGCTCGATAACGTGCAGGTGTCGGTGGACGGCATCTTGTACCTCAAGGTCTTTAAACCTCAGCGCGCATCCTATGGCATCAGCGACTTTCATTTCGCGCTGATCCAGCTTGGGCAGACCACGCTGCGGAGCGAGATCGGCAAAATTGAACTCGATCGGACGTTCGAGGAACGGACCAACATCAATATCCAGGTGGTGAACGAACTCGACAAGGCCTCGGAATCTTGGGGCGTGAAAGTCCTTCGGTACGAAATCAAGAACATCACCCCCCCGAAGGGCGTGCTGGACGCGATGGAAAAACAGATGCGGGCAGAACGGGAAAAACGCGCCGTGATTCTGACATCGGAGGGCGAACGCGACGCGGCCATCAACCAGGCTGAAGGCGAGAAGCAGCAAGTCATTAAAGCCTCAGAGGCGAAGAAGCAGCAACAGATCAACGAGGCAGAGGGGGCTGCATCGGCCATCCTCGCCATCGCGCAGGCCACGGCTGAAGGACTTCGCAAGGTCGCAGAAACGATCCAGATCCCAGGCGGTCAGGAAGCCGTCCAACTGCGCGTGGCAGAACAGTACATCACCAAGTTCGGCGAGTTAGCCAAAACGACCAATACGCTAATCCTGCCGGCGACGGTCTCCGATGTCGGCTCCATGATCGCCTTGGCGATGAGCGCCATCCGGCAGACAGGTCCCCTCACCACCATCAAGTCGTGACCGGCTGGCACGTCACGTTTGACAGGTGACGGAGGGTTGCCTAGAATCGCGTCCTATGAAAGAACTTATACTCAGTGCGTTTGCCGACAGTGCATCCGTCAAGCAACAGTTCGCGCGCGACCATGCCGATCGCATCGTGCAGGTCGCGACACTGATGGTCGCGGCCTTTCGCGAAGGGCATAAAGTGTTGCTCTTCGGCAACGGCGGCAGCGCCACGGATGCAGCCCACCTCGCCGCCGAGTTCGTCGGGCGGTATAAACGCGAGCGGGCCCCGCTCCCGGCCATCGCCCTGGCTACCGACATCGCCGCCATCACCTGCATCGCCAACGACTACGGTTTCGACGAACTTTTTGCTCGCCAGGTTCGCGCCCATGGCCAGAAAGGCGACATCGCCATTGCCATCAGCACCAGCGGCAATTCACTCAACGTGTTGAAGGGTGTGGAGGCCGCGCGGGCTTGTGGCCTCACCACCATTGGCTGGACCGGAGGGACCGGCGGGAAACTGGTCGGTCTGGTGGAGTATCCGTTCGTCGTGCCCTCGACCGTCACGGCCCGCATTCAAGAAAGTCACATCACGCTCGGCCACGTCCTGTGTGAACTCATCGAGGAACAGCTCCTTGGCACAGCCTCCTGACCGGCAGCGGCCCCCCATCACGACCCCGAAACTGATCGCGCCGATCAACGTCACGGATCTCACGACCTATCCGCTCAAGAAACGGCACAGCAAGGTCCGCGTCTCCGACTTTGCCCGCCCCTGGCACCGTGGGGGCAGCTTCAGCCAATTCTATCGCTCGCTGCCGGATATTCTTGGCGTCAAAACCTTGCGCGCGGTCGCCAAAGCCGTCGCCAAAGCCCATCGCAAAGGGCGGCCGGTCATCGTGGGCATCGGCGCGCACGTCGTCAAAGTCGGGTTGAATCCGATTCTCGTGGATCTGATGCGGCAAGGGATCGTGTCGGCCGTGGCCATGAACGGCGCCGGGATCATTCACGATTTCGAATTAGCGCTCATGGGACACACGTCCGAGGAAGTCGATGCGGAGATTGACGAGGGACGCTTCGGAATGGCGGAAGAAACAGGCCGCATGCTGAACGAAGCGATCGTCCGCGGGGCCCACGATCGCGAGGGACTCGGCGAATCCGTCGGCCACTACATCAACCGACGCCAGGGGCAGTTTCCCAACCGCGAGACAAGCATCCTCGCGACCGGAGCGAAGCTCGGCATTCCAGTCACCGTGCACGTGGCCATCGGAACCGACATCATCCATATGCATCCCTCCGCGGACGGAGCCGCCATTGGCGCAACCTCGCTCCTGGACTTTCGACGGCTTGCAGCCGTCGTGTCAGGGATGGAGGGGGGCGTCTACCTCAATCTCGGCTCTGCCGTCATTTTGCCGGAGGTCTTCCTTAAGGCGGTATCACTGGGACGCAATCTGGGCCATGATCTGACCAACATTACGACCGTGAATATGGACTTCCTCGCGCACTACCGCCCGCTTACCAACGTGGTACGCCGACCGACCCAGAAAGGTGGGAAGGGCTACTCCCTCATCGGCCACCACGAAATCATGGTGCCGTTGCTCGCCGCGGCCGTGCACGAAGAATTGGGGTAACCCCCGTCCTATGGCTCCACGCCAAGCCCCTCCAGTGACCTCGCAGCATCTGACCCAGATGTGGGCCGAACTGAATGGCCGCTACTTCACCGGCCTGCTGCCTCCGATCGATCTCGTCTGGAGCCGCCGATTGACCTCCTCGGTCGGTATGTTCGTGAGTCGTCGAGGACCGAAGCCACGGCTGGATCAGGAGGGTCTTCGCCCTCCCATCACACGCGAAATTCGCCTCTCCCTTCCCTTGCTCCAACAGGTTGTCCAGGCAAGCAATTATGGGGAGCAGGAGATCGTGAATACGCTGGCGCATGAAATGATTCATCAATGGCAGTTCGACATTCTGAAACGGCGGCCGAATCATGGCGCGGATTTTCTCCGCAAGATGATCGAGATGAATCGAGACGGGACCCTGGCCATCACCATCTACCATTCGTTGCAGAAGGAAGTCCTCGCGCTGGCTCGATTCGCCTGGCGCTGCCAGCAATGTGGCCGACTGTACCAACGGCAACGACGGACGATTCAGCCGCGGCGGCACCATTGCGGCATCTGCCGCGGATCGCTACAAGAATTGAGATCGGTGAGTCGGACCCAGCACGAGACGCCGCCTCCGCCGACACCATCCCTCACTCTCTTGCAGCGGATTCAACTCTCGTTTAGGTTCTAAGCTCCTACCGGAGAAACAATCCATGCGCTGGTCTCGCCAGATCCTCTTCGGGGACGTGGATGCCATGTTCGCCTCAGCAGCTGTCCTGGCAGATCCGAGCCTTACGGGCAAACCGGTCGCCGTCGGTGGATCCTCTCCGCGAGGCATTATCGCGGCCGCAAGTTACGCCGCTCGTGCATTCGGCGTCCGCTCGGCCATGCCAACAGGCGAAGCTCGTCGTCTCTGCCACGACCTCATTCTTGTTCCCCCGGATAGAGCCCTCTATCGTCGGCTGCATGAACAGATGCAGGCCGTCATCAACCGCCTGCTCCCCGTCACCGAATGGACGAGCATCGACGAGTTTTATGCTGAGACGACGGACATGCAGTCTCTCTATCCCGACCCGTCACGCCTTGGCCAATGCGTCAAGGAGGCGATCTTCGACGCGACAGGACTCCGTTGTACGGTCGCGCTCGCCACCGGCAAGACCGTGGCAAAGGTTGCTGCGGATGCGCACAAGCCGGACGGGCTGGCGGTGATCGAGCCAGGAACGGAAGCGGCGTTTCTGGCTCCGCGTCCGGTGCGCGACTTGCCTGGCATCGGACCGAAGTCTGCGGCCATGCTACATACGCTCGGCATCCAATGCGTCGGTGATCTGCTCGATCCACAGCACGAGCCGTTTCTTCGACAACGATGGGGTACCCGTCTTATTGCGTGGCAGGAGGTGGCGCGCGGAATCGATCGCGATCCAGTCGTGGTCGATCGAGAATCAAAAAGCCTCGGGCATGAAACGACGTTCGAGCAGGACACCAGCGATCTGGCCTTCCTGGAACAGACGATTCGAAGTTTTCTCGGGACATTGGCGCACGACCTGCGCGTGCAGGGACTGGCGGCGGGATCGTTCACCGTCAAACTCAAAGATAACAAGTTCCGGATCACCACGCGACAGCAGCAATTTAGGCACCCGCTCAACTACGATCCAGCCATGTGGCCGGCCATTCAGTCGGCACTCCACAGCCTGGCCACGCCGCACACATGCTTTCGTCTGGTCGGTCTGTCGCTGTCTGGCCTCTTACCCGCAACAGACTCGCTCTTTGCGCAGCGCCAGACTCAGGCTGTCGCAGTCCTGGATGGACTGATCGAACGATATGGCAGTCGAATGGTTCGTCTCGGCGGGATTCCGGAAGAGTAGCCAGGCAGGCTCAGCCTGGGCGTTGACTGTCAGACGGGCGAACCGAATTCAAGAAGGCTTCCACTTCCTGGATGACAACCCCCTGTTCCTCGGCAGACAACTTATCCCAATGTTGCCGCAACGGTTCAAAATAGCGTCTGATGGACGTATAGAGACTGTAGGCTTTTCCGTTTCGCTCATCCTGACTGTCGGCCATGGCTATCGTCCTCTCAATTCATGTTGGTACGCCAGCAGTCTAGTCAATTCTCCATTAGCAGACAAGGGCAGGGCCAGCCCTCGCATCCTGCTCGGCATATAGTCTCTTTCCATCCACGCGCACAGTAGGTATGATGCCATGATGTCCCTGAAAGTCACGACCAGAGACCAACTCGTCCCACTTTTACGGCAGGCTCAAACCCAGGGCAAACGCATTGTGTTCACGAACGGCTGTTTTGATCTCATGCATGTGGGCCATACGCGCTACCTCCAGGCTGCGAGAGACCTGGGCGACCTGCTGGTCGTCGCCGTCAACAGCGACGAGTCCGTCAGGAGCTTGAACAAGGCCCCGGACCGGCCAATCGTGCCGGACGTTCAGCGAACGGAAGTGGTCGCGGCGCTTGGTTGCGTCGATTATGTTATTCTGTTCCACGAATCGGACCCCCACAGTCTAATTGCCGCATTACAACCGGATGTCCTCGTGAAAGGTGGAGATTGGGCGGTAGAACGGATCGTCGGGCGCGAGATCGTCGAAGCGCGCGGCGGAATGGTCCGTACCATTCCCTTAGTTCCCGGCGTCTCCACCACGTCGCTCATCCAACGTATCCGCTCAACCTCAACGTAAGCAGGATGCTGAAACAGTCCGCCAACAGCGTTCTCGCTTCGCTCAGGTCCTCAACGCACCCCAAAGGGTACGTCTCCGGCCTTCACTCGCTGCGGCCTTGTTGGACGAATTGTTTGAGCATCCTGCTCAGCTGTTCTCCTTTTATTGTATTCCTGACCCGTCGGCCATGGAAATGTTGCCATGAGGAACGCGTTGTTCCCTAGGCACTGTTATCAAAGGTCATGAATTGTGCTACCCTCCCTGTAAACAGGGGAGGTTCACATGGACAAGCGTTTATTTCCGATACCGCGGGAGTATTTTGACCAAACCATCAAGCCGTTGATCGAAGGGGATTATATC
>JANOMG010000233.1:0-11822 GCA_031420175.1 Nitrospira sp.
CGTAACCGTCCCCAGCAGGCCGTGCCTATGTATCCGCAGGCGAAGGTGCCTGTCGTGAGGGCCATGATTTGATAGACCTGGCTCCGCGGGATTTTGATTTTGACGGCGGGGTTCAAGAGATCCGGAGAATTCATGACGAGCTTCAGTGACTCGCCGGCGGAAAGAATCGGCCACATACAGGACAAGCGCAGGCGAGTTTCATGTCGTGGAATCGACATGGCGTAGAGCCAGCCTTGGTCAAGATGCTCCACTGCCATACGGACGAGCTTGCTTAGGACCGGTTGAAAACGTGCACGGTTTTGTTGGTCCAGCAAGTCTCGTGCGGTGAGTCCGGCTTCGGCCAGCATGGGCGCCGGCACATAGCAGCGGCCTTTCTGGAGATCGTGCGCGATGTCTTTCACAATGTTTGTGAGCTGGAGGCCCTTCCCAAATCTCACGCCGACTTCCGACATTTCTCGCACCTTCCATGAGGCCAATGCCTTCCGGTGCGCGCACATCAAGTCTGTCCAGAATTCGCCTACACAACCGGCCACGTAATAGGTATAGCGGTCCAGATCATCGAGCGTCTTCAGAACCGTGAGGTCTTCCGCTGACGTGCCGGGGAAGACGACGAGGTCCATCTCCATCCCTTGGGTGAGTGTTGTCATAAGCCGTTGCACCCGATGCCTATCGTCAGGCGAAAATGTTTGGAAGAGCTTGAAGCAATCTTCCAGCCGTTCAAGCAGGATACGCTCGGCAGAGTTCTGTTGGATGGGTGCCACCGCCTGCTGGATGTCTCGCACCTGAGTCCAGGCGATCTGGTCACTCACGAACTGAGCTTTGAGTTGGCCGAGTAAATCTAGCCGGCGTGGACGATCGATCAATTCCGTATCCGCAATCGTGTCCGCTGCGCGGGCAAAGAGATAGGCAAGGCTGACCTGGTCTCGCACATCTGCGGGGACTACGACCAACGTCGTGTAGAAGAGACGGGACACTTGCTTGAGGAGATCGCGGAGCAGTTCCTGCTTGGAGGTCTCTAGGCTCGTAGCCACACCTATCGCACTTCCAACTTCCCTTCCATCCCTTTGTCGCGATGGCTGGGGAATGGCCAGAGCCGCTTGTCGCAGTAGATGGGAAATGTGCCAGGCTGAGCCGGCGTAAATGTAATGATGACCGATTTGCCGGCACTCACATCCTGTTCGACGGATAGGCTTCCCGCTGGCTCCTTGATGATAAAATTGTGCGGGGCAAATGTCGTCACACTGGTCAGCGTCAGTTCAACCGGCTTCCCAGCTTCGACGATCAAATGGTTTGGGGTATAGGAGTAGCTATCGAGCGTAACCGTGGCTCGCTGCACCCCGTCTGCCGCCACCGGGACCATCATAGGAGGGCCGGACTGAGAGGGTTCCGCGGCATGAACGATTGTTACGCCGACAGAAGTCAGCAACCCAACAGTCGCCAACATGTGGAGCCATCGCCTCGGGAGCTTCTGCATGAGTCAGTTCTAGCAGGAAGGACGGGAATGGGTCAACTTGGTCCAGGAGTTTCAGGCACTTTTGGCATCTTGACCTTGGCCTTTCAGGAGTTATTGCTATGGACACATTCTGACCGCAATCTCGATTGAGATGCATTTCAGAGAATCGGTTAGTATAATCACACCCATTGATGACTCGCCCAATGACGGGGCGAGAACGTGGTTTTGAAGGAGGATCTCGATGAAGTGGATGAAAGGCATATTCCTGCTGTTGGCCGCCAATATTCTGATCATGGTGACGCTTTCGCTCACCGTGCCGTTGCTGATCAATATCGTTCTGCCGATGTTCGGAATCGATCTGCGAGGATCGGTCGACCTCAGTTCGTTGGTTTGGGCCCTGGTCTTTGGCTTTGGCGGCGCTTTCATCAGTTTGGCCTTCTCCAAGCAAATGGCTCGGGCTATGTTGGATTGCCGCCAGATCACGCAGCCCAGGTCTCAAGCCGAACAGGTCGTGTACGGCTCCGTCCAGGAGATCGCGCAGCGGCTCCACATTACGATGCCTGAGGTGTGGGTCTACGAATCCCCCGATCCTAACGCCTTCGCGACCGGCCCTAGCAAGAACAACTCAATGGTAGCCGTCTCGACTGGATTGTTGAGCCAGCTACAAGAGCAGGAAGTGCGAGCCGTCCTCGCCCACGAAATGGGACACGTCTACAACGGGGACATGTTCGCAACGACCGTGTTGGCAGGGCTGATGAATACCTTCGTCTACTACATCGCGATGTGGGTGCGTCGGTTCTTCGCAGATCGCGATCAAGCCATGCTCGGTTTTGGGTTGTCGATTGTCCTCCAGATCATTGTCAGTATCCTGGCCTCGGTCCTGATCAGCTGGTTTTCGCGTCAGCGTGAATTTGGCGCGGATGCCTTTTCCGCCAAGGTCTACGGCAAGGACTCGATGATCTCTGCCCTTCGCGCGATCGATCGATGGGTCAGCCGTTCGCAAGTCGAGTACTCCACACAGGATGCGCTCGCGACGATGAAGATCTCCGGTAATTCATCAGGATTCATGCATCTCTTTGCCACACATCCGCCGCTTGAAGCGCGCATTGACGCCTTAGAGCGACTCTAACCGCGAGGTGCCCGATGGAAAAATTGCGTCATGCCTTGGGGGGATTGTTCGCAGGAATCGGCGTGATCGCCGGCGGTGGCTCGAGCGACCTGCTTGAGCCGGGCCCCGCACAGGCGAGACAAGAAGGGACCATACTCATGGCAGCACAGACGCCCGCAGTTTATGACTTTACGCTGAACGACATCGACGGGAAGCCGGTCTCACTGAGTCAGTTCCGCGGCAAGGTACTATTGTTGGTCAACACGGCCAGCTTCTGCGGCAATACGCCGCAATATACTGACCTTGAAACGATGTATGAGCAGTATCGGGAGAAAGGCTTTGAGATCCTGGCGTTCCCTGCGAACAACTTCGGCCAGCAGGAACCAGGGACCGATGCAGAGATCAAAACCTTCTGCTACACCAAGTACAGCCTGTCGTTTCCGCTCTTCAGCAAGATCAGTGTGAAGGGCGACGATACACATCCTCTCTACCGGTATCTGACTGAGCAGAGTCCGTTCCCCGGCGAAGTGGAGTGGAATTTCCAGAAGTATTTAGTCGATCGGTCAGGAAAGGTCGTCGCACGATACCATCACCGTACGAAGCCGTTGGCGCCAGAGATCGTGCAGGATGTTGAGCGAGTACTCGCGTCCCGCTAAAATATTTAGCCTTTTCGATAAAATGAAATGTTCGTTCGATACTCCTGAATCGCCGCGGCCAGAGCCTGGCTGCCGCGAGGGATATTCGCATCCAGGGCTTCTTCAATTGCGGGATCGTCGATTTCCACATCATAGCGATCTTGCACGTTCGTTCGGACGGGACCCTGCGTCACCTCCCGCGGCATGAAAATCTCTTTCCAGACTTCTTTCTCGACCAGACACACGTCTCTGAATCGCTCATAGAGCAGCGTCAGTTTTTCTTGATCCGTGACTTTGATGCGATCTGCCATCCTTTTCCTTTTCTCTGTTTAGTGACTATGGCCGGCGCCCCCGCTCGGCATCTGTGACGGGGCAGGGATTCCTGTCGTGTTCAAACCTGTCGGATCAGGGGTCGATAGACCGACCGGACCGGACCGGACCGCGCGGCAAACGACGAAAAGACTCGTCGTATGGCCGCGCCAGATTCCTAGCAGGCGCCGAGCGGTTCAGCCAATCGCCCCTGAATATATTCTCTGCACACGCCGCATGCCGGTGTGAGCACGTGATCATAGCAGGTCTACTTGTGCGGACTCACGCCGGTAGGAGCCGCACCCTCGACAATAGTGAAGCGCATGGTGCCCACTTGATTGCCGGCATGAAAAGACTGTTGTCCGAGCGGCGTGATAAAGAGTTTCACCAGATAGGTCCCGACGGCCCAGGCGTCTCCCTGTTTCTTGAGTTCCAGGAATCCATACCGCTCATGCCCCGGCACTTCCAAGGTATCTTTGCCGAGCGGCACGGATGGGAGGACGCCCTTTTCTCCCTCCAGGAACCATTGCGCGCTGAATTGGGTAGGATCTTCCAGCGGGGCTGACTCGAACACGATATAGATCGCGGGGACGTCCCGGGGAAATACCGAGCCAGGATCAACGGGCTTCAGGCGGGGATCCTGTGTGTACCAGCCTTTGCGGCCGAACGTATCCCACTCAACGTCATACCCTTTGGCCATCTTGATCCAGGTAAACAGGGATTGCGGGATGCCCTTCTTCTGTTCGTCGAATGACGGGCTCTGCGTGGGATCAGCCTCGGTTGTCGCCTGCTCTTTCGGGACAAATGAATCCCGCGCCTCGACTCCCTCCCAGGCACAGAGTCCAAACCCCACGGCGGTAAGTATGCTCACCAGAACCTGCGTCCCTCTCTTGCTTCGCATGCGCATAGGAGTCACCTTCAACGGCTGTTCACTCATACTGTTTATGGTATCGGGAGCGCCGCTAGGGGTCAATGGCCGACTGACGGAGTGGCTCATCTTTATACGCTCCGCCTCAGCGTCTATGCTACGCTCGATCAGATATCCCTCTCAGAAAAGGACCCTGTGCAGCTGACGTCGACCAAAACCACTCAAGAAACCACGCCAACCACCTCCCGACCCCCGAGTGCAGGCGAGCAGGGCCTTCGATACGGCCTTCGGGATGGGGCTTGCCAGGCCATCACTCAAGGCAGTGGAGAACACTACCTCTCTGCCTTCGCGCTGCTCCTGCATGCCAGCCCGTTCCAATTGAGTGCGCTGTCGGCACTGCCCCAACTCATCGGAACAGGGGCTCAACTTGCCTCAGTCAAACTCTTGCAGTGGTTCCCCAATCGCAAAGCCCTCATCGCTGTCGGCACCGTAGGACAAGCCCTAGCTTGGGTCCCCATCCTGCTCCTGCCGCTCCTGCTGCCGCAGTGGGGGCCCTGGCTCATCGTGGGCGGCGCCGCCGTCTATTTTGCATGCGCCCACTTCACCACACCGGCTTGGAATAGCTTGATTGCCGACTGCATCGATCAGCACAAACGGGGTGCCTACTTCGCACGCCGAGCTCAAATCATCGCCAGCCTCAGCTTCTTTGCACTCTGCGGAGCCGGATGGGTCCTCAGCCTCTGGCAACATTCTACCGCTGCCTGGTGGGGATTCGTCCTCATCTTTTCCGTCGCAGGGGGCGCTCGCATTCTCTCGGTCTTGGCCTTGTCACCTATTCAGGATATGCACCCCACTGCCCATCGCGAGGCACAACAAGGATTTCGCGGATTTTTCCGTCAGCGGGTCACGAAAGACTTTCGTCGCTTCTTACTCTTCGCAGGACTCATGCATGTCGCCGTGTTGGTCGCCGGCCCATTTTTTGTCTTGTACATGTTACAAGAAATCCATCTCTCCTATTTCAGCTACGGGGGATGGCTGGCAGCAGGACTCCTCGGTCAACTCATCACTCTACAGGCCTGGGGCCAATTCGGCGACCGCTTCGGTAACAAAGCCTTGCTGTCCATCACCGGATTCACCGTGCCATTTTTACCGATGCTCTACCTTGTGAGCACGAACTTTGGGTTTCTCCTGGCAGTCAATTTCTTGGGTGGTGTGATCTGGGCCGGCCTGGCCTTGGGCCTGCAGAACTATGTATTCGACTCGGTTAGTCCTGAAGACCGCGCGAAAGCCATCGCGCTGTACAGCACGGTCAACGCAGTAGGATGGTCGGTGGGAGCCTTGATTGGAAGCTGGTTGGTCGAGCGCCTGCCCTCCCACGTCGAATGGGCAGGCGTCACACTCCAGCCTGCATCAAATTTGCCGTTCGTCTTCTTTCTCTCAGGCGTCTTGCGGCTACTGGTCTCTGCCTGCCTTCTTGGTACCTTCCATGAAGCGCGGCAAGTGGAGCGACTACCGCGACAACAACTCCTCTGGGAATTGCCGCTTGTGAAACCCATTGCTCGATTTGTGACCTGGACCCTACCCAAATCGAATCGGTAGAGTGCCTACCCCGCTAACGTGGAACCGACGGCTGGGCGGCTCGCTCTTGCTCCTCTTGTTTGAGTTTCTCGAACGTTCGATCGGCATGACCGCGCACTTGATCCACGGTCGGCGTCGGAGAGCCCTTCGGGGTTTCGCTGGCACAGGCCACGAGAACCGAGGCCATCACAAGACTCATCAGGCCCGCAACCGTATTTCGCTGCCATCTCTTGACAATTGCATAATAGATCAACATACAGACCCTCCAGAATTAAGAACCATTGCCTCAGAGGTTCACCGCCACGCCTGATTTTACGCCCCTCGCCGCTGGAACACTACCCAACCTGAAACCTCTTTGCTCGCACCGTGCGATACCTCATTGACTGGGTCATGACGACACGGTATTGTCACAAGCAGACCATCTGAACCCCCGAGGCTCCATGTCGCTACACGACCGCCTGACAGAAGATCTCAAGCTAGCCATGAAGGCCCGCGACCAACTGCGAATGGACGTGATTCGCATGGTCAAGGCCGCCGTCATGAATAAGGAGCTTGAGCTCAAGAAGGATCTGGACGATGCGGAAATGAGCCGCGTGATGACGACTATGATCAAGCAACGCCGGGAATCCGTCGAGCAATTCGAAAAAGGTAACCGCGCCGAGCTCGCGGCAAAAGAACGACAAGAGATCACCATTCTCGAATCCTATCTCCCTCAAGCCATTTCCCCGGAACAACTCGCCACCATCGTAGACGCAGCCATTCAAGAAACCGGCGCGCACTCGCTCAAAGAGATGGGAGCAGTGATGAAGTCCGTGATGATCCGTGTGGCCGGCCAAACAGTAGACGGCAAACAGATCAGCGACCTCGTTCGCGCCAAACTCCAGTAGCCCAACCGGCACCTGCTATACTCGAAGGTACATGCTCGCACATTCTGTGCAAGCGCCTGACAGGAAACGGCATGGGCATTCTTATCGTCGACGACTCCCCGGACCAACAAGCACTCCTCCGAGCCATCCTCGGGAAGGCCGGCCATACGGATCTCCTGAGCGCCGACTCGGCAAAGGCTGCGTTCCCCATGCTCAACATGGACGGCCAGGAACCGCCCTCCCAGATCGACTTGATCCTGATGGACGTCCTCATGCCGGAGCTAGATGGAGTCGAAGCCTGCCGCCAGATCAAGAGCCGACCGCACCTTCGCGACATTCCCATTATCATGGTCACAGCCAAGAGCGACCTCTCCAATCTCCAAGAAGCCTTTGCGGCCGGAGCCATCGATTTCATCACCAAGCCAGTAAATAGTATAGAACTCCTGGCCCGCGCCGCCTCCGCGCTGGCACTGAAGAAGGAAATGGATTGTCGTAAAACGCGCGAGGGAGAGCTCCGTCGAAGCAATGATGAGCTGCAGAAGGCACTGCGGGAGGTCAAGGTCCTCAAAGGACTCATCCCCATCTGCGCCTCCTGCAAGAAAATCCGTAATGACGGAGGATTCTGGCAACAGTTGGAAGAATATATCGGCGAGCATTCCGAGGCCGAATTCAGCCACGGCATCTGCCAGCCCTGCGTCAAAAAGCTTTATCCTGGAGTTTATCAGGAGTAGTTGCTACGCTTCCTCAAGCTCACCGCTCGTATTCACGGGATACCGCACGCATGGGAATTTTAATCGTTGATGATTCGGCAGACGACCGCCTCCTGCTTCAGTCGATTCTCGCAGCGGCCGGCTATGACCATATCCTGGTCGCCGACTCAGCAGCCGATGCATTCCGGTTGCTCGCGCTCGATGGCGACAAGCGCGGGGCCGCTCGCATCGACCTCATCCTCATGGACATTATTATGCCGGAAATGAACGGCATCGAAGCCTGCCGCCAAATCAAAACGGTCGAACGATTCCGTGACACGCCCATTATGATGGTCACCGTCAAGACCGATCCTGTCGATCTCCAACTCGCCTTTGCCGCAGGCGCACTCGACTATATCGGGAAACCCATCAACAAGATTGAACTACTGACTCGCATCCGATCGGTCCTACGGCTGGTCCACGAAATCGATCGCCGACAGGCTCGCGAGCAGGAACTCCTTGAGGTCATGCGTCAACTCCAGGAAGCGAACCAGATGCTCCTACGCCTATCCTGTCTTGACGGCCTCACCGGCATTACCAACCGCCGGCAATTCGACGACTTCCTGGACCAGGAATGGCGCCGCGCGGTTCGCGAATTGACGCCACTCTCTCTGATCATGCTCGACATCGATCGTTTCAAATCCTACAACGATGCCCACGGCCATACGTCGGGAGACGACTGCCTCAGGCAGGTTGCCGCCGCGATCTCGGGAGCCGTCAACAGACCAGGAGACCTCGTCGCTCGGTACGGCGGCGACGAATTCGTGGTCGTCCTCCCCGGCACGCGTACGGACGGAGCGGCCCAGGTGGCGGAGACACTTCGCCAGCGCATTCAAGCCCTCGGCATTACACATTCTGACGGCAAATGCATCACGATCAGCGTCGGCTTTGCCAGCATCATCCCAAGCCGGAACGCCTCCCCCACCGATTTGATCAAAGCCGCGGACCAAGCGCTGTATCAAGCCAAGCAAGAAGGCCGCAATCGAGCCAAACAGGCGGGCATTCTCACGCTCGTCCCGCACTCCCACGAAGACTGACCCTCTTCTCTCTATGACCATGATGCCAGGGCCTCGACGAGATGTGCTGGGGCGATCGGCGAGGCACGTACCGCAACCCTCTCTTTGCCCTTACCTTCATCTCCATTCCTGGTCTCTTCAGGCTACATATATACCGTCGTCAGCAAGAGCCTGAGTGTCCATGCCTAAGAAAACGCCACCGAGTCGAGCGAATCAGACGGCCAAGCGACAGTCAACATCCCCTGCCCCCCGTCGCTTACAAGCCACACAGCCATCACAGCGCCCAGCACCCCCTACCTTGCGTACTGAACCGGTAAGGAAGCAAGGACGCCGCACTGCCCCCCCTCAAACTACGACACAAGCGAAGCTGGCTCTGCAGAGAAGCGAGGAACGGTTTCGCGCCTTGGTGGAAACGACAAGCGATTGGGTCTGGGAAATCGATGAGCATGCAGTGTTTACCTACTCTAGCCCGAAAGTTTTCAATATCCTCGGATATGAACCGAAGGAAGTGCTTGGGAAAACACCGTTCGACTTGATGCCGCGGGAAGAAGCCCGCCGCATCGAAAACCTATTTATCCCCATCGCGGGAGCGCGGCAATCGTTCAGCTGTATCGAGTCCGTCTACCTGCATAAAGACGGCCGCCAAATCGTCCTTGAATGCGGCGGCATGCCCGTATTTGATCATACCGACAGATTCAGAGGATACCGCGGCATCGATCGAGACATTACGGAACGCAAACGCACCGCGGAGGAAACGAGACACAATCAAGCGCTCATGGCCGCCATCATCGAGAACATCCCCCACATGATTTTCGTCAAAGATGCCAAGACCCTCAAGTTTGTGCGCTTCAACCTGGCAGGGGAGCAATTGCTCGGTTATCCCAGAGAAGAACTCATCGGTAAAAGCGATTATGACTTTTTCTCCGAACAGGAAGCCGACTTCTTCACGAACTTGGACCGCAAAGTATTGCAGCTCGGGCAGAGTCTCGATATTCCGGAAGAGCCCATCGAAACTCGGCAGAAGGGGAAAAGACTGCTTCATACCAAGAAAGTCCCGATCAACGGCGACGATGGCACCCCCCAGTATTTGCTCGGCATTTCAGAAGACATCACCGAGCGAAAACACATCGAGCACATCGAACGAGAGCGGGCACGCAAACTGGAACAACAACAGATTGCGTTGTGTGAACTGGCCAAGCACGAGGCAATCTATACGGGAAATCTCGACGAGGCGTTGCGATTGATCACCAAGACGGGAAGCCGAGTGCTCGGAGTGGAACGGGCGAGCATTTGGACCCTCAATGAACAAGGCAGTGAGCTGGAACTGCTGGACCTCTATGAACGGACCTTGAACCGGCACACAGCCGGCGCCACACTGGCCGCCCAAGACTACCCGTCTTACTTTCAAGCCATCGCACATGAAGAGCACGCGATTGCGGCCCATGACGCGCATGCAGACGTTCGGACCAGGGAGTTTTCCCAATCCTATCTAACCCCACTTGGGATTGGCGCCATGTTGGATGCGCCAGTTCGACGCAAGGGACATGTCATCGGCTTGTTATGCCACGAATATGTCGGTGGGCCTCGGTCCTGGACGATGGAGGAAGTGTATTTCGCTAGTTCACTGGCCACCTTTATCACCCTTGCACTGGAGGCCCACCAACGCCGGGGGGCTGAGCAAGCACTCGTCCTGGCCAAGGAAACAGCAGAAGTCGCCAGCCGGGCAAAGAGCGAGTTTCTGGCCAGCGTGAGCCACGAGATCCGGACGCCGATGAATGCGATTATCGGCATGGCCGATCTGTTATGGGAGACGGATCTCACCCCTGATCAGCGGAAGTATTTGCGAATTTTCCGCCGAGCCGGCGGCAACCTCTTAAGTCTGATCAACGACATTCTTGACCTCTCGAAAGTCGAAGTCGGCCATCTGGAATTGGAATCAACCGACTTCGACTTGAGCGATTTGATTGAAAAGGCCGTCGAGATTCTCGCCATGCGGGCCAATGAAAAAAGTCTCGAACTGGCCTGCCACCTCTCACCCACCGTTCCCTGCGCCTTGATCGGAGACCCCCACCGACTCCACCAGATACTCCTCAATCTCATCAGCAACGCGATCAAATTCACCGACAGCGGATCCATCACAGTGCGGGTCACAGAGGACCCCGATCTCCCCACGCCTGGAGCGATTCGATTTTCCGTCAGTGATACCGGTATCGGCATTCAGTCCGACAAGCTCGATGCCATTTTTGAAAGCTTCACACAAGGCCACGCCTCAATCACGCGCAAGTATGGGGGAACCGGTTTGGGCCTCACCATTTCAAAACAATTGGCGGAGCTCATGAACGGACGAATATGGGTCGACAGTACCCTCGGACAGGGCAGCACGTTCCATTGCTGTGTGCAGTTAGCGGTGCAACCCAACGCGACTCCCGCACAGGACAACGTCCTGGTCAGGCTTCAAGGCGTCAGAACCCTCGCGGTTGATGACCATGCCACCAATCGCCTGATCCTTCGCGAAACCCTGGCCGCCTTGGGTGCAGAGGTGACGGATGTTGCGTCTGGCAGCGAGGCCATCGCTGAATGGCGGCGAGCCTCTATTTCGGCACGTCCCTACCAGCTCTTGCTTCTCGACTGTCGCATGCCGGAAATGGATGGGTTCCAGGTCGCCGAAACCATCCGACAGGCCAGCCCCTCACGCGACCTGACGATTGTAATGCTGGCCTCCCACCATTGGGCCGACGACATTGCCCGTACCTACGACATGGGACTCGGCGGCTATTTGATCAAACCCATAAGAAAATCGGATCTGCTCCAGACCGTCAGCATCGCCCTCGACCGTGCTGCGGGCATCCCACACACCACTGGTTCAGCACCCGCGACCTCCTCACCTCCGACCGAAACCAGGGCCCTTCGCATTTTATTGGTCGAGGACTCCCCTGATAATCAAGTGCTGATCCGTTCCTATCTGAAACAGACTCCCTATCGCCTCGATATCGCGAATCACGGAGGCATCGCGCTGGAGCTATTCAAGAACGGCCACTACGACCTGATCCTCATGGATATGCAGATGCCGATAATGGACGGCTATGAGGCCACCCAAGCGATGAGGGCCTGGGAACGGGAGCATGATCTCCCTCCGACACAGATCATTGCCTTGACCGCCCTGGCTCTGAAAGAGGACGGGATCAAGATTCTCGACGCTGGCTGCAATGCCCACATGACCAAACCCATCAAGAAGCACAC
>JANOMG010000234.1:0-2362 GCA_031420175.1 Nitrospira sp.
AGGGCAGCGGTTTGATTTCAATCACGTGTTGGTTGTCGATCGGTCTGTTCATGATGTGTCCAAGGCCCCAGCGTGGGGAGAGGAAATGAGGTTGGGCTGACAAGAATGCCACAAATTTAACGAATCGCTGGGGGAAAGTCCATAGCCGTTGACAGGGAAACCTGGATCAGCTTACCGTTACGTGGTTCAACGCCGACTGCAGCGGCAGACAGCGATTCTCATCCTGACGTCATGATGTCCTTGCCGGTACAACTCCAGCGCCTTCTTGGTCTACTCCGTGCGAGCGTAGCACTGGGGATGATCTGTGTCCTTCTTGGCCTTGCCCCCTTTGCTGTGGCGCAGGATGTCCATCACGAACTGGCTGCGGCTGACCATGATGGTCACGAACATTCCGGTACCGACCTCTGCCAGTGGGTCCAGCATCATACGGCTGGGTCATGTGATCTTGATGTTCCGATATTAGCCGTCTGTGAACTCGTCTGGCATCAGGAACTTCCGTCTGAGTCCGTTCTACTTTCCGTCGATCTCTCGTTCGTCGGTCCCTCCCGCGCTCCTCCCCGCAGCTAGTCACGTCATTTCAATTCACGCCATTCTTCGACGGTTGTCGTCGGACTGCCTGCTAGAGGCTGTGGCGTTTTTTTCACACGTGATTGTTGGGGGATTTCATGCGACCCATTCTATGGTGCCATCTCATTGTTCGTGTGGTGTGTTTCTGTGTCTGTCTGAGTTTTTTTATTCAGGGTCGTGCCGTTGCGGCCGAGCCCAATCTCATCGCTGGATCGGTCCAGAATCAGGATCTTCGCCGGGTGGGGCAGGTGATCGTGGAGGTGAAGAATCAAGAAGGGACGTTGGTGACGACCGGCGTTTCGAACGATGCCGGCGAGTTCAGCATTCCCGTTCCTGCCGATGAAACCTATTCCGTCAGCGCGGTGAAGGACACCTATCGGAGCGAATATGTTGTGCTGAAGATCGGGATCGAGGTTCCCAACCCCATCACCTTAACCCTGTCCAAGACGCGGGAGATCGCGCTTGAAGTGCGGTCGCCTCTGGCGCCGATTCAATTCAAGGCTTCGAGCGAGACCTACTCGGTGAGTCGAAAGGACATCGAAGAGTTGCCGCGCGGCAACAATGTCGAGCTGCATGACGTGCTCCTCACGATCCCGAGTGCCGTCTATGGCTCGCTCAAGCAAGTGCATATTCGGCAGGACCATGCGAACCTCCAGTTCCGAATCGACGGTGTGCCGATTCCGGATACCGTGTCGTCCACCTTCTCCGATGTGATCTCGCCGCGGGCCTGGGAACGGGCGGATATCATTCTTGGCGGCATGGAGGCGCAGTATGGAAACAAGACGGCCGCGGTGCTGGACATCACGACCAAGAGCGGGACAAAGCCAGGATTCGGGTCCGCCCAAATGTTCGGCGGGTCGAACAATACGATCAATCCGTCGTTCGAATATGGAGGCACGATCGGCGAAAAGTTCCGCTTCTACGTGCTGAACAGCTATACGTCGACGAATCGCGGCATCGAGCCGCCGACGCTGGGCCATTCGATTTTTCACGGGCAAAGCGAACGAAACCAGACGTTCATTCGCGGAGATTATCAGCACAGCAATACGAACAACTTCTCGTGGGTGTTTTTGAACTCTGTGGCGAAGTATCAGATTCCGACCAGCCCCAGCCAAGAGGTCGATCCGAGCGGGCAGATGTTGCCGCTGCTCCAGGCGAGCCGGCCTGGATTCACGCCGGTGGCGTCCCAGGCCCTCGACGAAAACCAAAAGGAGAATAACCAATATGGGCACATGGTCTGGCGCCACGATGTGAATAGCGCCAATTTTTTCAGCCTTTCCGGATATGTTCGCCAAACGCGAGCCACGTTTAGGACGGATCCATTCAATCTACTCGCCTACACCGCTGACCCGGCTGAGCCGTTTTCTGCAGCCAGCCAGGATCGGAACGCCTATTCGGGCGGAGTCCGACTGGATCACACGTATATTCCGAACAAAGAACATGTGATCAAAACCGGATTCCAGGTCGATCGGACGCAGACGGTGAACAAGACGAGACTGTTCACATTCGCGGATGACGGAGCGGGGAATCCAACCGGAGATGTGTTGAGTCTGAACGCGGACAACCGCCTGATCGGCTGGCGCCAGGAACTGTGGATTCAGGATCAGTGGAGCCCGAACGATCGCTGGACCTTCAATCTTGGCGTACGGGGCGACGTGGTGCAGTACCAGCGCCATGAGGGACAGATTAGCCCGCGGATCGGGATCACCTACAAGGCCGATCAGGCGAATGTGTTCCACGTCTTCTACGGGCGGCAGTTTACGCCGCCGAATCTCGAAGCCATTTCCTTTGCGAA
>JANOMG010000235.1:0-23238 GCA_031420175.1 Nitrospira sp.
CGAACGAACCTCAGGAGGATCCTCGGCGGAAACGTGCCCCGCTTTCCGCCTGGCGGGCTTGCCATTGCCCAGCGTGGCCGCGGACCGTGACTTCTTGCGGGAGGGGAGCGTCGTTGGTTCGTTCATGTCGTTCCTCGTTTCAGGAGAAAGTTTGAAAAATACGTTTGATGACAGGGCGTGAGTAGACACTGTCGGCAGGCTGTGTGGGGCGAATTCTTGGCGCCGGTCTTGGAGGAAACTGTTCTTCTCGTAGTCTTTCGTGCTGCGGCCACAGAATCTTTTCCTCGGCATGACAGAGACCGCAGCATCGAGCAGTCGTCGCGCGCGGCTGAAAAGGCTGATCAGAAGCCAGAGTCTAAGCCTATCCTCCCTGTACTCACAAGCAGACCATCACTGTTTGACAGACATGAGGAATGTCTCCTGACGGGACTAGGGGTCTTCCTAGTTTCCTGAACCAAGCATGTGCCCTATGACTATGAGCGGCATCGCACGAGATTGCTTGGGAGGATCCTATGTTTCAGACAGACGCGCTTGAATCGGCCATCCGCCTGGTACTTGCCCGGGTTGGTACCTGCACGCTCGAAGAGCTTAACGAGAGGCTCCCCTACTCTTCATGGAACCAGGTGTTTGCCGCGGTGGACCGGCTCAGCCGAGAAGGCACTGTCACCCTCCAGCGTCCGGACTCGTCAGACTACCGCCTCTCGCTGGCACCACGTCGATTCGCCAAGGCACGCCACGTGATCCCGTCCTGATTTCCGACTGAGCCACTACAGTCCGTGGCCATCTGCCAGTGAGACAGGCGAAGTCCGCTGGTGCCGCCCATTGAAGAACTGCCTATCCCCTTGGAATCAGACATAAGGGCTTTCGGACTCCCCTGCAGATTCCTCCGCAAGCTCCCGTCCAACGTCTTAGGTCCTAGTACGGAATCCGAGTGGAACCAGGGGATTCCCTAGTTCCCCACACGGCTGCGATTCCTTATAACTAGTGCATCATCGGACTCAGCTCATCGCTTCGTGGCTGTGCCCTGTCTCTCAAATACAGGGAAAATGAAAGGAGTGGCATATGGCTCTTCAAGAACTGGTCGCTCGGACAACGCGTAGGGCGCCGTCCGCTCTGATGAGGGAGACGTTCATCAAACCAAAAATGCTCCCCGTCTGTTGTGTCTGCGAACTCATTCGAGACGAGACCAGATCGTCCCTTCATCGTGAGCGCTGGGTCACGCCGCGGACGTATCGAACGACACATGGCGTGAATCCGGCCGATTTTCCTCTCATCCACACCTACTGTCCGAAATGTTTCACGAAGGTCATGGGTCCAGTGAGTCAGAACCTCCGGAAGGGCGGCCGCTTTTCGCCAATACCTGAGACGCCACACCGTACACAGGAGGGAACCATGAAGTACGAACCCACCCCGATCATCTCACGCATCCATTGGTGCCGGCTCCAGCAACAACTCCACTCGGTCACAGAGGAAGAACGCGCAGGCTGGCGGGCAGAGGAAGCCGGTCTCGTGGATGCCTTGGGCTGCAGAGATCGGATCGCCTTCATGCGAAGAGAACACCGGTCTCAGTTTACGCGCTATCAATGCGGTCTCGAGGATGGGCAAGCCCTCCTCCGCCTCAGCACTTCAACTCCCTCTGGCATGACACGTATGGAGAGGCTGGCCCCGGCCCCGCTCACGACCCGGGCGGACAGCCGTCCTTCACCAGCCCCTCGGCTAGTGCCAGTGGAGATTCGACGATGACCTGCCCACGCGGTGACGGCCTTGTGGCCCATGAGTACCTGCTTGATCCTCGGGAAGGGCTTGCCTGGCTGGTCAATACAAAATGAAAGGAGTGGCGTATGTCTCTTGAAACACTGTTTGCTCCGACAACTCGTGAGGCGCCGTTCCCTCCGATGAGGGAGACGTTCATCGCACCGACAATGCTCCCCATCTGTTGTGTCTGCAGACTCATTCGAGACGAGACTGGATTTCCCTCTGATCGTGAGCGCTGGGTTACGTCGCGGACGTATCGAATAACACATGGCGTGAATCCGACCGAGATCGCTCATACCCACACCTACTGTCAGACATGTTTCACGAAGGCCCAAGAGACGGTGACGCAGTACTTCCGTGAGATCGGAACGTCGCCATGATCCTGCTCGCAGGCTCTCCGAACATCGACGCCTCTCCCATCAAGCAGCAGACCGGGACCCGCGCCACCAGGCGCCGGCTCCGCCTGGTGGATGCTGTCTGCGCCGCGGCGGATTGCTGGTCCTCAGCTACACGGCGTCCCTGGAATTGGACGTCACAGGCGCACCGGTGACGCTATGGCGTTGTGTCAACTGCGCAACTGCGTGGGTCACGCCATCCTGGCCAACCGCTGGAAGGGCTCTGGTTCGGCACAGTCGGCGCGCATGACCACCGACAGGGCCTCAATACACCGGATGGACCCGCGGAGTGGGGACAGGCATGACTTGATGAGTGGTTCTTGTGCGTAACAATCAGGGAGGTCGGGCATGGTGAGTCCACACCGCACAGCGGATCAGCTCTGGTCGATTATCCTGGCGGGCGGTGAAGGCACGCGGCTGCGCGCGCTGGTGCATCGCTGGCTAGGCCGACCCACACCGAAGCAGTACTGCGCCTTCGTCGGCACGCGCTCCATGTTCCAGCACACGCTGGACCGGGCGAGCCGACTCACGCCGCCAGACCGCATGGTCACGGTGGTCGCGCACAGCCACCGTCGCGACGCATTGGTACAACTGGATGGGAGGGGGAGCAGCACGATTCTCTTTCAGCCGGCCAATCGCGGCACGGCGGCCGGAGTGTTTTTGCCGCTGACCTATATCCGCGCCAGGGCCCCGCAGGCCACCGTGGTGCTCTATCCGTCGGATCATTTCGTCTATCCCGAAGACCGGTTCCTCGACGCGATCCGGCGTGCGGTCCGGATCACGGAGTTGCAACCTGATCGGTTGGTCATGCTGGGCGTCGCCCCTGATCGCCTGGAACTGGACTATGGCTGGATCCAACCCGACCAATTCCTCGCCGACCTGCCGGGCGAACCAGTGCAGACGGTCCGCTCGTTCCTGGAAAAGCCCGACGCCGCGCAGGCCGATGTCGCCTTACGGGCAGGCGCGCTCTGGAACACGCTGGTGTTCGCCGCCAAGGTGGAGCGGCTCTGGACGCTGGGCTGGCAATGCCTGCCGGACATGATGCCGCTCTTTGAGCGGCTGAGCCAAGCCATCGGAGGGCCCGAGGAGGGGCGCGCTCTCGAGGCGATTTATCGGGACATGCCGGCGAAAAATTTCTCCTCCGACCTGCTAGAGCGAGTCCCGGAAACATTGGCGGTCGTCGAACTGACCGGCGTGCTCTGGAACGACTGGGGCAAGCCAGAACGGATTACCGAAACGCTGCGGCGGATCGACCGGCGACCGGCGTTTCCCTTGACCTGTCTCGATCGTCCCTTTGTCCCCCTCCCGATGACTGCTGCTGAGGGCGGGTTGCCCATGAGCGCGTAATCCGTGTCATCCAAGAAGGGACACAGACATGAAGTCAGTCAACATGCGCTCGACAAAGCCGGACCGGTACGCACAGGCTCCCCAGCAGCAGCCTCACGAGCTGTCGGCGCAGCAACCTCACGCATGGCCGCTATCGCCTTGCGAAGACCCGCACGTCCTGATCGCAATGCGGGCCTACGCGCGCTATGGTGCGCGAGGATACCGGGGTGGATCTGCGTTCGATGATTGGCTCGACGCGGAACGGGAGATTTTCGGTCAGATCCAGCCGACTTGACAGGGCCGCCCACTGTTCGATTGGTTTCTCACAGACTCGCGACATGGTTGTGGCTGTGTTTTTTCTTCCCACATCTAGACGTCAGCGATGCCTAGGTAGGATATTTTGAACGGTTCATCACCGAGCAACGGCTGACAGATCTGTTTCTTTTCACCCCCAGTCGGATGAGCCTACCTCGGCGTCGATGACAATGTCCTAGTGCAGCATCTGTCGTCGGAGATCATCTTCGCGGACATTCTGGTAGAGATCGATCCTGTGCTTCGGGTCGTGGGGCACGAGGGCACGCTTGATCGACTGCGGAACGAATAGCCGCGTTTCGCCCAGGCAGTTCGCTCATGCTCACCGGCGGTGCGACGGTTGCGACGAGTGTTGCACGCCGACTAGAGAATCATTCCATGATCATCTCAACAGCCTTCATGGTCTATCCGGGCTCGAATATGGGACGGGCGCGAGCGTGCTATGAACATGTGCTTGGATTGCCTGTGAGCTACCACCGCTATCACGACGACAAAGATGGGCCATACTCCGGGAACAAAGGGAGCCATCGTGGCCTTTGAAGTATCAGACCTCGATGCCCTATGCAGAGGATGAAGGAGCGGGTCGTGTCGTTCATCACGGAAGCGTTCAACATGCCTGTCTGCCGCATGGCGGCGATCGAAGATCCGGACCACAACCACATCACGATCCACAAGCGACACACATGCGGATGCTGCCGGTTCGTCAACCGTGATCGTTCCTGCCTACCACTCCTGCTCCTTACAATCGCTGGTCGAGGCGGTCGTGAACCAGCGCCTCTAACAGGATGCTGAAACAGTCCGCCATCCTGTCTTGTTCATTTAAGTCTGTCTCGATTATTTGGTTGAACGAGACCAACCAGATGAACTAGACAAACCAGGCTTGTATCGGACGTGCGGACCATAGGATTTCCGGCGGGCTGGCATCGTTTTTTCCCCAGCCTGCGAATATTTGGCGCTAGGACGTTATTCGAGTGGAACTGGGGGACGCCCTAGTTCCCAACACGGCTGCTATTTCTTATAACTATGCATCATCGGGCTCAGCACATCGCTTCGTGGCTGTGTCCTGTTTCTCAGATATGTCGAACATGAAAGAGGTGGCGTATGGCTTTTGGAACATTGTTCGCTCAGACAACTCGTAAGGCGCCGTCCGCTCCGATGAGGGAGACGTGCGTCGCACCGAAAATCCTCCCCGTCATTCCAGACCTCGACTCCTCTCCCTCCACCCGGGCCGACGCATCCCGTCGAACATCGGACCGGGAGAGGGGGCCGCGCAACCAGGCCTGGACCCCGCCGGATGCATCCTGTCTGCGCTGTAGCGGATTGCTGGTCCCCAGCTATACGGCGTCCCTGGAACGGGACTTCACCGGCACACTGGTGACGCTGTGGCGTTGTGTCAACTGCGGCGACTGCATGGATCGCGACATCCTGGCCAACCGCTGGAATGGCCCTGTGCCGACGCGCGAAACCGCGGACTCGCGTGCCCACATCGTTTTCCTGCAACCTGTGACGCACGGTGTGCTCGAGGTCCGCAGTCCGAAGGCCGATGCGGCCAAGAAGCATGCCAGCACCGTCAAAATCGATCATGTACTTGTGTCACGAGTTTCCTCTCAAGAAAGGAGTTCCCGTCATGGCTAACGCCTATTCACTATCAGCAGGACCGCGCACCGCGACAGTGAGACCCCCTAGAGGGAAGCCCATGGCAGCCACACAAGCCGCGCCATTCAATCCCCAGACCTTTCTGGCACAAGTCGGCGACAGTAGAACGATTCTGCAATGCCAGAAAAACCAAATTCTCTTTGCGCAAGGGGATATGGCCAACGCTGTGTTCTATGTCCAGGCGGGCCGGGTCAAGCTCTCGATCGTGTCCCAACAAGGCAAAGAAGCCGTGGTCGCGATGCTGGAGCAGGGTAACTTTTTCGGGGAAGGGTGCCTCGCCGGGCAGCTGGTGCGCATGGCCACGGCGACCTCCCTGGACGACTCCAGTATCGTGCGCATTGACAAACAGGCGATGATCGACGTGCTCCACAACGAGCCGGCGTTCTCCGAACTGTTCATGTCCCATCTCCTGACCCGCAACCTCCGCATCCAAGAGGACTTAGTCGATCAACTCTTTAATTCTGCCGAGAAGCGGCTGGCGCGGACGCTGCTGTTGTTGGCCACCTGTGAGAAAAAAGGTACATCAGCACTGATCATTCCCAAGATCAGTCAGGAAACGCTGGCCGAAATGGTCGGGACTACGCGGTCACGAGTGAGTTTCTTTATGAATCGGTTCAAGAAGCTCGGCTTCATTGAGTACACCGATGGCTTGCATGTGCACAGAGCCTCCCTCAATGCCATCCTGATCAACTAGTAGGATGTTGAAACAGTCCGCCAGCAACTACAAACCCTGACGTCTGAAGTGCGAGCAACCGGCCGGTTCCTCTGGTCTGTTTGGTCTGTCTCATCTGTCTCGATTATTTGGTTGAACCAGACTCACCAGATCAACGAGATGAACCAGACAGACCAGATGAATCAGGCACACCACTTAAGTCCCGGCGTTCCATAAGCGGAGTCAGCATCTCACTGGTATGTACTTGGACCTATCGCCATACGCGCCAGGAGCGGGCGTCTTTCTGAAGAAGAAGGGCGCGCTATCAACAATGTCCCTTCCACCTGCAACGCCTGTCAGGCCGAGAGCCGCAAGGACTTATCCGTCCTAGTAGTTTAAAAATACTGAGCAACTGTGACCAGATGGCGGGTCGTCCGCAGGGCAGAATAAAGCCAGCACCAATCCGGGCGTCGCGTGATGCCCGAGTGTCAGGGCGCCTTTCGGTGCGACCGATGGATGCGGGGTCCTGGTCCGTAGGGTGAGCAACCACGGGCAGACGACAAGAGATGTGGCTGTTGGGTGAGGGCACAGCGGTAGTCGCACGCAGTGCGAGTGCCTGTCTCAAATCAATAGGAGTAGTGACACCTTGCCGTTGCAGTGCCACACATTCGTATTGACTCAGCAGCATCAGCCCTCCATGAATGCGACGCTGCTACCGCTCTAAGCGGCAAAGGCCGCGAGAAGAGATCTTTTGAGCGCGGTCCTGTCCTGGTCTAATCCAGGTAGCATGCATGTCTCTCGCACATATTTTTTTACTGCTGTCCTCGTCATTTCGCTGGACGTTTGGTCTTTCCTGCTGCTCGATCGGTTCGTCTACGACTAGCGGATGCCCGAGGGATCGATCCAAGCGAACGGGCGGATCGACGGCGTCATCCGACGGCGTCGAGCACGTTGATGTGGAGCAGAGGGAATGAGCCATCGTCCATGGAAAGAGGGGGAGAACATCATGAATGGTCCCGTGCACGAGAGGCAGGAAGCTGTCATCAACACAAGGAGGAAAAGGCTGATGCGAAAGATGCTAATTCTCGGTTCAATGGTCCTGAGCCTGTTGATACTGGCCCCCTATGGGTTTGCCGACGAAGGAGGGAAGCTTAGAACAAGCACGACGCACATGAAGGTCAATGGTGTCGTCTCGAAGGTGCAATCAGGCCTCACCACCGTGAAAACCTCCTGGGGATCGCTGACGATCGCGTCTACCGTCACACCCAAGAACCTTGCAGTCGGTGAGGAAGTGGACATGCAGGTCAGTGAAAACAACGCGGTGATCGACATCCATCGGAAAGAGGATCGCGCCCATTCCCATCGGTACGTGTCCGGCAACCTGACCTATGCCTCAGCGGACAAGAAGGAGATCAAGCTTTGGACGCCGGAGGGGGAGAAGACGTTTGACGTGCAAACCGGCCGCTCGAAGATGTCCTCTCTTGAGGAGGGGGGCACTCGTGACGATCGAACTGAATGAAGCGGGGAAGGTGATCGACATCCATTGCTTTACCGTAGAGATGAGCTTTGACGAGCACCCCCGCACGACGCCTGGCCATGTGATTCAGGTGAATGGAGCGGTGACCAAGATCCAGTCCGGCTTGATTTATGTGAAGACGCCAGCCGGACAATACACCATCAGCGCGAAGACCGCACCTTCGGATGCGGCAGTCGGTGATGAGGTGTCGCTCTGGCTCAATGATGAGAATATGGTCATGGACCATCACGGAAAAGAAAAGCATATGAAAGGAGCTCACCGCCTGATTTTCGGCAAGTTGATCTATACCGGTACGACGAAGAATCAGATCAAGCTCTCTACTCCGGAAGGAGAGAACGTGTTCCCGTTGGAGCGGATGGAAGTGAAGACCAAGCCGATTGCTGAAGGCTCGCAGATTGTGGTGGAGCTGAACGAGGAGGGGGCCGTGATCGATCTTCGGAAGGCACAGTGCCGGCGTCCGATTGTTGAGCATATAGGTGACAGGGGCCATCGTCAAACTGACGATGGCCCCGGCACATGCGCAGCCGAATCAGCCGGCGGCGTGGGAAAGATGCCGTTCAATGCAGAATGGCTGCCACGATTCACAATGGATTGCCGGCAACAGTGGGTTTGACGAGGCAGCTATCGAATCCAGAGATGCAGGCTGCCCTAGCCGATACGAAGAGCCTAACCCGTGAATCGTGAAGAGCTGCACGTATAACCGAAGTGATGAGTAGGAGGACAGATATGGACAAACCAGTCATTGCAGCCAAACAACCGGCGGTGCTCACATTGGATCCAGGCACCTACCATTGGTGTCAATGCGGGCGTTCGAACACCCAACCGTTTTGCGACGGGTCCCATCAGGGAACCGGGCTGACGCCGGTCGAGTTTTCGTTGACTGAGAAGAAGCCAGTCGCGTTGTGCCAGTGCAAGCAAACCAAGACCCCACCGTTCTGCGACGGCACCCATAAGTCGCTGTGAACTCGCTGGAAGGCTCGTAAGGAGACACAGGTGCCAGAAAGTATTTCGCGAGAGGTGGCGGGGGTCTGGTTCATCTGGTCTTTCTCATTTCCTTGGTCTCTCTCGTGTAGTTAGTTCGACAAAAGAGAGAAACACGACAGGCCTGCGCACCAACGAGGACCTTCTTGAAAGACAGAACGATGCCGACACCCAAGCGCGACTATCGAAATGGTCGTCCACGTTGGAGTTGCGGCGTCCTGACCTTGCATAGCCCCTTCCTCAACATCGGCCTCCACGACTCTGTTCATCATCAGGGTCAGCGGTTTCTCCAGGAACATGCGTGACGTTGCCCCGGAGCACCACTGTTCAGATGTGAGCTGTTTTGAGCAGTTCCTCATCGGCCTATGGAGCATATTGCGGCAGCGTGGTCGCCCGAGTGGGACATCAGCGAGCGCTGGCAGCAGGGCACTCGTGCGAGTAGATGTATGGAGGTTCTGCCCCGGAAGACTGTGCGCGGGGAGCCGCCCCCCGTCGAAAGGTTCGGCATTCACTGGTAGTCGCCCACGCCTCGGATGTAACGGTCCAGAAAGCCGTTTCAATGAATGGCGCGGCTATGGCTTGGTCGGGACTGGGCTGCAGATTTTCGGATGGCTAATTTGGGGCAACAGGAGAAATAACATGCTCGAGACTATTGCGATCGTTTTGGTTGTCCTCTGGATTCTGGGTCTTGTCAGCTCGTACACCATGGGCGGATTCATTCACGCCCTCTTGGTCATTGCGATCGTGGTGATTCTGGTTCGTGTCATTCAGGGTCGACGCGTGTAAGGTCCCCTAAGGAACCTATACATGTGGCAACAACTGTCGTGGGGTTTGCGCAAGCAGCTCGAATGAAGGGGGAGATAACAGTGTGGGGTCTTTGTAAGATTCGAGCCATTCAGGTGAAGATCTGTTGGGTGTTGGTGGTGGGGGTTGTGCTGTGGGTGACTGGGGTGTCTGTGGCCCGGGCGGGTGAAGCCGAGGGTGAGAAGGTGGCTCCTCCTGTCGATTGTCGCTACGAGACAGCCACTCAGGCCTCTGCCGCAGAAGGCCCTGATTCGACCGTGAGTATCCCGTTTCCCGATGGCGATGTCTTTCGTCCGCTCTTTGCAGACCCGAAGCAGCCGCAGACGTTCGCGACCTTACAGGCCGTGAGGAACCGAGACTCAAAGACCTCGACCACGGTGGGATCGGTCGGGTTCGGAGAGAACTTCGGATTCTATTCGCGCCGAGACGGATGTAACGGGTGGCAGGTGGGGCTTCTGGCCGGTGTCTTTTCTCAATTCGATATGAATGCGCCGTCCACAGACCTCATCAATGCCGACTACGTGGTCGGTATTCCCCTGTCCTGGCGTAGCGGCCTCTTCTCGACGCGCGTGCGCCTCTACCATCAGAGCACGCACTTGGGCGATGAGTTTGTGCTCCATAATCCCGGAGTCGGCCGGGTGAACTACAGTTATGAAGAAGCGGAAGCGATTTTGTCCCTCGACGCTCCGGGCGGCTGGGGGCGCCTGTATGCCGGTGGCGGATACTTGCTGCGTCGTGAGCCGGCTAATCTGGACCGGTTGAAGGTACAGGCAGGGGTCGAACTGCGAGGGCCGACGTGGAGCAGCGGTCCGATTGAACGGTTCGTGAGCGGTCCTCTCGTCGTGACCCCGGTCCTCGGGGCGGATTTCAAAACATTCGAACAATTGAATTGGACCCTCAACGTGAATGCCGTGGGCGGTCTGGAATTTGCGCGGGCTGGAGCACTTCGACGGTTCCGAGTCCTCGTCAACTACTATCACGGCAACAATCCCTATGGACAGTTCTATGGGCAGAAGGTTCAAAGCGTGGGGCTCGGTATTTATCTGGCCTTCTAAGCGTTGCGGAAATCTGAGGCTCTGGTCATCCGAAGCAAGACGAGTACTCGTGAGCCAGTGACTCACAACCTATCCATTTCGATCTGATACGCCCTTTTTCTAAAGGCGTGGGGCTCGATATGTTCTGGTCGTTGGTCCCGCAGAGAGAGTGTTCGCGCATGGCGTACGGCGGGCTGGTATGTTGCTCCCTACTGTTGCTTTTGTCTGAATGCCAATTAGACCGAGTGTAGCCTTCCGCTACAGCGTGAGCTTTTTGTGCTGTCGCAAGACTCCCCACATGTCGCGGGATCTTCTCGTTTGAATGGTTCAACTACTGAATAACTCAAGGAAAGCCTGTGCGATTTTCTGAGCGGCACACGGTCTTTGGTTTGCAAAGATCTGCTTGCGCCGCGGTCGCCCACCCTCGCGTTGCGAGAGTGGGCACTATGCGGTCGTCTCTAACCTCTGCTCTCTCTGGATAGGTGCCGGCTATGCCAGTGAATAACAAAATATCTTTTTCGATCTGGTATGTCTTTCTCGCCATCTGGGCGGTCATTCTGGTGCACGATTTTATTCAGGCTATGCAGAAGCTTGAAGAGCTTCCCTATAGCGAGTTCAGGACGCTCGTAGCGGCTGGTAAGGTGGAGGAAGTTACCGTCACGCACCAGGCACTGACCGGGAAGCTGAAGCAGGAAGAGAGCGCCAAAGAGCAGAAGCCGTTTACGACGATTCGTGTCGAGGACCCGGATCTTGTCAAAGAGCTGAACGCCCATCACGTGAAGTTCACCGGTGTGATTGAGAGTACCTTCCTGAAGGACATCATCTCATGGCTGCTGCCGACGCTGGTCTTCGTGGGCATCTGGTTTTTCATCTTCCGTCGCTTAGGGCAGGGCCAGGGCGGGTTCATGACGGTGGGGCAGTCGAAGGCGAAGATCTATGCGGAGAAAGACACAAAGGTCACTTTTGCGGATGTGGCCGGCGTGGACGAGGCGAAGGACGAACTGCGCGAGGTGATCGAATTTCTCAAGACGCCGGAAAAGTTCACGCGGCTGGGAGGAAAGATTCCGAAAGGCATCTTACTCGTCGGCCCGCCCGGCACCGGCAAGACGCTCCTGGCCCGGGCCGTGGCCGGAGAGGCCGGCGTGACCTTTTTCAGCATCAGCGGGTCCGAGTTCGTGGAAATGTTTGTGGGGGTTGGAGCGGCCCGCGTGCGGGACCTGTTCGAGCAGGTGAAGGTCAAGGCGCCTTGTATCATCTTCATCGACGAACTGGATGCGATCGGAAAAGCCCGCGGGATGGGACCGATGGCGCATGAGGAGCGCGAGCAGACCTTGAACCAGTTGCTGGTCGAGATGGATGGCTTCGATCCCCGCATCGGCGTCATTCTGATGGCGGCCACCAATCGGCCTGAAATCCTGGACCCCGCATTGTTGCGGGCCGGACGCTTCGATCGTCAGGTGCTGGTCGATCGTGCGGACAAGATCGGCCGCCTGGCTATCTTGCGTGTCCATGCGAAGCAGGTGGTCATGGGCCCCGATGCGGACCTTGAGGTGATCGCCGCGATGACCCCCGGTTTCTCGGGCGCCGATCTCGCCAATATCATCAACGAGGCGACGCTGTTGACCGTCCGCCGTGGCAAGGAGCAGGTCGGTCTCTCGGAATTGCAAGAAGCGGTAGAGCGGGTCGTGGCCGGATTGGAGAAGAAGAACCGGGTGCTCAACAAGATGGAGAAGGAGCGAGTTGCCTACCATGAAGTGGGTCATGCGCTGGTGGCTCTGTCGTGTCCTGGAGCAGACCCGATCCAGAAGATCTCAATCATTCCTCGCGGGATTGCCGCGTTGGGCTACACCCTTCAGCTCCCGACCGAGGATCGCTTTCTGATGACCAAGACGGAGCTGGAGAACAAAATTGCCGTCTTACTCGGAGGGCGGATTGCGGAAGAATTGATCTTCGGCGAGGCCTCTACGGGAGCGCAGAACGACCTGGTCAAGGCCACGGACATTGCCAAGAGTATGGTCAAATCCTACGGGATGAGCGACAAGCTGGGCACCGTCACGCTCGATCGTGAGCGCCAGCCTTTCTTCATGCAGATTCAGGCGCCTCAGGAGAAAGGCGACTACTCGGAAGAGACCGCCCGTGAGATCGACTGTGAAGTGCGCCGTATCATCGATGAGCAATACGAGCTGGTGAAACGGCTGCTGGCGGAACAGAAGGTTTCTCTCCTCGAAGGCGCGAAGCAGTTGCTTGAGCACGAGGTGATCAGCGGGGCGGAACTCAAAGCGATTATGAAAAAATAGGAGTGTGACGTCATGTCGGCGGCGGTTCGATTGGAACAGGCGGGCATCACGATCGGCCACGACCAGATCGTGCATTGTATCGGCTCCTGGACACTCGATCACCTACCGGATCTTGAACGAGAGCTGGTGCGCATGTCGTGGCCCCGGTCGAGAGAACTGGTTTGTGAAGCGGGTCACGTCACAGCGATGGACACGGGTGGAGCCGTGCTGTTGTACCGAACGGTGACGCAACTCCGCCGGCAAGGACGGCAGGTGTCGGTCGAAGGGTTGCGTGCTGAGTTCGCCGAGCTGCTTCGCATGGTGTCTGCCAATTGGGATCGCATCGAGGCGGCTCCGGCGCCAAGGCCGGGCTGGCTGGAGCGGCTGAGTCGATTCATGGTGGATCGAGCCCGGCAAGTCGTGACGGCGCTTGGATTTATCGGTGAGAGCACAGTCGCGGTCTGGCAGTCCCTGAAGAGGCCGTCACTCATTCGTGGGCGGGCGCTGTTTAGACGCCTCGAACTGGATGGATTCAATGCGCTGCCCATCACGGGCCTTCTCGCCTTCCTGATCGGAGTGGTGATCTCCTATCAGGGGGCGGAGCAGTTACGGAAGTTCGGCACGAATATTTTCGTGGTGGATTTGGTCGGGATTTCGTTGTTGCGAGAGATCTCTCCGTTGATCGTCGCCATTTTGATCGCCGGCCGCTCCGGTTCGGCCTATGCCGCGCAGATCGGCACGATGAAGGTGACGGAGGAACTGGACGCGGTTCAAACGTTAGGCCTCTCGCCGATGCAGTTGCTGGTACTGCCACGGGTCTTCGCGCTGATGATCGCCCTGCCGTTGCTCACAGTCTATGCGGATGGGTTGGGCGTGTTCGGTGGCATGTTGATCGCGTCGAGTTTGCTCAATGTGAGTTTTACTGAGTTCGTCTCACGCTTTGAAGAGGCAGTGGCGGTGCGTCATTTTCTCATTGGAATCATGAAGGCGCCCTTCTTCGCGATGATCATCTCGCTGGTGGGCTGCTATCAGGGGTTTCAGATCCGAGGAGGCGTGGACGATGTGGGTCGGCACACAACCACCAGCGTCGTGCAGAGCATCTTCTTGGTCATTGTGTTTGATGCGTTGTGCAGTATTTTGCTCAACTGGTGGGATCTGTAGGTATATTCACTGGCATAAGGTGCGAGGCAAGAGGCGAGTGGGCAACTCTGAGTTACAAACCGGGATACAGGTAGCTGAGCCGATCATTGAGGTGAGCCACGTCGCCACCAGGTTTGGTGAGGCGGTCGTGCACCGGGATGTGAGTTTTACGATTCAGCGAGGTGAGGTTTTTGCCATTGCCGGAGGGAACGGGTGCGGGAAGTCCACGCTCATGCGGGAGATTGTCGGACTACAGGAGCCCACCTCAGGGTCAACGAAGCTCTTTGGAATGGACAGCCGGTTATTGCGCGACGGGCACCCGCAAGAGATCCATCGCCGGTTCGGCGTGATGTTTCAGCAGGGCGGTCTGTTCAGTTCTCTCACCCTTGCGGAGAATGTCGCGGTGCCGCTGAAGGAGCACACGAAGCTGAGCCGTGAGATCATTCATGACATTGTCGCACTCAAGATTGCTTCGGTCGGGTTGCCGGCGGACAGCGCCGCGAAATTTCCGAACGAGCTCAGTGGCGGCATGAGGCGGCGCGCGGCTCTGGCACGGGCCATTGTGATGGACCCGGAGGTGTTGTTCCTTGATGAACCGACCGCTGGGTTGGATCCGATCATCGCGGCAGGGTTCGATGAATTGGTGCTGCAACTCAAAGCATTACTAGGGCTCACGGTGGTGATGGTGACCCACGATCTCGATTCGCTCTGGCGAATTTCAGATCGTGTGGCCGTGCTAGGCAACGGAACGGTGTTGGGGATCGGCACCATGCAGGAACTGTCGCGCTCGGCTGATCCCGTGATTCACGAATACTTCCACGGTCCACGCGGCCGCGCGGCGGAAGCGCAACATGGGTAGCGACTATGGACAATAAGGTCAATTACGTCATCGTCGGAGCATTTGTCGCGGTCTTAGGGGCGGCGGTTCTGCTGGTCGTCCTCTGGCTGGGGAAGTCCGATTACCGAGGGGTCTATGACCGGTACTATGCCTATATGAGGGAATCTGTGGCAGGGTTGAGCGTCAACTCCACAGTGAAATATCGGGGGGTCGAGGTCGGCCGTGTGAAGGACATCCAGTTGAATCCTGAGAATCCTGAAGAGGTCCGATTGACCCTCGATATCCTCCGTGCCACACCGATCAAAACAGACACGGTGGCGGTGCTTGAAACGCAAGGGCTGACCGGACTAGCCACCGTCAATCTGAACGGGGGGAGTCGAGAGGCGCCGGCGTTGGAGATTGTACCGGGCCAGGAATATCCGGTCATCAAGACCGGACCCTCGCTGTTCTTTCGCCTCGATATGGCCATCTCGCGCTTGCTCTCCGATCAGGGGCTGACGAAGCTGCTCGCCAATGTGAATTTGCTCAGTCAGAATGCGACGGCAGTGGTGGATGAAGAGAATCGCGCCGCGGTTCGGCAAATCCTCAGAGATCTCGCTGAGCTGACACGGACACTTGTCGCGCGCAGTGAGGGAGTGGATAAGGGCTTGGTGAGTGCTTCGCAAGCGGCGGAACATGTCGCGAGCATGACTGACACGATGAACAAACAAGTCCCGGCGTTGCTGGAGCGAGTCAACAAGAGTGCCGCGGCGCTCCAAACCATGACCGAAGAATTGGCACATACGGGAAGATCCGTGAGGTCGGTTCTCCAAGAAAGCCGTCCGGATATTGAACAGTTCACTCGACAGACGTTGAGCGAGACCGGCGCGCTGGTGACAGAGCTCCGGGCTCTCACGGGGACGCTGCAGCGCGTCGCGCGCCAACTTGAACAGGAGCCGAGTTCGCTCGTGCTTGGGAAGAAGTCTCAACAACGAGGACCGGGAGAGTAGCCGATGAGAACGATGCCGGTACGGCTGTGTACAGTAATGGGAATCGGGATCGTCGCGCTGGCGCTGGCTGGTTGCCTCTCTCTTCCGCGTGAAGCGCACCAGATCCAGACGTTCTTTTTGAGCCTGGACCGTTCGGCTGGAGGGACGGCTATCTCGGAAGTAAAGCCGAAAGCCGGGACGCTTGTCGTGAACGTGCCGGTGGCGCATCCCGGGTTCGACACGCCACAAATGGCGTACATGCAACGTCCCTATGAAGTGAGCTATTACGCGACGCATCAATGGGCGGATTCCCCGGCCAGGATGTTGACTCCCGTGCTGATTCAGGCGTTGGAACAGACGGGTTATTGGCGAGCCATTGTCCCGATGCCGACCTCCGTGCGCGGCGACCATCGTGTGGAGATCGATCAACTGGAACTCGTACAGACCTTTCTGCGGAAACCGAGTCAGGTGCGCCTTGCGTTGCGCGTACAAGTGATCAAGCTGCCAGAATATCTGGTCTTGGGCACCCGCCTGTTCGATGTGGTCGATGGGACGTCAACCGACGATGCCTACGGCGGGGCGGTTGCCGCAAACCGGGCAGCCGATACGCTTGTGAGGGAGGTGGCCGGTTGGCTGAGCGGTTGTGTGTCGGGCAGCCAGGGAAGCGGCTGTTCACGATGAGGCAATCGTTCAAAACCGGCGTAAGTTTCGGGCTGACGTCCGGGGTGATCACGACGCTCGGCCTTATGGTCGGATTGAATGCCGGGACGCATTCGCGGCTCGCGGTCATCGGCGGCATTGTGACCATTGCGGTCGCCGATGCACTGTCCGATGCGCTGGGCATCCATATTGCGGAGGAGTCCAAGAATAACGGGAACGCATCGGAGATCTGGGAATCCACGATCGCCACGTTCTTGGCCAAGTTCCTGATCGCGCTGACCTTTGTCGTGCCAGTGCTCATGTTGCCGCTAGAGGAGGCGATGATGGTGAGCGCGGGATGGGGCCTTACGTTACTTGCGGTGCTGAGCTATTTCCTGGCGCGGGCCCAGCAGATTCCGGCCTGGAAAGTCATCGCGGAGCATGTAGTCATTGGCGTCAGCGTGATCATGATCACGCATGTCTTAGGTGATTGGATCTACTTGCATTTGAGTTAGCCTGCAATAGAACGAGGACGTCACTGAGGGGACCATTGATGGTGCAACCACCGCTTGTCGCGTACTTTTCCATGGAGATCGGTCTGGAGTCCGGGATGCCGACCTATTCGGGAGGGCTTGGTGTGCTCGCCGGCGACACGATTCGCTCGGCCGCGGATCTCGATGTGCCGATGGTGGCGGTGTCGTTGCTGCACCGGCGCGGGTACTTTTTCCAGCGTCTGGACGCGCACGGTCGGCAAAGCGAGGAGCCTGTCGCCTGGCCGGTCAATGACTTCGCGGAACTGATCGACGAGCGCGTCACAGTCGATATCGAAGGTCGTACGGTCCATGTCAGGGCCTGGCGCTATCGAGTAACCGGTGAGTCCGGGCATGTCGTTCCGGTGTATCTGCTCGATACCGATGTGAGCGAGAACCAGCCCTGGGACCGGACCCTCACCGATGTGCTCTACGGGGGCGACGACCATTATCGCTTGTGCCAGGAGGTGGTGCTGGGGATCGGGGGACTCCGCCTGTTGCGATCGCTCGGCTACCGGGACATTCTCCGGTTCCATTTGAATGAGGGGCATGCCGCCTTGCTTGTCCTCGCGCTGGTGGAGGAGAAGCTGGCCTTGCAGGGCCAGTCGGAATCCGTATCGACCGATCTTATTGATATCGTTCGTGAGCAATGTGTCTTTACGACCCATACCCCCGTGCCGGCAGGTCACGATCAATTCCCCGAGGAACTCGCCCGCAACGTATTGGGAGAGCAGCGGTGGGTCAGGCTGAAGCACTGCGGCATCGAGCAGCGGTTGAATCTGACGCAACTGGCCCTGCGAGGCTCCCGGTATGTGAATGGGGTGGCGATGAAGCATGGGGAGGTCTCGCACAGCATGTTCCCCGGCTACCCGATCCATTCCATTACCAATGGAGTCCACGCAGTCACGTGGACCGCGCCTTCGTTTCAGAAGCTCTTCGATAGCCATTTGCCGGATTGGCGGCGCGATCAGCTCTCGCTGCGCTACGCCGTGGGCATTCCCACCTCGGATATCTGGGCAGCCCATGTGGAAGTAAAACGCACGTTGGTCGAGCATGTGAATCGAGAATCGAACGCGGGATTCGATCGCGAAGTGTTGACGATAGGATTTGCCCGTCGGTTTGCGGCCTACAAACGTGCCGGTCTGATCTTTCATGATCTCGACCGGCTTAAGCAGATTGTTCGAGAGGCCGGGCCGATCCAGATCGTCTTTGCCGGCAAGGCGCATCCGCACGATCGCGATGGCAATGACCTGATCGCACATATCCATGAGATGCGTGATGCGCTGCAGGGTACGATCGCAGTGTCCTATCTGACCAATTACGACATGGAGGTGGCCAAGATGCTCTGTGCCGGTGTCGATGTGTGGCTCAATACACCGTTGCCGCCGCTGGAGGCCTCAGGGACGAGCGGGATGAAGGCGGCGATGAACGGGGTGCCCAGCCTGAGTGTGCTCGACGGCTGGTGGATTGAGGGCCACCTCGAAGGTGTGACCGGCTGGTCGATCGGCGATCGGGTGGAAGCCTGCCTGGAGCCTCAGTCCGGGATGGATGCCTGTCACGCAGCGGAGCTCTATCGAAAATTAGAAGAGAAAGTCTTGCCCTGTTTCTATAAGAACCAAGAACGTTTTGTCGAGATCATGCGGCATGCGATTGCCTTGAACGGCGCATTTTTTAACACGCAGCGCATGGTCGCCCAGTACCTCCACAATGCTTATCGATTGGGGCCAGCGTCTGCGCCGCAGAGGCTGGGGTCGGCATGAAATCCTCACAGGGTTTCATCCTGACCATCAATGGCGGCTCGTCGAGCCTCAAGTGTTCGCTCTTCCGAGTTGGTCCTCCTCTTACTCGTATTGTGTCCTGCAAGGTCGATCGAATCGGCTTTCCGGATGCAACGCTGACCCTTACGGACGTGGCCAGCGGAACTAGCGAGCGCAGGACGATCCAGGTTGCGCATCACAAGGACTCGGTCGATCCGCTCATCGCCTGGTTGGAAGAGAAGGTCACGATTACAGGTCTCGTCGCCATTGGACATCGCGTGGTGCATGGAGGCCATCGGTATAGCGAGCCGCAGCGCCTCACTCCGGACGTCATGGGTGAACTGCGGCGGCTCAGTCCCTACGATCCGGAGCATCTGCCCGCTGCAATCGAGTTGATCGAGACGCTCGGACGGCGGTTTCCGACGATCCCGCAAGTCGCCTGTTTTGACACCGCCTTTCATCGCGACATGCCGCGCGTTGCACGCCTCTTGCCGATCCCCAGGCGGTACGACGTGGCCGGAGTTCGGCGTTATGGGTTTCATGGTCTTTCGTATGCCTACTTAATGGAGGAACTCAGGCGACTTGCGCCTGATGAGGCGAAGGGTCGCGTCATTCTGGCTCATCTGGGTAATGGGGCGAGCATGGCGGCGGTGCGCGGGGGCAAGAGCATCGATACGAGCATGGGCTTTACGCCCACGGCGGGGCTGCCGATGAGCACTCGCTCAGGCGATCTTGACCCAGGCCTCGTGGCCTATTTGTCGAGAACGGAAGGCATGACCGCGGAGCAGTTCCATACGATGGTCAATCGGCAATCGGGATTGCTCGGTCTGTCGGAGACCAGCTCCGATCTGCGCGATCTCTTGGCCAGTGAACGCCACGATCCACGTGCGGCGGAAGCCGTGGCGCTCTTCTGCTACCAGGCCAAGAAGTGGATTGGCTCATTTGCCGCTGCTTTGGGCGGGCTGGATGCGCTCGTCTTCAGCGGCGGTATCGGTGAAAACTCACCGGCCATCCGATCGCGTATTTGTGACGGGTTGGAATTCCTCGGTCTGACCATCGATGAGGCTCGGAACGGAGCCGGTGAAGCCGTCATTTCCACCGAAGGCAGCCGAGTGACCGTTCGCGTCATGCATACGGACGAGGAGCGTGAGATCGCGCAATCTGTCTTTCATATGCTAGCAGAGGATCGTCGGGAGTGATGAGGAGATTATGCTGAGAAGCAACACGCGGTTGAAGCCGGAGCAGCTTCGGAAAATGGATGCCTATTGGCGTGCAGCCAATTACCTGTCCGTCGGTCAGATCTATCTCTGCGATAATCCCCTGCTGAAGAAGCCGCTCACGCTGGCCCATATCAAGCCGCGCTTGCTCGGCCACTGGGGCACGACGCCGGGGCTGAACTTCGTGTATGTCCACCTGAACCGGATCATTAAGAATTACGATCTGAATGTCATGTACGTCACAGGGCCGGGCCATGGTGGGCCAGGACTGGTGGCGAACGCTTACTTGGAAGGCACCTACAGCGAGGTCTATCCGAACGTCTCGCAAGATGAAGAGGGCTTGAAGCGGCTATTCACACAGTTCTCTTTTCCCGGCGGCATTCCGAGTCACGTCTCACCGGAGACACCGGGGTCTATTCACGAGGGCGGCGAGTTGGGATATTCGCTGTCACATGCGTTCGGCGCGGCGTTCGATAATCCGGACCTGCTCGTCGCCTGCGTCGTGGGCGATGGGGAAGCGGAAACCGGCCCGCTGGCGACCAGTTGGCATTCGAATAAGTTTTTGAACCCTGTGCACGACGGAGCCGTGCTACCGATCCTGCATCTGAACGGGTACAAGATCGCCGGCCCTACGGTCCTGGCGCGGCTTCCACATGACGAGTTGGCATCGCTCTTCATCGGTTATGGCTACCGTCCGTATTTTGTCGAGGGCGATGATCCCGCCACGATGCATCAACAGATGGCCGCTACCCTCGACGCGGTCGTGGCTGACATCAAGAAGATCCAGCGCGCTGCACGGACCAAAGGATTTAAAAAACGGCCCCGGTGGCCGATGATCATTCTGCGCTCGCCGAAGGGCTGGACCGGACCGAAGGTCGTGGATGGGAAGCAGACTGAAGGCACATTCCGTTCACACCAGGTGCCGATGGGCGATATGGCCAAGCCCGGTCACATCAAGATTCTCGAGAAGTGGATGAAGAGTTATAAGCCGGAAAAACTCTTTGACAAGACCGGCACGCTCATCCCTGAATTAGCGGATCTTGCACCAACTGGCCCCCTCCGCATGAGTGCCAATCCACACGCCAACGGCGGCCTCCTGCTTCACGACCTGCGCCTGCCTGATTTCCGCGACTACGCCGTGAAAGTACAGAAGCCCGGGTCGGTGGAGGGCGAAGCCACACGTGTCCAAGGGGAGTTTATTCGCGACGTGGTGAAAGGTAATGCCCACAACTTCCGCGTGTTCAGCCCGGACGAGACGACCTCGAATCGCTGGGGTGCGGTGTTCGAGGTGACGGACCGATGCTCGACCGCGGAGATTCTGCCCGGCGACGACCATGTGGCGCCGGATGGCCGCGTGATGGAGATGTTGAGCGAGCATCAGTGCGAAGGCTGGCTTGAAGGCTATCTCTTGACGGGCCGCCACGGCATATTCTCCTGCTACGAAGCCTTTATCCATATCGTCGACTCGATGTTCAATCAGCACGCCAAGTGGCTCAAAGTGTCGAACCAGATTCCCTGGCGACGGCCGATCGCGTCCTTGAATTACCTCTTGTCGTCGCATGTATGGCGGCAGGATCACAACGGCTTCAGCCATCAGGACCCGGGGTTCATCGATCATGTGGTGAACAAAAAAGCCGAGGTCGTCCGCGTCTATCTTCCACCGGACGCGAACACCCTGTTGTCCGTCACCGATCATTGTCTGCGCAGCCGCAACTATGTGAACGTGATCGTCGCCGGCAAGCAACCTGCACCGCAGTGGTTGAGCATGGACGCCGCGATCAAGCACTGCACCGCCGGCCTTGGCATCTGGCCATGGGCCAGCAACGACCGCGGTGGTGAGCCCGATGTCGTGATGGCGTGTTGCGGGGACGTACCCACGCTCGAAACATTGGCCGCCGTCGAGTTGCTCAGGACATTGTTTCCTCGCCTAAAAATTAGGGTGATTAACGTGGTGAACTTGATGAAGCTCCAGCCGCAGCGCGAGCACCCGCACGGTTTGAGCGACAAGGAGTTTGACAGCCTGTTCACGACCGACAAGCCCATTATCTTCGCGTTTCATGGCTATCCCTGGCTGATTCATCGGCTGACCTACCGCCGGACGAATCACAAGAATTTGCATGTGCGCGGGTATAAGGAGGAAGGGACGACCACTACACCATTCGACATTACGGTGATGAATGATCTCGACCGGTTCCATTTGGTGATAGACGTGATCGATCGTGTCCCGAAGCTGGAGCGACTTGCCGCCCATACGAGACAAGCGATGCAGGACAAACGAGTGGAGCATAAAGCGTATATCGCCAAGTACGGGGATGATCAGCCGGATATTCGAGATTGGAAATGGGACGCAACACGATGACACTTTCGGCGGTCACTCTGCCGGCCGAAATCCATGACCCGGCTCGCAGGCACACATGACAGTGCCACACGTCGTCTTTCTCTTCGACGTCGACAACACCCTCCTCGACAGCGATCGAGTGACGGCCGACCTCAAACGCCATCTTGAACAGACGGTGGGGCACGAACGGCAGGAAAACTACTGGGCGATCTTCGAGCGGTTGCGAACGGAACTCGGCTACGCCGACTACTTGGGGGCGCTCCAGCGCTATCGGATCGAACATCCCCGCGATCCACAAGTATTGACGGTCTCCCACTTTCTGGTGAACTATCCATTTGCGAATCGAGTGTTCCCGAACGCGCTCGATGCGGTGGAGCATGTGAAGCAATGGGGAAAGGCTGTCATCTTGTCGGATGGGGACGTGGTGTTCCAACCAAGGAAAATCGAACGGTCCGGTCTCTTCGAGGCTGTGGAGGGCAATGTTCTGGTCTACATTCATAAAGAGCAAGAACTCGACGATGTCGAGCGGCGGTATCCGGGCGATCACTATGTGTTAATCGACGACAAGCTCAAAATCCTCACGGCGGTCAAGAAAGTCTGGGGCGCGCGGGTGACCACCGTGTTCCCGAGGCAGGGACACTATGCTCGCGATCCGCACCTGCTCAAGAGTTACCCGCCGGCGGACATGAGTATCGACCGCATCGGCGATATGCTCCGGTACGATCTTCCTCAACTTGTCGGCGCAGGCGACGCGTCGGCTCGTAAGCCATAACTGTCTCACGGTACAGGAGCGAGCTGAACGGTGCCTTTATAAAACTGCGGGAATGGTGCGTAGCACGTCCGGAACGCCGGTTGAATGACCGGCGAGTATCCGGAGCCTGCAATGAGGAGGGGGCATGTGTTGATGCGACAAGAGTCGTCTGACCGGTGGCATTTTTGGAGCAGCCCATCGGCTGAGGCTCTTCAGCAACTCGACTCAAGCTCCAAAGGACTCTCCGGCGATGAGGCGCAACGGCGTCATCTGCGCGATGCGCATCTCCTCTTGAAACCGAAGAGCCGGCTGTCCACCTACGAGCTGCTGTT
>JANOMG010000236.1:0-3479 GCA_031420175.1 Nitrospira sp.
GGTTTAGGCAGTGGAGGGCCTGGAAACGGCGATGGATCGGGCGGCAACGGCGGGTCGGGCGTGGGAATCGGTCCGGGCAATGATGGGCAAGGGGAATTCATGGTCAGCTCGTCCTGCCTGCTAGCCTCCACTGGTGAGTGAATTCTCTCGATTCGAACGAGGCATGTCATTGGATTCATCGTGATGTGACCTCTTGAGGATACATAGGGTGGTGACCTTGGGCTTAATCATGTCTTAATCGAGATGTCCTGTCTGATCAATATTGCGCACTCCAACGATGCACTTGGGGCGAGAAGGTATGATGTTGCAAAGAAGGAGAGAAATGGGCCCGGTTGAGGATCAGTGAGGACGCTCTCCTGAGAGAAGACGAAAGCGAATACCGCAACGGGCTTGGAATAGCACGAATTGTGCTCCATCGCTCGCTCGCGATCCCCTGAACTCCCTCACTGATCAGGGCCGGACGTTGTGGGTCGCGGATCCTTTCTTCTGTTCCGGCAGTCGGATCATGTAGCGATGATCGGCGCCGAATGTCACCAGCACCTTGCCTCGCCGACTCAGCCGATCGACTTCGTTAAAGACCTGGCCCCAGAGCAGGTCGGGGAGGCTCTTTGTCAACATATTCAGATCGCATCCATGTGTGCGCGTGACTTCGGCGAGAATGCGGTTGGTCACGGGATTGTGTGAAGCCATGATCAGATCCTCCTTTTCAGGTTTGAATCCCCACTGCAATCTCCGGTCCGACTCCTTATCGTTTACGGCGCTTGCTCCGATCCGGGATAGACGATGCCGAACTCCTCGTCCGGCATGACTCGTTGCGAAAGCACGGCCAACTCTTCGGCTGCATCGTCCCTCAGACCATAGGCACGAATCGCCAGCATTTTGAGAAACACTCCTAACTCTCGCTTTGCGCCCCACCGATCCCCCAGGCTGATCGCACCTCGGATTCGGTCCAGTTCCTGTGTGTAGGGTGAGAAGTCGTACGCGGGATATTTCTTCGTGAAGTACGTCGTCAGCCTGTTTTCAATGGTATCTAGCCAGGTGACCGGCGGAGAGAGACGTTCGGTTGGCGCGGCGGTAGCCAGCAGAAAAGACGGAGTCTCACCGGCCTGAGTGGGATTCGGTGCAAGCACAGTGAAGACAGAAGGCACAAGGATCAGTGCCAAGAGTGGAAGGAGTACTCGGTGGCTGACAGCCGCCATGAGGACCCTCGTTTCGAAGGATTCGCATCCGGGCGTGGATGCGCTACGACAAAGTATCCGGCGTAGGAGTGATAGAGACTGCGGCGAGATCCGGCGCGCAGGATGACGGGTTGAAGCGTGCGGAAGAAACAGCAGCCACCGTCACTGGAACGTCATGAAATAATGCTACGCCCATAGGGAGGCTCGGTCAAGTGTTCCCTCTGAGCCTGCGCGATGATTAACGGGCACCGTGCACGAGGATCTGACGGCTGCGATAGATCGACAGCGCGCGCTGTTCCGATTCTTCAGCCTCGACATTCCGTCCCATCTTCCGGTAGAGGTCGGCCAGCAGAGACAACGTGGCAGCCTCAGCCGCGGCATCGCGCAAGGTTTGAGAGAGAAAGAGCGCGCGTTTCCCCAATTCGATGCCTTCGGTCAGCCGTTCATCCTCACCATCTAATTGAGCCAGCCGGAGCCGCAGCATTGCTTCGATCGTCATATTCTGTTCGACTTCAGCCAGACGAAGGCCCTCGTCGTAAAACAGGCGGGCGGCGTCAGCCCGATCCAACAGCCAGTGCGCGTTCCCCAGCGCCGCGACCGCCGCCAGTTGCTGACCGCGATCCTGACGGGTGCGCGCGTCTTGCCACGCCTGCTGCAGCAACGACAGGCCTGGCTCGGTCACGCCGTCACCGACATCCAGCAGGCCCAGTTGCACCAACGTTTCGTTCCATCCCTGTCGATTGTGGGCACGGTCGAAGAGGGTGACTGCTTGACTGAACGACATCCTAGCCTCGTTGAGGCGTCCAAGCCGGGCCGAGATGCGTCCCATGACCAACAAAGCCCGCGCATGAGCGGTCCGGTCAGATGACCGGGCGAAAAGGGGAAGGGCCTCCTGGAGCGCCACGTCGGCATCCTGGATCTTGCCCTGCCGTTCATACACCTGTGCGATTTTCACCAAGGCGGTCGCCACGCCGCGGGCCTGCTGGTGCTCCCGGAACGTCGACAATGCGAGCTGATAGTACGTCAGTGTTTCAGGAAAGTGGCGCTGGTGGTCGTGGACCTCGCCGATGCGGAGCAATTCGTCGCCCGTGAGCGTTTTAGCCGTAGACACTTGCTGAACAGGCACAGAGTGGGAAAGAGACCAGGCAGGACTCTGGTGCGACAGTGGAACGAGAAGCAGGAGCCAGGCAGCCATCACGATGCAGCCCTCTCGTGATTCGAACACCCCGGCGAGATCCTGCGCTGTGCCAATGGTTCAGAGAAGAGTGCCTCCCGCGCAGGATTGCCTAAAAGGATGCGCTTGCGAGATGACTAGGTCAAGGGAGGGGCGAGACGGGTAGCCCGTTAGTCCCCTGTGTTCGCGCAACGCGCGGCCTCGGAAGGCCCTCGTTGGACGCGCGCATTCGAGGATCAACCAGGCCGCCCTGTGGAGAGATAGGGAAGCGAGCTTGGACAGGAGTGGCGAGACAGCTGGCATGGTCTCTGTGCTCGCAGAGCCCCCATGATAAAGCTGTGGTCGCTCGATGCGCGCAATGGAGACCACACCAGCCGCCTCGCTGAATGCGGTGACGAATCCGCCCTCAATTGGACGCGCACGGGGAAGAGCAGTTGGGCTAGCCCCTTGTAGAGAAGACGTCTGCCTCGAAGCCTCGCAAATCGTGCATCGTGCCATTTCGCGAGTTGACACCCACGGCCAGCGAGTCGTAGCCTTTCCCGAATTTCCCACTGCAACCGACTGAATCGTAGGATGTACTTATTTTCCGCCCTCACGTTGGAGTACTCGAGCGCACCGGGTTTCACTGGTGCACGGAGAGTCATGGCGATCTTCCTGCTCGGGGGACTCTTGACCGTTCTGCATGCGGTACCCGCTCTGGCGGAGAAGGAATTCTCGCCGTCGTCGGTCGAGAAGGGTGTGCTCTTAGTGGCCAGCCCATCGCTGGATGATCCAAACTTCCGCCAAGCTGTCGTGCTTGTCGTGGAGCACGGGCTTGAGGGAACCGTCGGGCTTATTCTGAATCGTTCCACGAACGTTCTTCTGTCCAAGGCATTGCCGGACATCACGGTGCTCAAGGGGCCAGCTACCGGCTGTTTGCAGGTGGGCCGGTCGAGCCAACCCGATTTCTCCTGCTGTTCCGACTCAAGGAGCCTCCAGCGGACGCACGATCGGTCTTCGACGGGGTCTATCTGGGGCGCACACCAGGAGTCCTGGAACGCATTATTACACAGGCTAAACCGACCGAAACCTTCCGGGCGTTTGCTGGATTTTCCGCGTGGGCTCCGAGGCAGCTGGAAGCTGAGATG
>JANOMG010000237.1:0-3157 GCA_031420175.1 Nitrospira sp.
CTTCCCAGTGGCTCGGCACCGTGCGGGTGGCCACCTCGGCGGGGCGCTCGGCACTCGACGTCATCTTGGGGATCTGACCTCGTCGATCCGTCCCTCGCGCCCGAGGTCGGCGCGCCTTGCGCGCCTGACGCAGTGCCGCCAACAGTTCGCTTCTCAGGGTGCCGCGGGGCAGCACATACAGGCCCACATAAATGGTCTCAGCCGACAGCTGTCTCCCCATGTCGTGAGGATACGCGCGTTTGAGCCGCCCGGCAATCTGCTCGGGCGAGCAGCCCTCGGCCAGCTGCGTCCGCACGTACTGCCACAGCCAGGGATCCAGGAGTTTGCGCGGTCGTCGTGGCTGACGGGCTCGGGCTGCCGCCAGCATTTGCGCCGTGCAGGCGCGATAGGGGCGGCCCCGCGTGGTGTTGCGGGCCGACTCGCGGCTCACGGTGCTGGGCGCGCGTCCCAATACCCTCGCCATCGTCCGCAACGAATGGCCGCGGGCCAGCCCCAGACTCAAGGTTTCACGTTCTTCGGCACTCATGTGTCTATAGGATCTCGTTCGCATGGCAACACCGTAGCCCATCAGGGCTTGAAGTGTTGCACTTGGAGTTAGAGCTCAAGCTGCATAGATACCTGAGATATGGGACGACAGTTCGGCCAATAGACCGAAGTCCCTTCGCACGGTGTGATAGGCCACCCGGTGCTAAGGAAGGACGCGAAGCTATTTAGGCGGACATGCGGTGACCGGCCAATCTGCCGAGGCGACGCTTCGCCCAGAGGTAGCTGTTGCTCAGTTGCGGTTGATTCGCCTGGCGAACCAATTCGGCGCCGAGGAGAATAATTGCGCCGCCCACTATCGCATTGAGCTGGAACGGTTCGCCCAAGTACAGGCAGGCGAAGAGAATCGCACAGACGGGGGTCAGGTTCTGATACACCGCGACCGTGGCGGGGGAGATGGCTTGGAGCGCGCGATAACGCAAAAGGAAGACGGAGGCCGTGGCCACTCCGATATACAGCACGGAGGACACAAGCGGCATCGACAGATCGTCGGACGGCAGATGCCCCCAGACCAACGCGGCGACAGACAGCAGCAATGCACTGCTCCCGAACATAACCGTATTGGCGGTCATCGCTCCAAAGCGCTTCACAATGTCGGCGCTCCCAACCAGGTGTGCCGCCATCATAATCGTAAATGTAAAAATCAGGAAATCACCAAACCCGAAATTGGTTTGAAAATTTGTGAGTTTCTCAGACATCGCGATCCCGCCGCCAACTAAAGAAGTCACAATGCCGACGATCTTGAGTGGGCTACTCTCGCTCTTTTGCAGCACCACACTGAATAGCGCCGTGACCGGTGAGAGCAAACTGTAGATCACAATATAATGGGTGACGCTGGTGAGGCGAAGGCCCCAGGCCGCAATCACATAGGAACCGACCCCGAGCGCCCCCAAGAGCGTCAGTCTGGACAGATCCCCCGCGGTCAACCCACTCAGTCCTCTCCGGTCTTGCGCGAGGGTAATCGCGAGTAGAAAGGCGAACCCGATCATCACTCTGATAAGGGCCATCCCCAGCGGATCCACCGTGCTGTGCAGGAAAACATACTTCGTGACGGTCGGTACCGTGCTGAGGAGCAGGACTGCACTGAGGAGATAGAGAAATGGCTGGAGGGCAGGCGCTTCCTCTGATGAACCGCTCGACTCCTCGGATACCGTCGCCATGAATTAGAACCCAGTGAGATTGAGCACGTTCAACTGTTCGATGAACTGAGTAAGGCAATGCTGGTGCGCGGGAGAAATGCTGGTGATACGGGCGCCGAATTGAGGAGCCGCTGCATAGGTAATCTCGACCGTGCAGTGGATCGGGGCTGCCTTAGTCAGTTGAAACTCAAGTTCAAGCCTGTCTCCAATTGCGCCAGCTAGGTCCGTGCGGATCTGAAATCCCTTTTCCGTAAGGTCGAGCACTTCGCATGGAACAACCTCGGCCCCTCGACTGATCTGGCCATTCCGTTCGATAGCGACTCTGAAGAATTCCCGCTTCTGCGTCATGTCGTCAGTAACCTTTCATACGTCCGGCTCATGATCTATCCCTGCACGACCGATTGGAATGAAGAGGAACGAGTCCTTCCGAAGTATAGCAGGCCCTCGATAGCCCCAGAACATCGGCCCTGAGACTACGCCTGACGTCTGGAGTTTGTGGGCGAGAACCTGATGAGCCTCTGCTATAATCCACCCGACCATCCGCAGATCTTTCAACGAATTCAAGCCGTTGGAGTGGCTTTCATGAGCACCACTCACCGATACGACCCCACGTTGGCGCGGCTGCTTATCCTCGACGAGCTGTTCGATCTTTCCCTCTACAAGGCGCTACGGGATATTTCGACTGACGTTGAAGCCCGAAGTACGCTGGATGAATTGGTATCGATCGAAACCAGACACCTGGCCTTCTGGCAAAAATTCTTCGACCTCAAATTAGATCGCCTGAATCCTGGCCGACAACTGAAGCTGTGGTGCTTTACATGGCTCTGCCGGCTATTCGGCTCCATCGCGGTCCATCTCGTCTTGGAAGCCATCGAAGTCTATGGGGTCAGAAAGTATCTCGCTCTCTGGGATTCCTACCAGGATCAACCCATGGGCGAAGCCCTCAAGGGAATTCTGCAAGACGAGTTCAAACATGAGGATATGCTCGTCACCAAGCTCACCGAGCGAAAAATCAATCCCGAAAAGATCCGCAATATCTTCCTAGGCCTCAATGACGGCTTGGTCGAAATACTTGGTGCAGTCAGCGGATTCTTTGGCGCCTTTGGCGACGCCGTGACCGTCTTGATCGCCGCCTCGACCACGGCGGTAGCCGGCGCGCTGTCGATGGCAGCCGGGGCGTTTCTGGCGCTGAATTCAGAAAAAGAAGTGCGCGCCATGGAAGCGGCGAAAAAGCGATTCCTTGGAGAGGAGACCGGCTCAACGGAGATGCAGGAACAGCCGTTAATGTCAGCGCTATTTGTCGGTAGCGCCTATGTCATCGGCGCATTGGTGCCGGTACTCCCCGTGCTCTTCGGCGCGAAGGACGCGCTGGTGTCAGTGCTGACGGCGGGGACCATGGTCATCCTCGTCTCGTCGATTCTTGCGTTCTTGTCAGGAATGGAGATGAAACGCCGGATCCTGCTGAACCTCGTAAT
>JANOMG010000238.1:0-4834 GCA_031420175.1 Nitrospira sp.
AATTCGAACCGGCGCCCCGCTGATCCAACTCAGAAACGCAGACCGGTCTCCATCCGTCAAATCGATCACGGTGTCGAATTGCCGACGACGCAGTCCGGCGATGAGCCGCCATTGTGCCGCCAGAGATCCTTTGTCGAGGACCATAATTTCATCCAGGTCAGGGTTTCCTGACAATACGTCTTCAGTCCCGCGATTCACCATCATCGTGACCCGGACATCCGACCGTGCAGCTTTGATAGCACGCACAGTCGGCGTCGCCAATAAGACGTCACCAATGTAGCGAAGCTTGATGATAAGGACGTTTCTCATCGCGTACTCAGTGATGGCTCCTAGCTTTCCCCTTCACACAATTCCCGGTACAGCGCGACGGTCTTGGCCCCAGCTTGCTCCCAGGAATACTGCTTGGCGCGCTCGAATCCTTTGACCTTCAATGTGGCTCGAAGCGACTCATCCTCCAGCACACGGATCATCGCCTCTCCAAGCGCCCGCGCGTCTTGAGGGTCTGCCAACACCGCCGCATCACCTGCCACTTCCGCCAACGCAGTCGAATTGGACGTGAGCACCGGAGCCCCACAGGCCATCGCTTCTAGCACCGGCATCCCGAATCCTTCGTACAACGAGGGAAAGACGAACAGATCGGTGGAGGAATACAACAACTGCAGATCGTTCGTGGACAACCGTCCAGGGCAAAGTACTTTCTCTGATAAGCTGCGCCTTCGAGCCGTCTTCTCATAGTCCCCGAACGGATGGATCGGCGAGCCGACAAGGATCAACATTCTCGACCCCAGTTTCTTCCGCTGCATTTCCACCGCTTCAAGAAATGTCTGGTGATTCTTGCGCGGGTCTGCCCCTCCAATAAATAAGACATACCGCTCGGCCTTCAAACCGATCCGTTTCCGCAGTTCCGCCATCGCCTGATCGTCCCGACGTGGCGTGAAATCATCCGACACTCCGTTAGGAATCACCCTGATGTGCTCGCGTTTCAAACCATACAGTTCCACGAGTTCTCTCGCGGAAAACTCAGATACCGTGATGGTTTTCCTGGCTCGCAACGCGGTTTGCCTCGTCTTGAACGACGAGGGCCATTGTCCCAACATCTTCTTCGAGTACTCGGGGTGGCGATCCAACCAGAGATCGTGAATGGTCACGAGCCCACCAAAGCGCCCGACTGCCTGCATCCGAAAATTGGTCCCATGATACAAATCCAATTGATCGGATGAGCCCCGCTTCGCCATCCCCCATCGGCTTGAGTTCTCCCACTGGAGCCGCTCAACGCCAGGCCAGGCCCTCACAGAATCAGGCTGCTCCGCGCCAGGTTTGGCATAGGCTACAAAGTCGATGTCTTCTCGCCGTGCCAGCATCGTGCGGAGCAAGTGGTAGCTGTGCCACCCCACCCCACCCATATCGCCCATCATCGGATTCGCATCAAAACCGATTCTCATCCTCGCCCCTTCTGTGATGCTAACACTTCCTCATAAAGCTGCTCCATCTGACTGACGGACGCGTCGAGACTAAATCGCTCCTGTGCACGCGCCTTCCCGTTGCGGCCCATCTGCTCTCGTCGGACTTTGTCTTCCAGGAGAGACACCACGGTAGCAGCCAATGATTCGACATCTCCCGGAGGCACAAGCAAGCCCGTCTCTCCCTGCGCCACAACTTCGGGAAGCCCCCCTGTCGTAGTCGCGACCACGGCTTTTCCCATGGCCATCGCTTCGACCACCGCCAGTCCGAAGGCTTCCCTCAGCGAGGGATGCACGTAGAGATCCAGGATAGAGAGATAGGAGGCGACGGACTCTTGGAATCCGACAAAATGAACTCGTTCCCCAACTCCTCGCTCCACCGCTATCGCTTTCAAGCGTGCGCAGTACTCAGCTGCTCCACCCCCAATGATGAGATAGTGCACCGTCGGCACAGCGGCAAGAATTATAGAAAACGCCTCCAACATCACTTCATATCCCTTGAGCGGCAACAGATTGGCGACGGTGCCTAACAGGAGAGCCTCACGGGGAATCCCATGCTGCGCGCGAATATCATGATTCCCGTTTGAGGACACCATGGCAGAACAATCCACACCACTATAGTGGGTGCGAACCTGGTTAGGCAGAACACCACCGGTCAGCACCCCCTGCTCAACCTGATGCGACACCGCGACCACATAGTCCACCCGGTCCAAGGCGTACTGGCTTACCTTCCTTGGCTGAGTTTCCTGCCGGACATGGGCGATGATGGGGATACGATGAGACAGCCCGGCTACAGCTCGAACCATATGAGGAACCCACCAGAGATCATTCACATGAACCAACGACGGCTGAACGTCCGCCAAGAGCTTGCGCAAACGGCGCACAGACGCGTACCGGCTCACCAGTGAAGAGACTTTCCTCCAAGGAGGCAAAGTGACTGCATAAGTCGGCACAGCCTGCGCGATGGCCATCTCGCGCAAGGGGCCAGTTCCAGGGCATGCGATAATTGGATGCCAAACACGACGATTCAACCGGCTCAGGAGTGCAAGCAGATCACGCTCCGCTCCACCAATCGACCCAATCCCGTGCACATAGAGAATTCGTTCGACCACTACCGTGCTTCCGGATGGAACGAGGCTCTCCGAGTCAGATCCCACAGCTTGGCATACTTCACAAAGGTATACATGCTGGCAAACACACAGACAATGAGTCCGCGCACGCCATCGCGGAATCCCTGTTTCAATACATAGGTTTTGCCCAAGACCACCAGGGGACGGAAGACCAGATCAATCCAACGAACGATTCGAACCTTCTTAGCCTTCTCCTGTGCCGCCATCGTGGTATAGAGCCCGAACTTCTTGAAGTGATCCTGAATGCGCCGCTCCGTATGATGATCGAGGTGCTCGACCAATGTCCCAATCTCCCCATCGACAAGAAGATTTTCATGCACCGCGACATCGTTATACTGTGCGAGCCCTCGTCGAAACAGGCGCACTTGATAGTCGGGATAGACACCGCCCCCTCTTACCCAGGCTCCATAGAAGAAGTTCCGCCTAGGAATCCGATAGGCCACAGGAGCACCAGACCTCCATCGCTCGATGCAGGCCCGCACCTCTTCACGAAGCTCTTCAGTCACCCGCTCGTCGGCATCGAGGATCAGAATCCAGTCAGACGAGGCTTGAGCTATCCCGTAATTCTTCTGCAGACCAAAGCCAGGCCATGGGCGCACAGAGATCTTTGCCCCACTGGCACGGGCTAACTCGACGGTCCGATCACCGCTCTCTGCATCGACCACGATCAGCTCATCGGCCCATTGCACCGACTTCAGACAGTCCCGAATATTCATCTCTTCATTTTTCGTGATGACGATACATGCCAAAGTGGACAGACCGAAAACACTGGTCATGACCGCACTCCACTGGACAGCCGTATCGTCGCTTGCTCAAACTGCCATCGATACTGACCGACCACACGATCGGGACTGATCCAGAGCCGGCGCCAAGCCATAGCACGATCCAGCTCCTGAACCAATTTCTTCATAGGTTTCACTACACGCCGAACAAGCCGCTGACCGAAAGACAAGGTGGAGAACTCAGCCGGCTTACACCACAAGTCAGCCTGCTCGCTCTTGCTCCACTTCCGGTCGATCACCCAGCGTTCATGGGTACAGGCAAATGGCTCCCGCTTACTTTTGATCGTCGCCCGGATGAAATGGTGAACGAACGATGCCCCGACGACCATGCATCGCTTCATGTCCCCGGTTACCTGCTCACGCTTGCGCAAGGTGTAATACAAGTCCCAATCGGCGGATTGAACCCGTTCGTCCAAACCGCCGAGTGCGTCATAGGCCGATCGCCTGATCATGACGCAAGACCCAACGATCCCATCAAATACCTTTCCTGCAAATGCGCAATGAGCCTCCTCACAATAGCGTTCCCAATCGCCATACATCGCTTGAATCATCGTTCGCAACTGGTCGATACCCTTTCCGCTAGAAAGCCGCCCTTGCCCAATTGCGGCCCAGCGTCCCTGCATCCAATCAGTCAAGGCGGCGGTCGGCATCATTTCCAGCCCCAGCGGAGACGCGGCATCCAAACCATGTCGCTCCATCGCCTCGATCAAAAAACCATTCCAGTTTGGCGCAACGTACAAATCGTTATTGATGTGGCACAGGAACTCTCCGTGCGCCGCGCGGGAGCCAAGATTCATCGATTCCGGATAGCAGAGGTTTCGATCGTTTCGAATCACCCGGCACCCGTTCGTTTCGAAGAACTCCGCGGAACCGTCCGTTGAATGATTGTCGATCACGATCACTTCGTATGGGCCGGTCGTATAGCGCTGTATCCCCTCTAGGAACAGTTGGTTGTGCCCCAATTGATTGTGCACGGCGACGATAATGCTCAGCATAATGTGACTCTGGACCAGCCCATTTCTTTATCCTCTGAATCCACGTCTAGCAATCTCCAGATAAAACCGCCAGTTGAGCCACCGATTTCTCCGAGGCCCCCATCGGCGGGCAGCATGAATCCGTCCCTGCATCACCGAGGGGTGTTGACCAGCAAACTCTTTCAATACGGCATAGTCATCATACTGAAACGTTTTTTGTTGATACAGCGCCGCTTGCTTCGGAGGTGGCGTCGCACCGTGGTAGACAGCAATCTGCTCTTTTACCTTCGCTAACATCGTCATGGGATCCTTCACCCACCCATAGTGAAAAACGCGCCCGCCAGATGGAGCGATCCATTCCTTCGGTCCGCTCTGGAGATACTGCTGTGTCGCCTTGAAGTGGAATCCTACCGCATCGCCACACGATTCGACTTCACCATTGTTCCGAATGATCCGCACGGCCTTGTGATAGAACCAGGGATTCGTCG
>JANOMG010000239.1:0-3060 GCA_031420175.1 Nitrospira sp.
GCCACGATCCCGTCCACCGCCCCTTTCACCAGAATCAGATTACGTTTGGGCTCCTCTATGCCTTCAATGAAAACTTCGTTCTGGTGCTCTCGCACGATGAAGTGGTGCACGGAAAGCGGGCGCTGCTCGACAAGATGCCCGGTGACGAGTGGCAACGCTTTGCCAACCTCCGCGCGCTCTACAGCTTCATGTATGGGCATCCAGGCAAAAAAATGCTGTTCATGGGTGGAGAATTCGGGCAGTGGCGTGAGTGGAACCATGATACCAGCCTGGAATGGCATCTCTGTGCTCTGGATCGACATGTGGGGCTCCAGCGGTTCGTACGGGATCTTAACTGGCTCTACCGCCAGGAGCCGGCGCTGCACGAACTCGATCACGACTGGACCGGCTTCCAATGGGTCGACTTTCGCGATGCGGACCATTCCGTGATCGCCTTCCTGAGAAAAGCCAAGGACCAGGACAACCATATATTGTGTGTGTGTAACTTCACCCCTGTCCCCCGCTACAACTATCGAATTGGCGTACCTCGCGAAGGCTACTACCGTGAACTGTTAAACAGCGATGCCTCGGCTTACGGTGGGAGCAACGTGGGAAATGCAGGAGGGCTCCAGACACAAGCCCTTCCCTCTCATGGTCTGCCCCATTCGCTCGCAGTCACACTCCCACCGCTATCGGTGCTGTTTCTCAAGCGAGTCTGATTGAGCAGAACGCTGAAAAGCAGTTTTGACAGGCCTGCATGTCGATAGTCATGCACCAACGGCCAACAGAGAACTTCTCCCGCAGGCTACTCAAAATGCCGGCCAGCAAGGCCGCAGCCGATGAAAGCACCGGAGGCGTAGCCTCTGGGCTACGTTGAGGATGCTTTCGAGGGGAGAACGAAGCTGACGGGATTTTTAGGAGCCTGCGAGAAGGGGACTACCAGGTGCGGAACGGACCGCAATCGAGATGGATGAAATGCTTGCGAGGATAATACCCCACCCCACCGTACTGAAGCTTCAAGGCAGCATACCGAAGTTCACGAGGGGTGACGCCCGGAATATAGAAATCGAGTGCCTGCCCCTCAACATGTAGGCTGTGCCGCGCCACTCGTCGGCTCCGCTTCACGAGCTGTGCATTGTACGCGGGCGACCGATAACCGGAAATCACGTGGATCTCCCCGGCACCATCGACCGCTTTCTGCACGAGATTCACGTGCTCTAGCATTCGCACGTCGATGGCGGCCACTTCTCCCGTATGATGGCAACGAAGAATATGGTTCACCTCATCCAGCGCCGTCAGGTCATAGTTGCCTGCGTCGTCTCGATAGCGAACCCGCAACCGCTCGTCGGTATGCACGTTGAAAAACGTCAACTCCCCATCGGGAAGTTCGTCAGCACGTACGATCGAGGGACAGAGCAGCCTGCTGCCAAGTAGCAGCAGCCCGACAACAGACGTTTTCAAGAGGGACCGGCGGGTCCAAGACCAAGAATCGTGATGTTGCAATTGACGGCTCCGAGAGAAAGGTGCATTGCAGTTTGTCAAGACTACTCTTGCGCTTGTATCAAATGCAAAATGGTCCGTCAACCTTTTCCTCTATGCGCCGATCGATCAAACCAACAGTCCCACGGGATTTCCGATATCAGACGTCTCACAATCGCGGTGAGAACATCATACACAGGATCGGGTGATGTCCGGTGAACGGACCACTCCTCCCATAAATCTCAGTGGCTGGTCTCTGATATGATCGAACACAAGAGGACCATTAATCGTGGTACCACATACACTGCTTGCTTCGTGTCATCGTTACACTTTCCGTGCGGGAACAGCACTGCTCACCTGTGGGCTCATGCTCTTCAGCGATGCCACCGCTGGCCTCACTGGCCGTATCCTCATCGCAGGCTATGGTCCTGAATTGCCTGTGGTACAAGATCTGGCCAAGGCGTATGAGCGGCTGCATCCAGGTACGGCCATCGACATCGAATGGGACAGTACCGTAAGGGCCGTTCAGCTGGTGAAATCTGGAGAAGCACAGATCGCAGTCACCGACCAATCAGATCTTGCGCTCAAGGCCACGCAGATCGCGTGGGATGGCATCGCGGTCATTGTGAATTTTGCGAACCCCGTCACAGCAGTGTCCATCGCCCACGTCAGAGGGTTATTTGCCGCTCAGATCACCAACTGGTCTGAGCTGGATGGCGCACCAGCCAAAGTCGAAGTGATCCCTCGCACCGCAGTAAACAATCTTACGTCCGGGCTGCAACGCGCTCTGGGTCTTACGAACCCTATCGTGGCATCCGCGGCACCGGTTCGCTCCGATCAAACACTGTTAAACCTGGTGTCTGGGCGGGACGCCACGATCAGCTATCTTTCATTGGCGGCGGCATTGAAAGCCCAAGAAGACGGCATTTCCATTCATATACTGACGGTCGATCAGGTCGACCCGGGAGACGCCACCGTGAAAAATGGGCGCTACCCTCTGCGCCGGCCGGTCCTCATGCTCACGTCGCTGCAATCGGATCCGCTTACCGAATCATTCCTCTCCTTCGCCCGTTCGGTCAGTGGGCAAGCGTTGCTACGCAGCATGTTCGTCCCCGTCGAGCCATCGATCCCTACGACCGCTCCTTCACCGATGCAACGGCTCATTCCATCCTCGCCAGCACCCTGACCTCCATCGCCTCACATCAACTTCTCCCTGGACAGAAGAACCCAACAAAGGTAAGATCGGAAGCATTACGGATACCTCTTACGCTATGGCTACAATCCTTGTTATCGACGACGAAGAATCCATCAGGAGCCTTTTGAAGGAAGTCCTTCAGAGGGCCAACCATCGTGTGCTCGAAGCCCGCGACGGTGGAGAGGGCTTGGCTCTGTACCAGCAGAATAAAGTGGACCTGGTCCTCATGGACATTCTGATGCCAGGAACCGACGGCCTCGAAGCCACATTACAACTGACGCGGGAGTATCTCGACGCGAAGGTCATCGCCATGACCGGCGCGCAAGGGGATAAGAACTTCCTCGACGTAGCCAAACTCTTCGGTGCTCGCCGCGTCTTCGAAAAGCCATTCGACCTTGACAAGCTCG
>JANOMG010000240.1:0-11285 GCA_031420175.1 Nitrospira sp.
CGTAAGCCGGACCGCCTCGGACTTGAATGCATCGGTAAACTGACGTCGCGTTGTTTTTGGCATGCTGACCTCCCATTTCATCATTCTCCCCCTTATGGAGGTGTCTATGAAATCAGGGGAGGGTCAAAGTCAATCAACAAAGTGTCTGAAAGCCCCCCTCGACACCCTGCTGACTGATATTATTGGAACGCTACTCTGCCAAATCTCTGACTTCTCTAATGTAGGAATTTCCCTACTTCCATCTACAGTAGGTAGGAGGGCGATTCCATCCCAAGGAAAACTCCAGCCCCCTAAAGATCCAATCGGTTATCCAATTCAGGTAAAGATAGCGTGTGGGAACTATAAAGAATTTAATCGTGCACAAGAATGGGCGAATAAAGCAAACCACGCCTTTGGGATTCATATACAGTGGCGATCATCGAGCTCAATCTTTGTTCTGCAAGCATTGGTTCCCTCTCTTATAAGAACCAACACAGAATGTTTCTATTCCCGTTTGGAGATAACTGCTGAGCTCGATGGAAAGAATCTGTTCAGGAAGGCTTTCCTAGACCGCTCATTTGATGACCTTCTTGTACTTGATGAAAAAGGCAATGTGCTGTTCCAAACAGGGGAGTTGGGGCTTCAATTCACTCGTGCAAATCTCCTGTTCTCCGGGGGCAAAGGAGCATCCGATCTTGGGAACGAACCGTCTAAATCCTCTCCTGCTGGACAACCCACTGGGAACGATGTGGACGGGCTAGAGTTGCCCATCCAGGATGAGCGGAAAGGTGATTCCACTTTTCTGAAGAAGGTGCCGACTCAACAGGAGGTGAGTGTCGGTGGCAAGAGTATGTATATATTCGCACTTCCTCTGAACCTTCCGGGTATCGACAAAGAACAGGGAACATTTGCCTACAAACCTGAGGGAGAGCGGAACTACATCCTTGTGGGTCTCGTGTCAAGAGACAAGTTTCGCAATCAGACCTGGCAATTATCCCCCTCCGTTCTTCTGATACTTCTTCTTATTGCGCTATTGACACTCCTCGTTCTCCCGCTGCTCAAGTTACTCTCGATGGGCCCTCAAGACCAATGGTCCCTCAGAGACCTCACTCTCGTTGTCGGGGCGGGAATTGTCGGAACGGGGCTGTTGACTCTTGCCCTGGTAGACGCGGGCACTTTCTGGTTGACGAAAAAACAGGTTGACGAAGAACTAAACCAGTTTGCAGACGCAATGGTTGATCACACCCATAAGGAAATCTTTACGGCCATAGGTCAGCTTGCTAAATTCGACAAAACCAGAACTACTGAACTCAAAGCCAAAGATAAGCAATTCCTAGAAAAATTTAGAGACTTGGACGACAAGCAAGAATCTTCGTGCCACGAGATGAAGCAAGCCCGTAGGCCACTCTTTGCGAATCTTAATGTTCTACAGATGAAGGATCTTACCTACAAGACATTCGATTCCGTGTTTTGGGTTAATTGTGGTGGAAGGCTTGTTGCTCAATGGGATGCCCGTACCAAAGACGACTATTTCCCCCCGATTGTGACCAATCTGTCCGATCGATCATACTTCCTAAATGTGATCAATCGTCGATACTGGCAATTCAAGGGTCTCGATACGCCTTTTACGCTAGAGCCTCTTTTCTCTCGCATAGATGGATCGAACACCGCCGTGGTTGCAATTCGGAGCGATTTCGGGCCTTCTGATAAATCAGACAACGCTTTCGTCGCTGGACTTGAGTCGCGGTTCTTATCGTTGTTTGAGCCCATTATTCCACCGGGGACTGGATTTGCTGTTGTCGATGACTCTAACGGAAAGGTGCTCTTTCACTCTCAAGGACAACGGAACTTGCGGGAAAAGTTTTTTGAAGAAACCGACCACGATATGGGGCTGAAGGCACTGATCACTTCACGGGCTGAGGGTTGCGAGGATGGAATCTACGGCGGAAACAGTCATCGCTTCTGCGTCAGAGCATTTGAAGACATTCCCTGGGCGCTTGTCGTTTTTAAGAATATGGAGCCTCTGCGCACAGCCAACCTGGAAGCTGTCACGGTCGCGTCCGTTCTGTATCTCATTTACACTCTTGCCGTTCTCTTGATTGTCATCGGAGGCCTCACTGTCTATCAATTACACCGTCAAAGTCTGCCGGTTTGGCTCTGGCCTTCGAAAGAGCGACATGCTCAGTATGAGGCCAGTGCGCTGGCTACGCTGGTTTTGCTCTTGGTGGGTTTGCTCTCGCTCTTGCTGTTTCCCCCACAGCCTGCTTTCGTTGTAGGCGTCATCCTATTGCCAATAATCGGAGCCTTCATCACATACACTCTATTGAATCGGGAATCACTTCTAACTTCATGCGCTAGCCCAGACGCTATTGTCAATTATCCACAGGCCTATATAGTGGTATGTGGGACGATGCTGGCCCTTTGTTCCGTGCTTCCCGCCGCAGTCTGCATGACGTTGAGCTACGAAAGTGAACAGACTTTCCTCTTGAAAGCCGGTGCGCTTGAACTGGCGAAGAGTTTTGCGAAAAGTGCGGATCAGATTAAGGAACGATACCAACATCACAACGACAAAAAGCTCATCGCATATCGTATATACGGAAAGGATTCGGAACCATCAGGTAGTCAGGCAATGCCGTGGTGTGTGTGGCGTTTCGGTTATACAAACCGCCGCGACGTTCATTTTCCACCTTCTATAAATGAGGGCACGTGGCCAAAAGAGATGTTTCGTTCCTCGCCTGATTTTATTGCATGTGAAGAAAAAGGTAGCAGCGAGGGGAGAGCCAAATTAGATAGCGACGAGGCAGACTGGTTCGAAAAAGCCTATCGATTTCTGCGTGTGCCTTATAATGACGAGTTTACGCGAACGCAAGGGTTGTTTTCAAAAAGCCAGAAGTCGGAAAAGTCGGAAGATACTCACTGGTACGTTTCCGAGGGTATGAAGATCGTTTCTTATAGGCCGGTGCATGACCTGAAGCGTCTGGATAATTCGGAAGGTTCAGAACGGTGGAATGTTGCCTTTACTCTTCGCCCATGGTTGATGCGTTTGCCTGGTATGATATTGCTCCTTTGTGTGATCAGCGGGGTCCTATTGATTTGTCGAAAACCGCTCACGATTCATGTTCTCCTGCAAATAGCTATCGGGATTGCTGCCATGCCGATTTTCCTGAAGTGGCCGGGTGAGACATTATTGGCTATCTCGATCCTGCTCTTACTTCTTTTCTTCGCGTGGCTTATCTACATGCTTCCTGGCTTTATCGCTCGTCGTGTCTTTCTCTTGGATCTCGTCCCGCTAAAGGTGGACCGCACTGCCTATGTGAACACATTACGAGAGCCCCCTGAATTCGCTATATTTACCGAGGATGAAAAGAAGACATTCGAGGAGGAGTTTGGAGTGTCTGAACAACTTTGCAAGATCGGCAAGGCTTTGATCGAGCAGTGGGATTCAGAAAAGAGAAAACACTTTCAGTCGGAAGTCACAAGTAAAAGTATCGGCTTTGATCCAAGCGCTGTTGCTCTCTTTCTGTGTGACAAAGCGCGTTTTCATTATGAGGATGTTTGGATGGCGATGAGCAACGAAGAGAAGATGGCGTTGCATCATCTGGCGAGGAATGGATTCATTCTTAAGAACCATCCAGGACTCATCAGCCTGTTCAAAAAAGGATGGGTCCTCCGCTCTCCGCAATTGCGGTATGTGAACGAAAGCTTCCGGCAGTTCGTTCTGTCTCGAAAGGAAGAAGTAATCATACTGCAAGGTCAACTGGCTGGTGGAATATGGAATCACCTGGTGGGGCCTTTGGGGTTTGGCATGGTGTTCATCTTAGCCGGGTTGATGTATACGCAGCAGGAGCTTCTTATGGGCGTCACAGCCTTGGTTGGTGTACTTGCTGGTCTTGTCCCAGTCATCTCCAAGGTGTTTGATCTCTTCAAGAATCAAAAGGTCAGTTCGTCCGCATCCTAAGCAGAGAGTAGAAAGAGCGACGCCTCAGGCCTTGAGGTTCAATGTCGTCCGAATCCGTTGAATCTGCTGCTGCAGGTTGGGTGGGGCCAGCCGCACTGGCTCATGCTGCACCCGCCACACTGGTTCGAGGGGGGCCGGGTCGCTGGCCAGTCGGGGAATCACATGCCAGTGGATGTGGGGGAGTTGGTTGCCGAGGAGTTCGTAATTGATCTTCTTGGCGTCATAGACCTGTGCGACAACCTTGGCGAGGAGGCTCACTTCTTCCATCAGCTGAATCCGCTCCGTCGGAGCCAGATGAAACAGCTCTGTGGCGTGGCGCTTGAAGACGACGACGGTCCAGCCGGGGAAGAATTGATCGTCATGCAGATAGGCTTTGGAGAGGCCAAGATCCGCAATGAAATGGTCTTCTTTTGGCCAGTTGCCCTGGCAGGCGTTGCACGTGGGATCCATCATGGTTGATTCGCCTTCCGCCATTCTTCTTCTGTCACGACACCCTTTTTGATCAACAACTGAATCAGCTTGTCGGTGGAGTTGCGACCGGGGGGCGCCGGAGTGGTGCCAGGCTGAGACGAAGCCGCTTGGGGTTGCTTTGGTTCAGGTGGCGGTCGTTTGAGCCCCAGCACTTTGAAGAAAGGTGTGAAGACCGCGAGGTAATCCTTGTTCCTGAGGCGGACGGTGGCCGGGAGGCTGTCGGTGAGCGAGGCGAGGTCCGGGGCCGGGCCAACTGGAACGCGGAAAAATGGTTTGCCCTCGTCGGTTTCGCCGTCCTGCCCCAATACGTCGAACCGTTCGAGGAAGGATTCCCCTGTCAACCCTTCTCGGTCTTGGCCGGCAAGGTTGGTAATCTTATCGAGGATGATCACTAGCGAATCGGCGATCAGCAAATCGGACGAGTGATTCCTGACGCTGACATCGTAGCGATACTCGCTAGTGAAGTTGTCCCGTCCTTTGAGCGTGACGATGACGGAGGCCTTGCCGGTCAGGTCGGTGAGTTGATCTAACGAGGAGGCTGCGAATCCTGTTATCGAGGTCAGCAGCATGTGGGCGAAGAGGACTCCGCCTACGACTGCCATGTTCAGATGTATTCTGGTCATCGTGTTGCCTCTGCCTTCGGTCCGAAGCATAGCAGAGATCGGGACTTTCATCGAGCATGGGCTTGCGGCTCGCCTTGACACCTCGTTTGGTCCAACGATATTCTCCTCGCGGTTGTATTCGTCATCCATAGGTCTGCGCGTTGCCCAATTCATGATGCGACTTTCCCAGACACGTGCCCCGCTCCTGGTTCCTCGTGCGCTCCTGTCCCAGCTGATGCGTCTCTACGATTATCCGCACCCGGATCACTCTGGCCGGATCATTCGCGGGTACGATCGGCCGCATGCGGTGCGGACTGCGCGCATGTGCGCGGCGGTAGCCACAGTGCTGGGTCATGGGACCGAGCGGGTTTGCCAATATCAGATCGCGTGCCTGCTGCATGACTTGGGTCGTGCCGGGCTCGATCGCCAACTTTTCGGGAAGATTTGGTCCTGGGCCAAGGAACGTGGGATTCCGACGAGGCCACGCGAATGGAGAGCCGTCCACCAATACACGCCCTATGGGCGCGAAACGGAGGCCTTTCTCCGCTGTTATGGAAAAGATCTTGAGGCCGATGGCATTGAGATGACGGCTTGGGCGAAGGAACAGGTCGAGATGCGGTTGGGCTATTCACGCCGGCTTGCCCGCCGGCTGCGCACGGTTCGGCCTGCCATCAAGCAGATGGGGGTGACCTGGGCGCCGTGGATGCAGCAGGTGATGCTCTATTATTACTATCCTGAGAAACTGGCGTCCGCCAAGCCATGGGTACGGCAGTTGGCGGAGATTCTTGTCGCCTGCGAGCAGTTTGAAGCCTACAGCAATCAGCGTCGTGGACGGGACTATTATGTGCGGAAGAAGGAATCACTGATCAATGCCTTTGCCTATTTGGAGACATTGCGGCAGGATGGCATTTTGAGCGGTGAGGTGATGAAGGCCTTGCGCCGGTTGACGGCGCAAGGCGAGTTTGATGCAATTCTGGAGGAGGCTCGCGGCTGTGCCTTCACGAGTGGTGAGCGACGAGCCCTCCGAGCGATGGAGTCATAAAGATGGCGGTGAAGACGGTGTCGTTGCGTCTCGCTATGCAGGGGAACACGCAGATCGAAAACGTGACGAAGCCCGTGGCCGAGGCTCTGGCGGGCGCCCGGTTGCTGGCAGGGATCGTGACGGTGTTCATCAAACACACCACGGCGTCGGTGATGATTATTGAAGATGAACCGGGTATCAGGGCTGATACCAAAGCGTTGTGGGATCGGGCTGTGCCGGCCGATCCCGCCTGGCAGCACAATACGAGAAATGTCGGGGAAGATAACGGCCACAGTCACTTGCGAGGTCAGCTTCAAGGGCCATCGGTCACCATTCCCTTCTTGGACGGAGCGATGTTGCTGGGAACCTGGCAACAGATCGTTGTCATCGACTTCGATACCAAATCCAGGATCAGGGAACTCATTATCCAAATCATGGGTGAATGATTACGATGAAGAGGCGAGTCGTGTCCGCGGGACTTTTGCTCGTCAGCCTCTGGCCTGCTTTGTCGATGGCAGAGTGGGGGAAGCCGTTGGGCGGGACCTACGATGGGCCTGAAGGGAAGCCGCGCGTCGTGACGCCCTTGCCCGCCGAGTTGGGCACGGATGAGCGGGCCACGATGGCCGTGTTCGAGCGGGCGACGAAATCCGTCGTGTTCATCGCGAACACCGCGATTCAGCGCGATCCCTGGTCGTTCAATCTCTTTGAAACCCCGCAAGGGTCCGGTACGGGGTTCGTCTGGAACAAGCAGGGGCACATCGTAACCAATTTTCATGTCGTCTACGGGGCGAATTCGATCACCGTCACGTTGGCGGACCGGACGGAGCATAAGGCCACGCTGATCGGCGCCGACCCCGATCACGATGTGGCGGTCTTGCAGATTCGTGCGCCAGATGAGGCACTGTCGCCCCTCACCGTCGGGATGTCACAGGATTTACGAGTCGGGCAGAAAGTATTGGCGATCGGGAATCCGTTCGGTCTCGATCATACGCTGACGACCGGTGTCGTGAGTGCCTTGGGGCGGACGATCAAGTCCCTCTCGAATCGGACGATTGAAGGGGTTATCCAGACTGATGCTGCCATCAATCCGGGAAACTCAGGCGGGCCGCTGCTTGATAGCGCCGGTCGATTGATCGGCGTGAATACCCAGATTATGAGCCCCAGCGGGGCCTTCGCGGGAATCGGCTTTGCCGTGCCGGTCGACACGGTCAACCGCATCGTCCCGGAGCTGATCAAGCACGGCAAACTCATCCGTCCAGGGCTCGGGGTCTCGCTCGTTCCCGATGCGATGGCCAAGCGGTGGGGGATCAAGGGGCTGATTATCGGCAAAGTCTCGCGTGGCAGCGGGGCAGAGCAGGCCGGGTTGAAGGGTGCTCGTGAAACCGCCACTGGCCGGGTGGAATTGGGTGACATCATCCTATCGGTCGACGGCAAGCCGGTCGGGACCCTGGACGAATTGATGGACGTGATGGAGTACCATAAAGTCAACGATCAGGTCACGGTCGAAATCTTACGGGGAGCCCGCCACGAACGTGTATCCGTGACCCTCCAAGCCGTCAATTGAACGGTTAGCCCGCATTATTCATGAAGGTTCGTCGCGCAAGCGTGCAGACGCGAAGCGAGACGGGCACTCGGAGTCCAGGGGACTGGCTCCGCCTTCTGCGGCGGTGCCTGTCCCGCGGCTCCTCAGACTGGGACAGACGCCAAAAAGAAGGGCGCCAGTCCCCAACGGTATGTCGAAGGGCTGAACGGCGAGACTGCCCGTCATAGCCGCGTATCCGCGCTTGCAGCAGAAGCTTCATGAATATTGCGGGTATAGGATAAGCGGCAATCCGTGAGGTCGCTATGCTAGGATCATCCATCTGTTCCGTATGGAGGACCACCGATGAGTGATCGCCGACCCACTGAACCACAAGATTCTGAACCCAAGAGCAAGACGGAAGACGTTGAGAATCTGTCGATGCGCACGGGATCCGATCCGCTTGAGCTGATTGAGCAATGTCTCGCCTCATTCCCTGAAAGTGACCCCCGGCAGAAGATCCTCTACAAGCTGCGCCATGCCGTGACTCTCGGACAAGCGGCGCAACTGCAGCGAGAAGTCGAATTCAAAAAAGCCGCTGACGTCATTGCGAAGCTCATCGCGCCGGCCAATCGGGTTGGCACCCTGCTTGAGGTGCCGGGTGAAGGCCTCGCACGGATCCTGGTGGGAGGCGCTGAGTTTTATGCCAGCGTCGATCCCAGGGTGCAGGCCACCGAGTTAAAGATCGGCGCCCAGATTCTGGTCAACGAAGCGTATGCGGTGATTAAGATTTTGGGTTATGACCGGAATGGGCCCGTGTTGAAAGTGGCGGAAGCGTTGGCCGATGGGCGGCTTCGTTTCGAGCAGGAAATGGGGCGGCAGGTCTTGATTCTCCAACGGTCGAGCGATCTTATCGGCGTGGATCTGAAGGCAGGCGATGAGGTGCGTATCGAGCCCAGCCTCCATGTGGCGATCGAGAAGTTGGAGGACAAAAAATCCAAGTCCCACCTCCTCGACGAGGTCCCCACCGTTACCTGGGAGCAGATCGGCGGGCAAACAGAGGCGATCGCGGCCATTAAGAAAGCGATCGAGTATCCCCTGCTCCATGCGGACACGTTTCAGCGTTTCAAGTTTACTCAGCCGAAGGGCTTTCTGCTCTATGGTCCTCCCGGTTGTGGGAAAACCTTGATCGGACAGGCCGCCGCCGCCAGTCTCTCAAAGCTGGTGGGGGCGTCAAGCCAGGGTACGTCCGGTGGGAAGGGCGACAAGCCACCGGTGATTCGCGGGGCGTTCCTCCACATCAAGGGGCCCGAGATTCTGAATATGTGGTTGGGAGAATCGGAGCGGATGGTCCGGGATCTCTTCGCCCAGGCTCGCGCCCGTCGGAACGAGGGGGCGTTGCCCTTTATTTTCATCGACGAGGCGGAATCGATTCTCGGTACGAGGCGCGCGTCTCGTTCCTTCAATATCTCTAGCACCTTGGTGCCGATGTTCTGTTCCGAGATGGACGGGATCGAGTCGTTGCGCGATGTGGTGATCATCCTGGCCTCGAACCGGCCGGATCTGATCGACCCGGCCGTACTGCGGCCAGGGCGTATCGATCGCAAGATCAAAGTGAGCCGTCCGAATCGTGACTCGGCGGCAGCGATTCTGAACGTGTATCTGACAGATGACCTGCCTCTGGACCGGCAATGGATCGACCAGCATGGCGGGGACTGGAAGAAAGCCTGTGCCGACCTCATCGAGCATGCGCTCTCCGCGATCTTTTCGCGCATCGATGAGAATCGCCTCCTATCGATTAGGCTCCGGAGCGGACAGAATAAGGTTCTCTATCGAGGCGATCTGATTAGCGGTGCGATCCTGGCTTCGATCGTTCAGCGGGCGAAGGAACAGGCGATCGATCGCATGATTGCGGCCGGTGGGACTGACCAAGGCGGCATGACCTTGGACGATCTGGTGAACTCCGTCCACGCAGAATTCCGAGAGGGCGAGATGTTGCCGCCCGATGATGCGGCGGAAGAATGGCTGAAGCTTCTCGATCACCATCCGGAGCAGGTCGTCGGAGTCTCCTCGTTCCGGAGAGGGCGGCAGGCAGAAGAAAAGCTGATAGGACAGATTATATAAGGGATCAGGTGGCTGGGGGCTCTCTTTGCTCCCAGAGCGCGCACGATCAGAATGTGCTCACTCGATGGGCGCAGTCGAGAGCACCCCAGCCACCTTGTCGTGACTCTGTCCTTGGGACGGTGAGGAATACGGAAACGAAGATGCGGCTATACGGCATCGAAACAGAGTATGGGATTACGAGGGAAGACCAGGATGCGGTCGATCCGGTCGTGGAGTCGATGGAACTGGTGCGGGCCCATCTGACGGCTTCCTTCGAGCGGCGCTGGGACTATGGCGGGGAAGATCCGCACGAGGATGCGAGGGGGTTCCGGGTCTCTGGCCTGCAACAAGACAAAGAAGAAGACGAGTTCGCCAAGGTCGATGCCCATCGGCCGTTTTCGTTTCATGAGATGAAGAGCGATCTGGTGCTCCCGAACGGCGCACGCTTCTACAACGATCATACGCACCCTGAATATTCCACGCCTGAATGTCGAACGCTGAAAGATCTTCTCGCCCATGACCGTGCCGGGGAGCGCATTGCCCAGCGGGCGGCAGAGCGCCGCAACCAGGTGCTCGGCGGGTCCCCTGTGCAGCTTTACAAAAACAACACGGATTTCCACGGACACAGTTACGGCTGTCACGACAACTATCTCCTGTCACGCGCGATTCCCTTCCCTTCGCTGACTGCGGGGCTGCTGCCGTTCCTTGTCAGCAGACAGGTCATTGCCGGAACCGGGAAAGTCGGCGTGGAAGGTCAAGAGAGCGGGTTCGTGCCGGGCCAGTATCAGCTGTCTCAACGAGCCGACTTTATGGAGACGGACCTGAGTGTCGACACGATGCACAACCGGCCGATTCTGAATACGAGGGACGAGCCACACGCGGTGCGGGAGAAATATCGACGCCTCCATCTCATCATCGGCGATGCCAATATGTGCGAGTACGCCACGGCGTTGAAAGTCGGGACGACGCAGTTGGCGCTGGAGTTGATCTCACGTGGGGCTGCCCCAGTTCTTGAATTGGAACATCCCGTCACCGCGGTGAAGCAGTTGTCTCGCGATCAGAACCTGAAGGCGACGGTTCGCCAGAAGAACGGCCGCACCATCACGGGCCTCGACATTCAAGAGCAGTACTATCTCGCGGCCGAGAAGCATTTGGCCGGTGCTGACGCAGAGACCGATTGGATCCTTCACGAATGGGCTGCCACGCTGCGGCTACTTACCGGCGATCGACGGCAACTGGTCGGGAAGCTTGATTGGGTCACCAAGCTCTGGCTGTTGGACACCTTTATGCAGGAAGAGCGGATTGGATGGGATGATCCCTGGCTGGCGAGTTTGGATTTGGAATACCATAATGTGAATCCGGATCGCGGGCTCTTCTTGGGGCTCGAGGCCGAAGGGAAGGCCTGGCGGATGACGTCGGAGCAGGACGTCGAATTGGCGTTGGTGGCCGGCCCGGACGATACCAGAGGGGGGATTCGCGGCCTCTGCATCAGACGGTTTCCGGATCAGATCAAGTCGATGCAGTGGGAACGTATTCAGTTCAGCGGTGGGCTGCTTCCGCGAACATTAGAAATGGGCGATCTCTTCGAGCCACAGGCGGTGCACGCCTGCGCGCAGATATTCGAGCGCGCGG
>JANOMG010000241.1:0-5518 GCA_031420175.1 Nitrospira sp.
GTATGCAAGCAGAAAGGTCGCAGCCACCTCGGCTTTGGTCGCCGTGGCAAACAGTCGACGTAATTCTTCGGGAACATGGGTCAAATGTTGAATCGAAGGATGCGCCGCCAGGTCGGGCCGGAGTGAGTCGAGATCGAGACCGAGTGCGCGCACGCGGCGGACGAAGGCTGGATGAAGCGAGGTGAGTACGACGCCGTCCATGACGCGGCGGACTTCCTGCACGCCGTATAACGGTTCAATGCCAGGCGAGCAGTTGGCGAGGGGCTGATGCTGCCAGTTGGTGCTGGTGGTCACGGTCGCGTTTCGATGCCGCTGGTGGAGTGTCTGGAGCCGGCTGCCGCGATAGGTAGGGAAGACTCCACGATCGGCGGCCAGCCCTGCCGACGCGAGATGGGCACGAGATTGAAAGAAATCCATCAGAGTCGCAGCCGTGTGGAGCGCGGCCTCGGAGTTGTAGGGGATATTGAGGGCGATGAGTAAGTCGGCGAAGCCCATGATGCCCAGGCCAATTTTCCTGGTTTGTTTCGTCATGCGGTCGATGTGGGGAAGCGGGAAGCGGTTGTGATCGATGACATTGTCAAGGAAGCGTACGGCGAGGGAAATAGTGTCGGCCAATCGGACGAAGTCGATGGTGGGTCGTGCCTGTGGTCGTGCGACGAAGTTGGCCACGTTGATGGAGCCGAGGGTGCAGGATTCATAGGCCAGAAGCGGTTGTTCACCGCAGGGGTTGGTCGATTCAATGGTGCCAAGGCGAGGGGTGGGGTTGGCCCGGCCCGGCCCGGTTGATCGTGTCTAAAAAGACTAAGCCAGGTTCGCCGCTCTCCCAGGCCGCTTCGACAAGTCGATCGAACACGAGCTGTGCCGGGAGTCGTCTACTCGGTGTGCTGGTGTGGGGATTGATCAGTGCATAGGTGCGACGGCGTGCGAGGGCCCGCATGAAGGAATCGGTGATGCCGACGGATAGATTGAAATTCGTCATCTCGGTCGGCGTCTGTTTAAGTGCGATGAAGTCGAGAATGTCCGGGTGGTCGATACGGAGGATGCCCATATTCGCGCCGCGCCTGGTCCCGCCTTGTTTGATGACGTCTGTCGAGAGGTTGAAGAGGCGCATGAAGGAAATGGGGCCGGAGGCCACGCCGCTCGACGACGAGATCAGATCGTTGTGAGGACGGAGGTGGCTAAACGAACATCCGGTGCCGACGCCCGATTTGGTGGATGAGCGCCTGATGTTTCAGACTGTCATAAATGGAGATGAGGGAATCTTCGACTGGGAGGACGAAACAGGCGGAGAGTTGTTGAAGGCGTCGCCCGGCGTTCATCAGCGTGGGAGAATTGGGAAGAAAATCGAGGCGGGCCATGCAGTCATACCATCGTTGGACGGCGTGGGGTAGCCGGCTGGCGCTAGGGTAGAGTTGTTCAGCTTGTGCAATGTCGGTGGCCACGCGCCACAGCATTTGCGCCGGGGTCTCGACGGTCGTTCCCGCAGCGTTCTTGGCCAGATAGCGCCCGCATAGGACGATCTTGGCATGGTCCGACAAGGTGAAGTCGTGGAGCGTGCCGCGGGCATGAGGAGGTGCGCGTCTTCTTGACGGACATGGCCCATTATATACCGCAGGATCTGATTGATCGATGATGTATGACGTTTTGCCCTGCTTGCATCTTGACGGTCCAGTTCGGCAGAATGAACGTCCACTGACCGACGACCATGAAATCCTATCGCGAAGAGCTCTGGTTCGAAACGAAGACGCGGCGCGCCTACCTCAACATTACGCAACAGGTTGAGGCGGCGGTCAAGAAGAGCGGTGTCCAAGAGGGGCTCGTCTTGGTCAATGCCATGCATATCACGGCCAGCGTCTATATTAATGATGACGAACCGGGCTTACTCAAGGACTATGACCAGTTTTTGGAAACGCTCGTTCCTCAGGGAGCGGGTTACCGGCACAACGAGACCGGAGAAGATAACGGCGACGCCCATATCAAGCGCCAGCTGATGGGGCGAGAAGTTGTTGTGGCGATTACCGAAGGCCGATTGGACTTCGGTCCCTGGGAACAAGTTTTCTACGGAGAGTTCGATGGGCTGCGACGGAAACGTGTGCTGGTAAAGGTGATTGGAGCGTGAGCCCGATGTCGTCTCATCAATGATCAGGATCCTGTGGGAATAAACTGCTGGAGCGCTTGCTACCACAGGGAAAGTTTGGCAACATGAGGCCAGTGATGCACGACTGTGCGGTAGGAGTGTGTTGATATGTTGAGTTGGTCTCGTCCCGACCCCCTCACCCGAGATCTCGTGCATTTGATCAATGCCCGGCGCCATGACCATGGCGATACCGATGCGGCGATCGATACGCTGCAAGCCTTCTTGGAGCAGGGACGGGAGTATGATCTCTTAACGGTGCTAGCGGCACTGGATGAGGACATGGCGGAATGGCTCTTCGACTTACTTGCGGAGGCCTCCTGCTCTGTGCTGCTGGATGGGCCGGCCGATGACAAGCTGTCCTATGCCATCATGGCGGCCTTGGAGCTTCCTCTCCAGGCGAACCTGACCCATCCGCTCAAGCTCAAGATCGACCCGGTCGCGACGGCGGATTTGTTGCACCGGCATCTCCGCCTCTCAGCCGGGACAGTGGTGCGAGTCGAGTCGCGCCTGCTGACCGATTCGACGTTAGAGCCGCTCAGTCTCCAGGGCTTGAACGATCATTTGAGCTCAGTCGCGGATTCGCAACGGACGACATCGATTGCGGCCCGGCTCTATCCGCCCGTCGAGAGCACGGCGTTTCTCTTCTTTGAGTTGATCGGGGTGCCGAATTCTGGACTGCCCGATGCGCTGGAGGACCGGCATCGCCGGGCACTCCTTGAAGGTCTCGTGGAGCAATGTCCCGAGTTGGCGTTAGCTCCCGATATGCTTGAGGCGCCGGTGTATGCCGCCTACGCCATGTTCGATGCGCAAAATGCCGTGCGGCTCCATCGGTTGGCGGATGAGACTGCGGCAGTCTGGCGCGATCTGGACCCCCTCGTTCGTGCCCGCACGATCGTGCACCTCCATACGCAATGCGGGAATGGTGTCTACATGCCGGTCTGGACCGATCTGTTTGACCCCGAGCTTCCTGAAGACCATGGTCCTGTATGGACCTCTCCAGATGTCTGGGTTTTCACGGCCGATTTGCCGATCGAATGGCCTGGAGAGATGCTCACCAATCGTCTCCTCGCCGAGGGCTGCACCAGGTTCGAAAATCACATCGTCGAAACGCCAGACAACTAGCCATCGCTCTGCTCCTCCTTTCGTCGCTCTCCCGCGCGGCTCAGCGCGCCAGCGCTCGCGTCGCAACTTCACGAGTCACCGACGAACTGCCATGAATAATGGGGTTCGCAGAAACCGGACAATTCGTCGATTTTTTTGACGGCGTATCCTATGCTGGGCTGGTCAGCAGAGGGAGCGATCATGACTCAACAGCAGTCGTCCGGCGGTTTTGTGGCAGGCGCTATCACCATCATGGGCCTTGGGCTTGTGTGGGTGACGGTGGCGACCAATTTTCCATCACAAGAAGAATGGTCTTCGGTTGCGGTGCCTGCTGAGGCTCGTCAGTCGGTCCGCCCTTTGCCGTCCCTGCCTGCGCCATCTGAGTTGGATCTCACCATTCCCACCTCTCCTCCGCTACCGAGAGAGGCCGCCAGGTCGAGACCGAACGATGACCGGTTGCGCGACTCAAGTGTTGATGGAGCCGGTGCCATGCGATTGAATCCTCGTGCGGCGCAGGTGGCGAAGTTGAGGTGCGAATCCGAGATCGAACAATTGTGTCCCGATTCGTCGGAAGGTTCTGCACGCACGCATTGTCTCGACCAGCGGGCCAAGCAACTGTCTCCGCCCTGCCAAGGCCAGGTACGCGAACGGTTTGTAAAGTGGAAGGAAGATCGCCATCGGATGAAGGCCGCCTGCGAGGAGGATGTGAAACGGTTTTGCCAGGACATTACACCCGGGGGCGGGCAGATTCTCCAATGTCTCCAATCGCATGCCCCGGACGTCTCCGACCGATGCTACGAGACCCTTCCGAAGGGTACTCTCTACGTTCAATAGTCGTATGCGTCTTAGCGAGCGGCGTGGTTGGGTCCGGGGAGCAGATAGAACGTCAGCTGTACGCCCGCCACTTCGATCTGGTCCCCATTCTTCAGCACCTGTTGTCCCACGACATTCGTGCCGTTGACGAGCAGCGACTTCGTGCCCTGTGAAGGGCTGATGGCATAGCTGTGGCCTCGCCGGGCGATCGTTGCCGCAGATTTTTTGGCAAACCAGCCGGTCAACCGAATGACCGCTCCATCTTGTGATCCAATGACATTCACCTGTTTGGTGAGTGGGTATTCCAACCGATCGGTTTTCCCAGCAACAATCAGGACCGTGGCGGTGAGCGTCGGTCCATCGGGTGTACGGTCCGTTCCTCTGAGCACCGTGGTTCGATCCAGATCGACAAATGGGGTAGGCGCTACCGTACTGGCCACCGCATTCTCTTGGAAGACGAGCCGGTGTTGGCCGATAGTGATCACGTCCGCGTCATGAAGCTGGTGGCGCGTGATTGGCTGGCCATTGATGGCGGTGCCGTTAGTGCTCTTCAAGTCTTCGAGAAAGAAGACGGCCTGAACCTTCACGATCCGCGCATGATGCCCCGAGACGTTGGGATCTTCGATCACAAGGGTATTGTCGGCCTTCCGACCGATTGTCAATGTCTCATGGGTCAGTTCGATATGCCGCGCGCCTTTCCCGTGAAGTTTGACGAGCAGTGTGGCTGGTTGTGGCAGAGTCACCGGCATGATGTTTCCTCCTGTGCAAGGTGCGTGTGATTGGTTACGCGATGAATCGTTTTTTTAGCCGCTCCCATAGTCCGGCTTGGAGGTCATCCCGAAGGGCCACGATGACCACGGTCGTGTTATCGTCGCCTCCGGCTTCATTCGCCATGGCGATGAGGCGATCGGACATGCTGGGGAGGTCTTCCGATCCACTGAGGATGTGAAGAATGTCGTTCGGGTGGACACCACGGGTAAGTCCGTCTGAGCATAATAACAGCATGTCTCCGCTCTTGACCGGAACCTCCGTCAGCTCCACGTCGACGCTGCTTTCGACGCCGAGGGCTTTAGTGACGATGTTCCTGCGGGGGGAGCGTTCGGCCTCATCTTCCGTGATGAACCCCTTGAGGATCTGTTCGGCGACCCAGGAGTGGTCTGTGGTGAGAGCTTGGATTGTCCCGTTTCGAACGAGATAGAGCCGGCTGTCTCCGACATGGGCGATGGCGAGCACCTCCTCACGAAGCAGTGCGGCGACCACGGTGGTACCCATCCCGGCATAGTCAGGCCTGGTCCATGCCTCGCGATGAACGACGTCGTTCGCTGCACGAATCGCGCTGGCAAGACGATTGGCCGGTGCAGACACCGTGGCATTGCAGGGGCCGATCAGCGGCAGGTCTGCGTTCAGGGCTGCCTCAGCCAGATGCGCCTGAATTGCTTCGACTGCGAGGGTGCTGGCAATCTCGCC
>JANOMG010000242.1:0-8103 GCA_031420175.1 Nitrospira sp.
GGCTATGGATTGGGAATCCTCGCCGGGCTGCCCCTGGGACTGCTCACCGCATCGTGCCGATGGTGCCAGGACTCGATCGGCATCCTCGCGCTGGGACTCCAAACCCTCCCCAGCGTCTGCTGGGTGCCGCTGGCCCTGCTCTGGTTCGGTCAAACAGAGTCGGCCATGCTGTTCATCGTGGTGATGGGAACCCTCTGGTCGTTGATCATTGCGACCGACAATGGCGTCCGAACCATTCCACCCATTTACGCCAGGGCAGCCCGCAGCATGGGATCGACGGGACTCCACACATGGACACACGTGATCCTGCCTGCGGCGCTTCCATTCTTGTTGAGCGGCATGAAGCAGGGCTGGGCTTTCGCCTGGCGCTCCCTCATGGCCGCCGAGATATTCGTCACGATTCTGACCGGCTTCGGTCTCGGTCATTTGTTGCATTACGGCCGCGAATTGAACGCGATGGATCAAGTGATCGGGGTCATGCTCGTTGTCGTGATCATCGGCCTCGCAGTCGATAAAACGCTCTTTGCTCCCATAGAACGGTTTCTCCATCGCCGTTGGGGAACTGAACGGGTTTAAGTCTTTCCGCACCCGATTCCCCTCCACTGTGGCTGGCTGACACCCCTCAGCTCACTGTGCTAGGCTACGCCATGCCTGCCAGATGGCTCAGTCGCCTCTCTATCGGCCAAAAACTTGCTATCGCGTTTGGGCTGATCGTCATCCTGCTGATCGGCAGCTTCTCCGCGACACTCGTGTATCTCTCCCGCGTGAATAGTTACGTCGACCGGCATCAGCGAATCACTATTCCGGGCGTCGTCACGGCGTCGGAGATGCTCCGCAACCTCTTCGACATGCAGACCCATATGCACCATCTCCTCGAACATCAGGGCGCCGCTACCCAAACCATCAGCCTGAAGGCCATCGTGGACATCGAGCACCGAACGCTCACGGCATTGGACACCTATCAGGCGACCCATGCCGCCCGCACACATCCCATCTTGTATGGCATGTTGCAACAACATGGACGGGGCGACCTGGCAGACGAGGAAAACCGCACGATCGTCGCCATCGCCGACGGCATGAGCGCCCTCCGCGCTCAACGGGAAGACATCGAGACCGCCAGCCGCCGGCACATGAAGCGCCTGCCAGATACAGAACCTCTCTATGAACAAACCGCGTCCAAGACCGCGGACGCGATCGCCTCGCTCATTGAAATTCACCGCAAAATCGATGTGGAGATGAAGATCGAGGGAGATCGTCTCGTCGAGCAGGCACGGCTCATCGTCTTCGGGGTGGTCAGCCTGATGGGGCTTCTCGTCCTGGCGATCTACCTCATGATGAAACGGCTCGTCGCCGGACCGTTGAAGCGGCTTGCTGCCACGGCAGATCGTGTCGCCCACCACGACCTCACGGCGCAGTTCGAGCCCTCGCCCACGCGAGATGAGGTCGGCATCCTGGCAAGTTCCCTGACAGCCATGTTGGCGAATCTTCGCGAGCGAGGCACCGCCCTGACACGCAAGACCAAGGAACTTGAAGCCTTCACCTATTCAATTGCCCACGATCTCAAAGGGCCTCTTCGTGAAATCGAAGGTTTCTCCTCGCTCTTGGAAAAGCGATTTCAAGAAGGGGGAGAGCCGCAAGTCCAACACCACATCGACGTGATCCGTCGATCCGCCCTACGCCTCACGCACATGATCGATGCCCTGCTCAAGTATTCACGACTGGAACAACAAGATTTCCCACGCACCCGCTTCAATGTACTGGAGATGATCAACAGCCTGCTCGTCGACCGGCAGAGCCAACTTGCCGGCATTTCGCCTCAGATCACCGTCAATCTCCCCTTCACCGACCTATATGGCGAACCGGTCAGCATCCGTCAGGCTCTAGTAAACCTCTTCGACAATGCCATCAAGTTCTCCCGCCATTCTCCAGCTCCGACTATCCACATCGGGGGAGAACAGACGACGACCGAGCGTAGGCTCTGGATACAGGACAATGGCATCGGCTTCGACGCCGACCAGAAAGAGAAGCTCTTCGGTCTCTTCGAACGATCGCACAATGCCCAGGAGTACGAAGGCACCGGCGTCGGCCTGGCCATCGTGAAGATGGTTGCAGAGAAACATGGGGGCCGTGCCTGGGCCGAATCATCCCCCGGCACAGGCAGCACATTTTCTCTGGCATTTCCCAATCGCGAAGCAGCTGACAGCTGAAAGCTCAACCCATGCGCATACTCATCATCGACGACGAAGAATACGTTCGGTTGGTACTGGAGCAGGCACTCCGCGAGGAGGACTGTCAGGTGACCGCCGTCACGCATGGGGCAGCAGGCATCGAGGCGCTGCAGACCAGCACCTTCGACTGCGTCATCACCGATCTCCGTATGCCGGGCCTCGACGGTCGAGCGGTCTTGAAATGGGTCCGCGAGCATCAGCCCGACGTGGACGTCCTCATGCTGACCGGCCACGGCGACGTCAAAGACGCAGTCGAGGCGATCAAGCAAGGGGCCTGGGATTTCTTAATCAAGGATACGCCCTTCGACGCCGCAGCGGTCAACGCCGCATTGGCTAGACTGAAGACCGTGCGCACCCTTCGCAAGGAGAATCTGGCGGCCCGGCATGGAGGCTTCACGCGCGACGTTATTGTCGAAGGACCAAGCCAGGCCTGGCAGAAGCTCAAGACCCAGATCGCGCAGGTCGCCCCATCCAACGCAGCGGTGCTCATTCAGGGAGAAACCGGCTCGGGCAAAGAAATCGCGGCGCGGCTGCTCCACGACCTCAGCCGGCGAGCCAGCGGACCCTTCATCGCCATCAACTGCGGCGCTGTGAGCCGTGAATTGTTGGAGAGCGAACTCTTCGGCCACGAAAAAGGCTCGTTTACCGGCGCGACCGCCGCGAAACCAGGACTCATCGCCGCCGCCGAAGGGGGGACGCTCTTCCTGGATGAACTGGGCGAGATGCCGGGTCCGATGCAGGTGAGTCTGTTGCGTGTTCTAGATCGTGGCGAGTACCGCCCCGTCGGCAGCACGCGGACGCTCCAGGCCAACGTCCGTGTGGTCGGAGCCACGAACCAGGACATCCAGGAACTCGTGCACCAGGGCCGTTTCAGGGACGACCTGCTCTACCGCATCAACACGGTCACCCTCCGCGTGCCTCCGCTCCGCGAGCGAAAAGAGGACCTTCCCAACATGGCAGACCACATTCTCTCAACGCTGCGCATCCCGGGAACCACGACACGGTCCCTTTCTCCAGAAGCCGTGCAGGCATTGGCCACCCACAGTTGGCCAGGCAATGTGCGTGAACTACGCAATGTGATTGAGGGCATCGTGCTGATGAGCCAGGGAACGGGTCCGATCGGTCGAGAAGACATCCTCGCGCTGTTGCCGAAAACCCGAAACAGGCTGCAGACGGGAGATCAGACGGGCCTCTCACTGGACGAGATCGAACGGCTCCACATCCAGCGCGTCCTTGAAACCAACGGCGGGAACAAGACTCAGGCGGCCAAGATGCTCGATATCGATTACAAAACGTTACTCACAAAGCTGAAAAAATACCGTCTCGTTTCTGACGAAAGTTAGCGCGTCGGCCTGTCCGCATAAGAGCCGGCCTCTTCCTCATCCTGCACGAGCCTCATACAAGGCTTCCCTTCAATCCGTCGTCAGTCGATGTACACCTACGATACTCGCACCGCCCCCCTAGCAATTGAAGCTGCCCTGGAGGTTTGCAGACCCAGCCGGCGGCATGAGACCTTTTCAGTACCTCAGTTCGGCATCCTCTGTCGCGCATTCGACAAACCGGTCTTTCGTGGTGGACAATGGGGCCGAGCGCCATGGCAGTCAGCAATCTGTGACCAGGAGTGTGTCTATGAAACGCCCGGCCTCGTCAGCAGAACAGCAGGCACAACAACGATTCAGCAGCAGTGCCCGCGCGGCGTCGTTTTACGCCAATCAGATGCTGGACCATCTGAATCCCCTGATGCAGCAGTTCATCGCACGGCAGGAGATGGTCTTCATCGCTACTGCCGATGCGGCGGGCCGTTGCGATTGCTCTTTTCGCGCCGGCACGCCTGGATTCGTGCAGGTGCTCGATGAAAAGACAGTCGCCTACCCGGAGTATCGGGGGAACGGCGTCCTGGCGAGCGTCGGCAATATTATAGAAAACCCACAGATCGGGATGATCTTTCTCGACTATTATCAGAGCACGGTGGGATTACACGTGAACGGAACCGCCCGGGTCCTCAGCCCCGATGACCTCACGGCCTTCCCCCATCTTCCAGCCGGCATGGTCGAAGCCTCTCGAATGAAGGGAGGCCGCCGTCCGGAAGCCTGGATCATCATCCAGGTCGAAGAGGCCTATATCCACTGCTCCAAACATGTGCCACTCATGAAGCGACAGGATAAACAGATTGCCTGGGGTACAGACGACGAATCCGTGAAAGGCGGAGACTTCTTCAAGACGAAACCAGCCCCCCGTTTGTAACGCCGGCACACATCCCCCCCTCCTTTGCGGGCCTTGCTTTTCGCGCTGCCGCTCTTGCATGCTCCCCTTTCTCGACTGTCACAGCAATACGACGACAATGAACAAGGAGTCTCCATGGCCGATGAGTTACACCCGCGACGAATTGATGTCTTAGCCATTGGCCTGTTCGGACTGGCGGTCGGCGCCCTCACCCTGGGCGTCGCACAATTGGGGGGGATTCCGGACCGAGATATTATTGGAACGCTGGTCATTGCCTTGATCTTCGGCGGCTTCGTCCAAATCCTCGCCGGCATGACCGACATCCGCTATCACGAGCAACTCGGCGGCACGGCATTGACCATGTACGGATTCTTTTGGACCACCGTCTGCACGGCCAAGCTCGTCAGCGCCAGCACCACCTTCCACCTCAGCATGGTGCTGTACGCACCGATCAACTTGGTCTATTTTTTCTTCTCTGCCATCATGGTATATCTCACCGCCTACCGGAATACGACGCTCTGCGCCCTGCACCTCGTCATTACGATTACCTTCTTCACCACCTTCCTCGCGCACTTGGATCTACTATCCGAGATTCTTCCCGGCATCTTCCACATTCTCGTGGGGCTCATGGCGTTCTATCACGCGGTCGCCAGCCTGACGTTTGCCTTTACCGGCCACGCCCTACTTCCGCTGGGCCCGGCGCTCTTGCACCATCGAACAGACCGATCGCATAGCTAACAGACTGTCGAAGAAGTCCGCCGGCAGCCATGGCCCCTCATGCATGAAGCGCGAGGCCCGGCTGGTTACGCTAGTGTGTGTGGTTTGTCTCGTGTATTTTTCTGAGCCAGACTAACTATTGTCTGACCGAAGAAACCTTACCCCTCTGGGCAAACGACATTCCCGGCATGCACGACCCCCGGCGTGACGAGAGTTGCCAACACGCCTACCATACCGTGGTTATGCTGGACTGCTGTCCGAAGAATCGTCAGGTCTTGAGGCAGGTCATGTTGCGGTAGAGTCGTAATCACACAGCGCGCGCAGAGGCTCGTGACTGCCAAACGAACCTGGGAACCTATCGCCAGAGTACGCCCCTTCCAGTCGTTCTCCAAAAATACGGGGTCTGAAGTCCCCGTATCGATGACCACATTGGGACGGAACCGCCGCGCGTCAAAACGCCCATCCGGATAGCGCGATTGCAGGGCTTCGAGCGTCGCAGTCGTCAGGAGGTGGACGGGCGCTTCGTCGAAGAAAGTGGTGGGAGAAATCTTCACCACCGTCTCGCTGTCTCGTTCAACCAGGCCATCCAGGTTGGGAACATATTGTTCCAACACGGGCTGGGCCGGAGGCACAGTCGTAAGCGTGACGGTTCGTCCAAGTTGCTGAGACAGGACAGCATCCACCTCTCGCAGAGACTCCGTGACGATCCGTCCATCCGGAAGCGTAATCTCCACGCCCATCGAGGCTCCGGGAAGGAGGCGCGCCTGAAACATAAACAGGCTGGGCCACCGCGTGGGATTCTTTGCGCTCACCACATGTCCGGTCTCAAGGTCGAGCAATGCAAACCGGCGATCGCCCTGCAGTCCTCGCTCAGTCACAGCTACCATTGCCAACTGCTCTCCCAGCATCGACTTCACGGGATATCGCCACAGTCCACGAACGGACCCAATCCCTAAGTTCTTCTCAATTTGCACGATCGTCTTCTCCAATCATTCAACAGCGCCATGTGACTCACAAGACATGCTCCAAGAATGTAGAGTCAGTGATCAGGATCGACTGAAGTGGACCATGGGACAGATACCTGTGCGCTCATGTACGAGCATGACATGATGATACCGTCGAGGGTGGCTGAACGAGCAGAATCGAGAGGCACAGGGTACGGGGAACCATACGGTGGAAATCCCCGCACCTTGCGGACTTACTTCTTCTCGACGATATCGCTCTTCATCGGACCGAGCACGCCCAGGAGTTCATCTTTTTCCGTCTTGCCGACCTTGTGGTGATCCAACGCGGCCACCAGGTCTTCCACCAGCGCGCCGAACGCCGCATCGTGCACGCCCATGCCAGCGTGAGTCTGCTTCATAGTCCGCCCTGTGTACTTGCAGGGTCCACCGCTTACTTCACAAATCTGATTGACCAGATGCATCTTCAGTTTCGTGAGATCCGTACTCCCGAAAAACCCGTTGATGCGGGCGTCTCCTCCCACATTGCTCACGAAGGTCTCAACCACCCCCGTGATCGAGGCCTTTCCACCCAGTCGGTCATACAACGACTTGGCCTTGGCCCCATCAGCCGCCTGTCCGGACCCTGCCATCAGAACCAAACTCATGACACACAGGCTCACCATACGTAACTGCTTCATGGCACACCTCCTTGTATTTAATGGTAAATTCACGCTGCTGAGTCAACCGGGGAAGCATTTTAATCTTATCTACTACCGGAATAGTAGTGATTAAAATTCAACCACGTTCATTCATTCAACTGTTTCACAACTGCGGGAGCCAACCAGCGATCCGATAGTGGTTTGACGACGCGGGGGTCTAGGTAGCTGGTGGACAATTTGTCATCGCAACCCAACATGCCATCAATGCGAGCACCTCACCACCACCCTCTTTCGTGGACAAATCAACTCTGCCCAAGTGGAATCCACACACTTCCAGACAGAGGTTGCAAGACTTGACAACACCCTCTTGAAAGAACATTAGTGAAAATGACGGCCCTTCCCGCGATACACTCCCACTGCGTTCTCAATCAAAGGAGAGCCACATGCATACTGGACGGAGCAGAATTACGACGCGGCTTCTGAGCCTGTCGTTCCTAACTCTATCGCTCATATCGTTACCGGCTGTTGCGGCAGACCAGTTCGGCACTCCGAAAGGGGATGAAGGCACGCGCATTTTCAAGGCCACGGAGCATCCACACTATAGCGGGCAGTTTTACCTATCCGGGCAGAAAGCCACCCTGATAGGAAGCGTGAACGATCGCACACCGTGGAACCACCTCGACTATGCCGGCAAACACCTGATATCAGTGCAAGGCTCCATCGACATCCAGGTGAACGAACTCACGAACAGCGGACAGGTCATCGCTGAATTTGTCGAGGGCGTCGACCGGTATCGAATCGTCTTTGATCGGTTTGCCGCGAAGGCTCCGTTCCAGGATGGAGGCATTGCGACAAGGATCTATGAACATGGTGACTCCGGAAACGGCGATCCGCTGTATCCGAAAACCTGGCTCTACCTTGGAGGGTGGGGCACGGCGACGATGTGGAAAAACGATCAGGTTCTATACAAGGACTACGATGCCCATTTCATGGTGATGGAACGGTCCCGCGATCCAAAAACCCATGAGGTGCGCTATCCCGTGAAGCGAACGCTGCCTGGAGGGGAAACCGATCCGGCCGGAATGGAAATCGATCTCTGGGTCCGGTCGAAAGAACAAAACGCGAATAATTTCCCTCCCTTTGAAACCTTCGTCCATCTCTGTTGGGAAGAGGTGACCTGGCGGAGTGCGCAATAAACCGGTTGGACAAATTCTTCATCAGCGCGATGATCGCGCCTCCTGTGGGATTCAGAACCATGGCGGATCAGTCAAAAACCTCGCCTGCTCTCTCACTTTACTTCTCTTTGAACAAGGGATATTCTTTCACCCCTGT
>JANOMG010000243.1:0-11364 GCA_031420175.1 Nitrospira sp.
GGCGTGCCGCCAACCCAACATCGCCGCATCCCTGGCCCTGCCTCGTGTGGCCAGACCGTCACAAACCCGTGGAGACCCCGATGCCGTAAACCGGACATGGCGACTTGGGGAGACAGAGGACATTGCTCAATTGGGTTGACACATCCGCTCTTGGCCTTGCAATTTGAAACGGAAACTTCTACACTCCCCCCTTCGCAGGAGAGAACGCATGTCCAGTGTTTTGAAAAAACGCCGTAAGAAAATGCGCAAGCACAAGTACAAGAAGCTTCGCCGGCGTCAAAAATTCGAACGTCGTAAGAGCTAGGCTCACCCGAGAACGGGGAGGAGGGGTTCGTGCCCGAAGGCAAGAAGGTTCGCATCCGCGTCCGGACTGTGAACTGTGTCTACGTTGGCGACTTCCTCATTCCTCCCATGCGCAATCGTGTGTCCGATGCAATCAACGAAGAGCAACGCCTCTTTATCAGCCTCACCGACGTGGTGATCGATGATAAGGATCGCTCGGAGTTCGTGGCCGTCAATAAGAACCTGATTGAGTCGATCGCACAGCTGTAGCGATTGACTCTAGCAGGGACTTGAGACGTTACATCTGCCGTTCTTTCGTGAGTTACTCGCAGCTGCCCCTCTACAATCGTCCCTCAACATGTCCACCTTCTCACGATTTCTCCCGTTCCTGAAGCCCTACCTGTCCCGTATGGCGCTCGCGGGCCTGCTGGTCATGGCTGTCGCCGCGATTAATCTGGCCCTGCTGCGGTTAGCCGGCACGTTATGGGACGTCATTACCGTCCAGCACGACCAGTCCAGAATGACGGAGTTGATCACCCTCTTTCTCGGGCTCGTCCTCCTGCAGGGCCTCTGCTCGATGGGCCACAGTTATCTGACCGCGTGGATTTCCCAGCGCATCGTTGCAGATTTTCGCCAACACCTCTTTAAACACCTGCATACCCTCTCCGTCAGCTTCTTTGCCAGGCGGCGAACCGGAGAACTCCTCTCACGGCTCATGAACGACGTCACGGTCATCCAATCCGTCGTCACGGAAACGCCGATCGACAGTGCAAAACAGCTCGTGACCTTCATCGGAGGGATCACGTTCTTACTGATGATGAATTGGCGGCTCTGCCTCTTGATCCTGGTTCTGCTCCCCTTGCTCGTCCTCGTGGCGAAATTTTTTGGCCGCAGACTGAAATCCCTCTCGACCTCGATTCAAGATCACACCGCTGCCTTAAGCACCTTGATCGAAGAAGTGATCTCCGGCATTCGCATCGTGAAGTCCTTCGTTCAAACAGAACGCGAAGAAACCAGGTTCGCAGCACAAGTTGAACAGACCCTGTCGTTGACGATGCAACGGGCGAACATCATGGCGGTATTCGTCCCCGTCATCAGCCTCCTCACCTTCTCCGCCGCCGCCGCGGTCTTGTGGTACGGGGGGCTCCAAGTCATCGACGGAACCGTGTCGCCCGGCGATCTCTTTGCCTTCGTCCTCTTTGCCGGCATCCTGATCGGTCCGTTCAGTTCGGCTGCCCGCGTGTTTGCACAGATCAGGGAAGCGCAAGGCGCCACACAACGGGTATTCGAAATTCTGGACACCCATTCCGAAGTGAGCGACTCCCCCACGGCCACGTCGCTGTCCACCGTATCGGGACATATCCGGGCGGAGCACATCGGCTTTGCCTACGACCCACGGCAACCGGTCTTAACGGATGTCTCGTTCGAGGCCAAGCCGGGCGAACTCGTCGCCATCGTCGGTCCCACCGGCGCCGGAAAAACGACCGTGATGAACTTGCTCCACCGCTTCTACGATCCCACGGAAGGGCGCATCACGATCGACGGACAGGATCTTCGCCAAGTCACCATGGATAGCTGGTATCGACAGATCTCGCTGGTCCCGCAAGAGACGATTCTGTTCGGCGGGACGATTCTCGACAATATTCGCTATGGGAACAGAGAGGCGACTGAAGAGGAAGTCGTAGCGGCCAGCCGAGCGGCCCATGCCCACGACTTCATCATGAGCTTCCCGGATCAGTACCAAACCGTCGTGGGGGAAAAAGGCATCACTGTGTCAGGCGGACAGCGTCAGCGCATTGCGATCGCCAGGGCCATCGTGAAGAATCCACGGATCTTGTTGTTGGACGAAGCGACCTCCGCCCTCGACAGTGAGTCAGAGCGGCTCGTCCAGGAAGCGTTGGAGCAACTCATGAAAGGCCGAACGACCTTTGTGATCGCCCACCGCTTGACGACCATCCAACGAGCCGACCGCATTCTCGTGCTCAATAAGGGCCACCTCGTTGAAACCGGTACCCATGCAGAACTCATCGACCGTAAAGGGCTCTACCAGTACCTCTACACCCTTCGACTCACCGAGCTCCCCTCGTAAGCCTCGCGTTTACATCCCAATCGTTTCGATCACCTGCATGTCTTCATCTGTCAGGGTGAGCTGTTCAGCATGGAGATCTTCTTTCATATGCTGGGGATTCGTGGTGCCGGTCAAAGGAAGCATCCCAATCTGCATCGCAAACCGAAAGACAACCTGTGCCAGCCCAGCCCCTAGCCGTTGGGCGATAGCCCGAATGGCTGGTTCGGCAAAGATCCCTTGATTCGCGGTCAACAGCGAAAAGCCTTGATAGATGATGCCGTGGGCCCGACAGACCTCTCGCACCTCTTTGTCCCATCCAAGTGCTGCATAACAGCGGTTTTGCACCACCATGGGCTTCACGGTCGCCTCGACGCAGAGCTGAGTGAGTTGCTCCGCCGTGACATTGCTGATGCCGATCATTTTCGTTTTCCCTGACCGATAGAGCCCCTCGATAGCGGCCCACACCTCCCTATCCGCCGTTCCCAAGCCCTGCCGCTGATAGGGGCCGTGCAAGACATAGGAGTCGAGATAGTCGGTGTGCAGGTGGGCCAACGAGCTGTCGAAGGACTGAATCACTTGGGTAGTGAGATCAGCCGAGGCATCATAGGGAGTGCGATGGTCCTGGCCATTCGTCGGCGTAAACTTGGTCTGGAGAAAGAGGCGATCTCGCGTGATCCCTTGCTGCGCGAGGGCCAGCAGGGCATCCCCCGCCAGGGCCTCCTGATAATGGATCAGTTGGTTGGCCGTGTCGATGGCGGTGAAGCCCGCATTCACGGCCGACTGCACCAGTTGCGTCGTGGCCTCTTTTTTCCAAGCCGTGCCATACATGAACGAAGGAACCGGCACATTGTTATAGGCGGTCAAAGACATGCTCTATCCTCCAAGATGAACAGGATGCTGATGCCTGTGAGGGGTAGCTGCGAGCCGTCACGAGGAAGAGAGGCGGCGGACTCGAATGAGGTCCGACACCGGATAACCTAACTGCTGGGCTCGCTCGACGAGCCGCCGATAGGTAACCTCGTCCAACTGAGTGGCCCGGGACAGAATCCAGAGATATCGGCGATCTGGAGTACCTATCATCGCCGTCCGGTATTCCGGATCGAGATCCAGAATCCAATAGTTACCGTCGCGGGATGAGCCAAACAGCCTCGCGAACCAATTATCGAACACCACCGTGAGTCGTGCATTCGTCTTGGTATCGACCACCGTCGCGACTCCCTCTGCCTGCTCGACCTTGCCAATATTGGTCACACACTCATTATGCACGCCCACCGCCCCATCAGGACGGCTGGAATACACTACCTTGGAGTCCACGCAGTGACGCTGAAACCACATCGGGAGCCGCGCGATTTCATACCAGGTGCCGACATAACGGGAGAGATCCACCGACGCAACCGTTGGCAGATCACCTCTCGAATCCACTCCCGCACAGGCCCCCAGCGTGAGGCACAAGACCGCCAGCGCGAGACGGGCGCTCACAGAACCAGAACGGGTAGCGCCACGTCGTATTAGCGACGTCCTCCTCGACATCAGTATTTCGTCCTCTCTCGCAGCAGGCCGCGGCGACACAGCCGCGGCCCCACGATGTTCTCCAAGAGCAACGCTACTTCCGAACGGCAATCCCATGGGTATCCGCCGTTTCTTTTCCGTCTTTCATATTCGTGATGGCCGCCTGCCCCTTATAGTGGCCGACCTTCCCTCCGCCATCCACGTGAATGACGCCGACGCCGGGGATCGTCCCTTTGGCATTCTGCGCCACCTTGTCATTCCCGGTGAGCGGGTTGGGGCCGCGCAGCCCGACGAAGACATATTGCCCGTCCGGCGCGTTGTCCATGAGATCAGGAGCGGGATCCTTGTTCGTATCCGTCACCAAGTCGATCGAGCCCACGCTCAGGTTCGAGAGCGTATCGATAATTTCGACGTTGTTCCCGGCCCGGTCCGCACTCCAGACATAGCGTCCGACCCCGGCCATCCCGTGGGAATCGGCGAATGTGTCATCCCGTTGAGACACCAGCTTGGCCGAGACCGATTTTGGAAGGGTGGACAGATCAAGGGCATACACATCATAGGAGAGAGGCGCCACCGGCCAGCCGCCGCCGGAATTGATATACATCGTCTCGCCGACCTGGATGCCGCCACAGCCGGCTGGGTGAATCTGATTATTATTGAGCGTGACCACGACCTTCATCGGCGTGGTGGTGACATCGAACACCAACAGCCCCCCTCCGCGCAGCGTGACAAAGGCATAGCGGCTGGATGACTCCGTGATCGGGCAAATCGGCGACGTATCCGGACGGTCCCCACCCTCCAGCGCGGCGAGATTCACCACATCCTTCTCGGGATCGAAGCTGAATGTATGCGCGGCATAGTCGGTCCAGATCCGGATGAACTTCTTCTCGGCGATATTCGCCGCAATCGCCATCTTCTGATCAGGCGTCGGCCAGGCCGCATGGACATTTTTCCCCATCGATAAGCAGACCTCCGGCTTATGCGTCTTGGCATCCATAAAGAGCACGTGGCCGCTCAGGAAGGAAAGGATCGCGTGATCCTGGTTCTTGTTAAAAAACAGCATATGCGGACGCCGAACCGGCTTCTTGGTGGCCTCTTCACAAAAGGTGTTGATCTCTTTGGAGAGATCGATGGTGACGGCCGGTTTCGCAGCGGCAGGATTCGCCGCGAGCGCCGCCCCGTCATAGATATAGAGAAAGCCGCCGCTTTCTTTCGCCGTATCGGATTGATCCGTCAGCCACACTTCATAGGCGGAGGCTGGCGCTATGCCACCAATTCCCACTCCTGACCCAACCAAGGCGCCCGCCGCGATGGCAAGAACAAGACGAGACAGACCTCTACTCGCCAGATCGTTGATGATCATTTCGGCCTCCTTCAACCAGACGTGACAGGTGCGAATAGGACCGCTTGCCGACAGGCAATGACCATCGCACCCGTGAGAAATAATATAGAGTAAGAGGATTAGGATGAGAGATCAATGGCCCATTTGTCACGCAGGCTGCGGGGAAAGTCCGCAGCCAGGAAACGCTGAACGCTGAACGATGAACAAGGAAACAGTTGTCCCTTCAGCGTTCCGCGTTCAGAGTTCGTTTGCTACGGCGAGTGAAACCAGATTGGGCCTTGTGGATGGGCAATGAGAACAGAGAGCAACGCGATGCGGTGATGTGGGAGACGGCCATTCAGCCGTCTCCCAGACACGGAAACAAAACTGACTTATCGACGAGCAGCTTGATCGCGGTGACAGCTTTCCTCCGCCAACATCTTCTGACCTACACTCGCATCCTTGGGGATACGCGCCAGACATCCAATTGAAGTATCCTCCACAGACCCCGACGCAACACGGTTGATGCCCGTCGCTGTGGCGGATGCCGACCCGGTACCTGCCGTTCCCATCGTCTCCTCACTCGCACAACCACCGACCATCAGCCCCAGCAAGGCGATGACCCCGAATACATTCATTGACCGATCTACCATGGTGCGATCCCCCTTTACATGAAAACCATTGACCTAGGACTTGGGGCGATCCTACTCCCGCAGTCGGACAAGAACAAGCCTGCACCAGGCTTTCCCACTCGTCAGAAGCCGAGTTCTTTCTCGAGATCGGCTTTCTTACCCTTGAACTTCTTCTGATCCGTTTCGCTCTGTTGCGTGATTGCGCTTTTAACTTTCTCGCCAGACTTCTCCGCAGCACGCCCGGACTCTTCCATCTTCTGGTCGAGCTGCGCGACCTTCTCCCGCGCCTTCGCAGAGTCGGCGAAATCGTAATACATCCTGGCATTCACCTGAGTGAACATTGGGTCAGGCCGCGCCATGACGGTGTCACCTTGCTGCTCGGCCCTGACCTTGGCTGGCTTGTCGCCGTTCGGCAAAAACTTCATCCAATCCGCGGCCTTCCTCAGATTCTCAAGCGAGCCCCTGGTCGATTTCGCAACCTCCGCCGCCCCACCGGACAGGCCCTGGGCATCCTTTTCCTCAGCCTTCATATACCCGTCGGCATTGACCGAAGCAATTTTCTGAGGCTCCTGACGATAGGCTGGGGGCGAGATATAGGGCTGTCGGTCACCCGACTTGGGATCACGGGGGCCATAGCTGCCATTGTCCACACTCCAGGCCGCTTTGAATAACGCCAAATCGTCCGATTGGGCCTGCGCGGCCTTCAGTATCACTCGGTTGGCCTCGCTGTAATCGCCCATGGCCTCAAATACCGGAAGGCCGACGTCCTCCCATCGGCCCGCACCGGCTCGCTTGAATACAATATCCCCTTCGCTTCGGCCGCCTTGCCCAAATCCCGACCGAGTTTCGGCAGGCTCGTCTTGGCTCTGCCCATCACATTCTTATCGTATCGGTCGATACAGTCGTTGCTTGCAATAGCCTGATACGCCACAAACAGTTCAGCCGGTGGGCCCGATTTCTCAACTTTATTCAGGGCGGCGACCTGAGCCTTGGCCACCTTCTCTTCGTCATCACCCAAACAGATATCGTCCGCGCGAACGGAAGGAGCCGTCAGGGCGAGAAGCAGCAACGCACTGCAGAACATTCTGAGCAGAATCATCGTGCTATCCTCCGTTATCGTCCCAACAGGCCTTCCAGCATCTTGTTCACATCGATAGTCTCATCGCTTTCCGCGCTCTTGCTCTTGCCTTTGTCTCTACTCCGCCCTTTGTCTTTCTCCTGTCCCGCGCCTTTCATCATGTCTTGAAGGTTCGGAGCTCCGCCCTGCCCCATCATGGCTCCCATGTCGTTCTATGTATGGCCGGCAGGAATCTCGAACAGCGCCGGATCCTGCTTCTCGATCTTCAGATTGGTCAACTCACTCGCCATGCGCACTTTCTTGTCACCCTCTTTGGTCGTCCAGAAGAATCCGCCGAACTTCGACCCGTCCTTCTTCGTCGCAATGACCTTGGATTTGGTGGTCTTGACCCCGTTGATCGTTTCTTTCCCGACGGCAGTCTGCTCCACATCCATGGCGCTGAGTTCGGACGAATTCGACTGATCCAGGGCCATCTCCATATACATATCCCCCATCAGCTGCCACATCACCTTCTTATCCTTGCGGATGATGGTGACACTGCCATCCGCCCCGCCCATTTCCATACGCTCCTTGCCCGACGTATGGTAGACATGGGACTTCATCGTCATACCCTCGTCCATCTCCATCGTGCTATCGGCCGAATAGTCCACCCGTGGTTCCGGTGGAGACGCAGCACTGACCGTCAAGGGCACCAGCACCACCGACAACGCCATACCGACATGTCGCAATAACGTCATGGCCTATCCTCCTTTGGCTACATTCGAGATCCCCACGGAAGTGAAGGACGCTACCGAGTTTCACAAGACGAGCCAATATGCGGACGGAGCTGTGTCAGCCCAAGGATGGCGACTTACATCGCGTACAGCCGTGAATAGTCTATTGCGCCCCTGGAACCGACTTCCGATTCGCGGTGCCTTGCAAATCCATCTCGAGCAGGACCGCACTGTCTGGTTTCTTAGGATCGAGTTTGAGCGGCATCTGATCGACAACCAGTTTGACCAAGGGCACCGCGACAATATACGGAGCCTTGTCCGAAGGATTGGAATAGAGTCCGAGCCGGATATTCTTCGGCCGCTGAGTCGGCGACAGCAGAGGCTTGAGATCTGCTGCCACAAATCCCACCAACATCCCGCTGCCGTTGGCGAGCTTATGGATTTCGTAGGCATTGGTGACGGGCGGCATCTGTTCTAACGGGAGATCCGGACTCTGCGTGACCAAGGCCAATCCCAGAAGCCTTGGGGTAATAAAGCCAAAGCTCCCCGTCGGCGCGACCGAGAAGCGAATCCCCGGAGCGGAAGAACTGAGCTCAGATACCCCGTTTTTGGCCCGCATTTGACGCCGTAACTCCGCTTCACTTCCAGTCGTCTCGATAAAAACCGCTGCCGGTGCGGCGGTTTGCACAGACAATACCTCCGTCTTCCCTCCTCCTCGTGCCGCATCGAGCGAGGCAGGGAGAAGGCTCATCAGGAAGAGGCCCAGCAACGTGCCCGTGAGCACCTGCCGGACAGACGTAGGTCGAAATACGCGTGCAACGATGTCAAACATAGGTGCGAGTCCTCCTGGTGCGGCGAAAAAAACGAGTCCCTCGGACAACGAATACCACTCTTCTTTATCAAGCTTCCCCTATGCGGTGCAATCTAAGGCACCGTGAAACGTGAGACGTAAGGCGTGACGCCTCAGACGGAAGACACGGAATGCCGCGCGGCGCAATGAGAGAATTCATACTCCCTGGTTCTTGACTCCCCCCTCCAACGAGAAATAGGGTTCTCGGTAGACGTCGCAGTACAGTGGACTCAACAACACGTTGAGAGGTTCTGTATGACGATCCTTGGACGAATTATTCTTTCCCTCGCCGTCACGGCGTCCATCACCGGATGTGTCGGCACCCGCATCGAATACTTCACGGACACGACCTATCCACCGCGAAGCACCACCGATACTGTCGATTGGCTCCCAGCGGAGCCAGCACGACCCCACGTAGAAGTGGCACGGATTACCGTACGTAGCTCAAACTATAGTCTGGAGACACTCCGGCGCACGATGCTGGATCGCGCCCGTTCATTGGGGGCCGATGCGATCGTCCTGGAGATACCGATGGTCGTGATGTCTCAGGTCGGAAGCCCTTACTATGAGGCGGGCTTGCTGAGCCCGGCCGGAGCGGCGTTTGGGCTCTACGGATACGGATGGTACACACCCTACAGCTCCAACCCCTACATCCTGACCCAAGGCGCCACGGATCAGCCGCGCATCGAACAGGCCCTCTCAGGCGTCGCCATCCGATTTGAAGAGACCCCGACAGACCTGCGCTAAGACCGCGAGCCTGGCACCTTCCTCTCCAGCTCACGTTCGCTCCAGGACCAGAAGCCGTTTCTTCCTCTCTAGGCCCCACCGATAGCCCGCGAGTTGCCCATCTCCTCGAACGATTCGATGACAAGGGATACCTACCGCGATTGGGTTCGTGGCACAGGCTCTCGCCACGGCACGGGCCGCCGTCGGTTGCCCGATCATTCCTGCGATCTCCTGGTAGGACCTGGTCTGGCCACGAGGAATCTGTTGCAGCGCCTGCCAAACTTTACGTTGGAACACGGTAGCCTTCACGTCCAGAGAGAGAAGCGTGGCGGCTCTTTCTCCTGTGACCAACTGCAGAATGACTCGGACGTGCTCCTTCAACCCGATACTGTCTCGGCGAAGTATCGCCTTCGGATAGTCGTGCCGAAGTGACGCCACCAATGTGCCGACTGTGTCTCCGAGACACACAGCGGCAATACCCCGTTCTGTCACCGCCACAAGTATGCGACCGACAGCCGTCGGCGCGGTGGTATAGCGCAGCGTGACGCCTGCCCCGCCGGAGCGGAACGCAGAGGGCGTCATCCCGAGTCCCTCCTGCGCTCGTGCATACAGGCTGCTGCTGGAACCGAAGCCGGCTTCGTAGGTCGCATTCGTCACGGTCTCGCCTCGCTTCAATGCTGACGTAAACCGCACCATCCTCCGGGTGTCCCGGTACGCTTTTGGCGACAGTCCGACCAATTGCGTGAAGGTGCGCTGCAGATGAAACGGGCTCATGCCGACTTCCCTGGCCAACTGCCGGAGCGTAACAGGATCATCACCGTGGTCATTCAAATAACCTCGCGCACGTTCAACCCGCTGTTCGGCGTCGGAACCATGAGGCGACTGCGGCCGGCAGCGCAGACAGGCGCGATAGCCTGCCGCCTCCGCCAGAGACGGCGAATCGAAAAACATCACATGGTCGCGAGTCGGGCGGCGAGAAGGACACGAGGGGCGGCAATAGACGTTCGTTGAGGACACTGCGTAGACGAACCGGCCATCGCAGCGGCGATCACGCGTCAGCACGGCCTCCCACGCATCATCTGCAATGACTGACATCATGAGCTTCTCCCGACTCGTTGGGCCATGATACCGCCGGAACGAGGTGATGCACTATCCGATTGTTGCGGTCAAATTCCGAGGATGATGGTCAGCGATGGGATGCTGCGCACAGTGAATCGGAATCGGGCCCTGCCGCATCCATCCCCGATCTTGGATTGCATAACACAGAATCAACTCTTTGCAATCCTATGGAGTCAGAACTTGAAAATATAGAACTGGCGCGAGTGACACGAAGAGTCCATAGTCACGTCATCTGCGGCCCTCCCAGGAGCAATGTACTTCTGGCGAGCCCTTAACACACGTGCCTAAAAAGGAGGTTTCATGAACATTGCGAAACAGAGGACTCTCGTTTTTGCGTTGGGCCTGCTCGCACTAGGAATCGGTCTCGCACCGGTTCCCGCGTCGGCCAATCCAGATGTCATCGAAACCGGACGTCTGTTGGCAATTCTGTTGGATGCCGGTCGGGGAACGGTCGGCGCCAATCAGCCACTCATCAATGATGCGGCCAAGGGAGACAAGGGATTTACGCCGGACGTGTTCGAAGCACAGTTGACCGAGAAGTTTAAAGGACGATCTGGTATCGATTTGGCCAATCTCAAGGCGGCGGCTATGCCGGAAACCGCGAAGAGCCTGTTGCCACAACTTGTGGCAGCGTCCAAAAAGACGGTGGCAGACAATCAGGCTACGATCAATAAGTCAGGAGTCGGCTATAAAGGTTTCACGCCGGCACACTTCGGCACGCAGGCCGCGGCGGAGTTCAGCACCAAGACGGGGGTGTATCTCAAGCAAACAACGCAAGATGGCCTGTTGCGGAATCCCAAAAACAAGGCAGACGGGTTTGAGGCCGGCCTCCTCGCAAAACTCGCCGATGCCGCCTATCCCCGACAGGGCGACAAGGCCCTGAGCGAAACCGTCGAGGGCGGGAAAGCCGTGCGGGTCATGTTGCCGCTCTATTATGGAAAAGGCTGCATGGGTTGTCACGGGGGACCGAAGGGCGAAACGGATATCTCCGGCTATAAGAAAGAGGGCGCCAACGAAGGGGATCTCGGAGGCGCGATCAGCGTGAAGCTCCCGATCAAGTAATTGT
>JANOMG010000244.1:0-5943 GCA_031420175.1 Nitrospira sp.
CGGTCGCGACCAATTGCGGACTCATTAAGACCGGGTCGCTGTCCCGAACGGACCGAGTTGCGAAGTACAATCAGTTGCTCAGGATCGAGGAAGAGCTGGGTTCCAACGCCGTCTATCGAGGTCGTGAAGCGGTGCCGGAGCGATATTGATCGTGAGTCTACGACGATGATTATCAAGCAGAACCGGGGACGGCAGTGGCTCGATTGGCAGCGTCGCATGGTGGCGGGTGCGCACTATGTGGGAGCCGCCGCATGCCTGCTGTTGCTGGTCGCCCTGGTCTTTGGCGACATGGGTCTGCCCCGCTATTTCTCCATGCGCGAGCATGCCCAACAGTTGGACTCGGACCTTCAGGAATTGCAGCGGACGGCCCGCACGCTTCGCGGGGAGATCGATCGTCTGGAACACGATCCCGCGAAGATCGAACAGTTGGCGAGAGAACAGCTCGGCTACGTTCGTAAAGGTGAAACCGTGTATCAATTGGTTCCATCACCATTACAGGAGCGGCCACGCCCGTAACATTATGAAGTTTGGCACAGTCGCGATCATTGGGCGCCCGAACGTTGGCAAGTCGACCTTGCTCAATCAATTGCTTCAGCAGAAGGTGGCAATTGTCTCGGACAAGCCGCAAACGACGAGAACGAGAATTCTGGGGGTTGTGCATGCACCGGGTGCGCAGATTGCGTTGCTCGATACGCCTGGGCTGCACAAACCTCAACATCTGCTCAATCGTCGTATGGTCCGCACCACGGTCGAGACGCTGGAGGAGGCGGATATTTTGTACGTGTTAATGGACACGACAAGTTCGCCTGGTCCCGGTGATCTCTTGGTCATCGATCATGTGAAAGGGGCGATCAGGAAGCGTCCGCGTCCGGTCATCCTGGTCTTGAACAAGGTGGACCTGGTCAATAAGCTCAAGTTGCTGCCGGTGATGGAAACCTACGCCAGATTATACGCGTGGACGGACGTGGTGCCGGTGTCGGCTGAAACCGGCGATAATGTCGATCGTTTGCTGTCCGTGACCGTAGCCCATCTTTCGGAAGGGGATGCGGCCTATGATGCAGACACCGTCACAGATCAGTCCATGCGGACGTTGGCAGCCGAAATAGTTCGCGAGAAAATTTTGCACCAGACCTATGAGGAAGTGCCCTACTCAGTGGCCGTGGAGATCGATGAATTTATCGAGGAGGGGAAGTTGGCCCGCATTAGTGCGACGGTCCTGGTCGAGCGAGAGTCTCACAAGGCGATCTTGATCGGGAAGCACGGAGAGCGGCTCAAGGCGGTCGGGACTGATGCGCGACGCGAGATGGAACAGATCTTCGGAATGAAAGTGTTTCTGCAGGTGTGGGTGAAAGTGCGGGAGGCATGGCGAGAAGATGCGCGTGCACTTACCGAATTAGGCTACTAGCAGGGTCGTGATGTTGCCGACGGAACGTATGACAGAGTCGAGTCCAGTGGATCCGCGCTCTCGTCCAGGGGATAAAGATCTCCTCCGAGACGTGCTGCGTGACCAAGCCGATCGAGGCCGGACCAAGTCCGACATCGTGCTGTTGTCGGTGCAACGGCTGTTGCGGAGGGGTGCGATCACCAATCTCGCGAAGATGCTTGGCCGGATGCACCAGGCTGACGTGGCGAAAGTGATTCTGCATTTGTCGTCCCCCAAGGAGAAGCGGGAAGTCTTTGAACTGGTACGGGGCGAGTCGAAGCGCGGCCAAGTGCTAAGTGAGCTCGATAGCGACAGTATCAATCAGGTGCTGGCGGACCTGCTGCACTCGGACATCGCCTGGCTGATTAAAGACCTCGGCCATGACGATGTAGCCTACATCCTCGGGGTGCTGCCGGAAGAACGAGCCACAGCGATTCTCGCGTTGATGCGAACGGAGGACTCCACGGAAGTCGCTGACCTGCTGAAGTATCCGAAGGATACGGCCGGCGGCATCATGACGACGGAGTTCTTCGCGCTCCCGGAAGAGGCGACGGCGCAGGATGCCATTCGCCGTCTCCAACTGGCGACGGAAGCGGAAATGGTGTTCTATATTTATGTGACCGACAAAGATGAGCACTTGGTCGGAGTGCTCTCGCTGCGTCAGTTGCTGACGGTTCCCCCCACGACGCCGCTGAAAAATATCGCCACGCGCGACGTGATCAGCGTGACGGTCGACATGGACCAGGAGGAAGTCGCTCGTCAAGTGGCGAGTTACAACTTGCTCGCAATTCCAGTCATCGACAAAGACAATGCATTGGTTGGCATTATCACGGTTGACGACGTGGTGGACGTGATCCGTGAAGAAGCGACCGAAGACATGCTCAAGATGGCCGGCGCGATCGAGGAGGACTCGGTCTCAAAGTCCTCCAGTGTAGCATCGGCGAAGCACCGGCTTCCGTGGCTCTTTACGAATCTGGTCGGCAGCCTGTTCTCTGGCGCGATTCTGTGGGAGTTCCGGTATACGATTCAGGAAGTGGTGGCCATCGTCAGTTTTATTCCGGTCATCGCCGCCATGGGTGGGAACGTCGGCCTCCAGTCCTCGACCCTTATTATTCGTGGATTGGCGACCGGGCTGATCGCGCTGACGGATGTGCGCACGGTGTTTATCAGGGAAATCAAGGTCGGACTCCTGATGGGGCTCGCCTGCGGCGTGATTCTCACGATCGTGGGTTGGATTTGGCATCAAGCGTTTCTGGGTATGGTCGTGGGGATATCGCTGATTATCGCGTTCATGGTCTCGACCAGTATGGCGACGTTCATGCCGATCTTACTGAAGCGAATGGGGGTGGACCCTGCCGTTGCGGCCGGTCCTTTTGTGACGACGGCCAATGATATCACGGGCATTACTATCTATCTCTCCCTGGCCACGATGTTCATAGAACACCTTCGCTAATGGAACAGACTATGTGGTCTTCCAGCCAGGCCGGTCCTCTCCCTCAGCGAGTGTCTCCCTCATGCCGCTGATCAAGACCGCGGCCATCACGCTGAACAGTCGGAAGTGGGGCGAGGCGGATCGTATCGTGGCCTTCTATACCAAGGAGATGGGAAAGGTTCGCGGTGTGGCGCGGGGGGCTCGTCGGATGAAGAGCCGACTCGGCGCATCACTCGAACCGCTCACCATCTGCCATCTGAATTTGTTCGAAAAATCAGGCGATTCGCTCTATCGAATTTCTCAAGTTGATCTCGTAGAGCCGTTCATGAGGTTTCGCGAAGACTTGACACTGATGACTGCTGCCGCGAGGATGGTCAATGTGGTGGGTGCCGTGACGCCGGACGGGGATCCTGATCTGTCGCTCTTCGAGATGCTCGAGCAGGGTCTGCGAGCCTTAGTCACGAGCCAGGATCCGGCCTTGACCGCGTTATTGTTTCAGATTCGTCTCCTGGGCCTGATCGGGTTTCGCCCTGAGACCGATCACTGTGCGGCTTGTGGTAAGGGTCGGTTGATGGGAGAACCTCAATTTTCGCCTCTGTCCGGAGGCCTAGTCTGTGTGGTTTGCGCTGCGCGCCAGCCCTTCCGCTGTTTGCCGCTCTCGCGAGGGAGCCTGGCGTTTCTGCATCAGGCGTTGCGCCTCTCGCCCGCGGTGGTTGATCGCCTCAAGGCGGCCGGGCAAGTTCGGTACGAGGTGGAAAACGCGATTGAAGGGTATGTCACCGTCGTGGCGGGCAGACAACTACCTCCGGTGAATTTTCTCTCGTATCCGTCGTGAAGATGAGCTGGTTGTTCCACATGGAGAGGAATCCTTGAATATGACAGAGACCCTGTATGAACCGAAAGACATGGCCTGGATTGAGAAGGGCGTGTTGGGTATCGAATGGAACGATGGGCACAAGGCCGTCTATCCCGTTCGGTATCTCCGCCAGCAATGTCCCTGTGCAGCCTGTGTGGACGAGTGGTCTGGTGTGCGGCGTTTGCAACCAGACGATGTGCCCATCGTGATCATGTTGCAGGATGTGCAGCCGGTCGGGCGGTATGCGCTGCAATTCACCTGGAGCGATGGCCACGACACAGGAATTTATTCCTATGCCCTTCTTCGGCGGCTCTGCCAGTGCGATGTCTGTCAGCCCGTGAAGCCTGTAGAGCCAAGGAGCCGACGCCTATTGTGAGGGATTGTACTGGCATATTCAAAGCGACCTCTTGTGGTGTCCAGCCGTTCCGGGGCCTCAATGGTCTGAGGCGCTCGAGATGGGTTGTTGTAGTGCTTGCGGTCGCTCTTGGATCGGCACTTGGTTGCAGCGGGACGCCGTCGTTGGAAGAGCAAGAGCGCCATGTGCGAGATAATGAGTTGGTGCTCCATCAGTTGACCCCGCGCGCGTTTGTCGGGGCATGGGGAACACCGACGTATCAGCATACTGAGTTCATGCAGTTTTTCGTTATGAACGACGACTCGTTTATGCCACGGTCGAGGTTGGCGAGCGGAGAAGTACCACGAGGGTGGGAGGCCCGTATTGAGGCCGGCGATGCGCTGTTTCTGGCTTACCCGGATCGTGGGTGGCTGGTGGTGTTTTTCGAGGAACGGCTTGTCTATCGCGAAGCACTGACTGCGGCGCAGCTCCATGTCTTGGGACGCAGTTGGCAGCATGAGGCCAAGTTTCGCACCAGGTTTGAAGTGCCAGTCGTTCCATAATTATGATACGTCTTGTAGGCCTTCCGTGACCCAGCACCCGCTGAATCTCCTCATGGTTTCCTCCGAAGCGGTCCCCTATGCCAAGACCGGTGGGCTTGCTGACGTCGCTGGCGCGTTACCTCTTGAGTTGGCACGACTTGGCCATGACGTCATTCTCCTGCTCCCACACTATCGCTGCCTGAGTGAGTCAGGACGATCCTTCCGGCCCGTTTGTCGGCTTCGTGTACCGACCCCTGAGGGGCCTGCCGACGCACTGATCGAAGAAGATGTCATTCCCGTCGGCGACGATGGTCGCCACGTGCGCGTGTGGACGGTCCGGAACGAGGCCTTCTTTGATCGGCCCGGGTTGTACGGAGATCGCGGTATCGATTATCCGGATAATCTCGACCGGTTTGCATTTTTCTGTCGTGCAACGATTGAGGTAATCGCACATCAACACATTGTGAACCAATGGAAAACCCATCTCCTTCATCTACATGATTGGCAAGCGGCGTTGTGTGCGGTCTACCTCAAGACCATCGACCAAGACCGGCCGGAGGTTCAGGGTGTGCGCACTGTACTGACGCTCCACAATGTAGGGTATCAAGGGGTGTTCCCTGGAGCGCAATTCGAGAAAACCGGGCTACCGCAGTCGCTGTTTACGCCTGCGGGACTTGAGTACTACGGTTCCGTGAATTTGCTCAAGGGGGGAATCGTCTTTGCCGATTATGTGACGACGGTCAGCCCGACCTATGCGCGAGAAATTCTCACGCACGAATGTGGCTTTGGGCTAGAGGGTGTATTGCGCAACCGTGCGGACCAGCTTCAGGGCATCTTGAACGGGATCGACGTCGATCGATGGAACCCGGAAACCGATCCCTACCTTCCCGCAAATTACTCAGTGACCGATCGCTCGGGGAAACTGCTCTGCAAGAAGGCGCTCCAACAAGAGTTCCATTTTCCTGAAACATCGATTCCGCTGCTTGGCGTGATTGCACGGCTGACGTCGCAGAAGGGGCTAGATCTTGTGGCGGCCATCATTCCACAATTAATGGCTTTGGATTTGCAATTGGTGATCTTGGGAACCGGCGAGCCAGAGCTCGAAGCTACATTTCAGGCGCTTCAGGCGCGCTATCCGCATCGCATGGGACTTCGTCTTGGCTTTGACGAAGGTCTTGCGCATCGCATCGAAGGTGGGGCAGATGTATTTGTGATGCCTTCACGCTATGAGCCTTGCGGATTGAGTCAGCTCTATAGCCTCCGGTACGGAACTGTTCCTGTTGTGAGAAAGACGGGTGGGTTGGCAGATACGGTCGTGCCATTGACCGTCCAGGCTCAGCAGGCTGGGCCGGCAAC
>JANOMG010000245.1:0-1896 GCA_031420175.1 Nitrospira sp.
GCCGGCCCAAATGAATTCTCCTCGTTCCATCCGATCGGAGAAATCTGGGACAACGTCTACGAGAGCGGCAACCCGATCAATAAGCTCACTGGCATCCAGACCTATGTCGTTGGACCAGGCAGCGCGGCGACATTCGACGTCGTCGTTGAATCAGCCGGCGCCTACCCGCTGGTCACACACTCACTCACCGGTGCGCTGCGTGGCGCGATTGCCGTGTTGTTGGTAGGCCCCGATGCCAAGCCAGCGCCACTCATGCCGATGGTGCCCTGGGTACCGCCGGCGAAGTAACGAACAGAAGAATGGAGCGATCCACCGATGGGTGGGTCGCTCTCTTCAATGAACAGGACGATGAGCACCTCGCTCGTGAATACACAATCATGTTGAACGTCGCATTGGCCGTTTTCGCGCTTTTCACGACCCTCTGCACGGTCACGCTCCTCTCCCACTCCCCTGCTTCGGCTGGCGCACCGAAAGAACGCATCGCCCTCATGCTGTCAGGATCACGCTGTCGTGAGGTGCAGCAGACGCTCGAAACTGCCCTGAGGCAAACCGATGGAGTCTTCGCCGTGGATGGCACCAGCGTCACGGGCCACCTGCTCATCGACGTGGAGGAAGGGAAAATATCTGCACGAGATACGCTCACAATCGCTCGCACAGCCCTAGGCAACGCCCTTTCCTGCCAGGTCGAACTTATGCAATCATGCATCACCGCCCCAAAGCACACTGGGGCAGAGGCGTCAGCCAAGTAACATTTGCCTCGAGAATCTACCGCAGCGCATGATGCAGCAACGACTGACACCTGCCGAGCCGTATCGGCGCCATCCCCTCTTGCACCAATTCCTGGCCATAACCTTCAGTCTAATAGCCTATCTGCTCGCCTCACCAGTCAATGCTCAGGACTCGCTCCTCGAATGGCTCCCTATCCGGCCATTCAACTTCGACGTAACATTCAGCCAGCGGTCATTCGCTCCCGACAATCGCGTGATCGGGATCCAAGGCGGGATCACGGCATTGCGTTATGGCGATTTAGAGGTTCGAACCATTTACCAATACTACAGCAACCACACGCAGACCTTTACGACGGATCAGAACTCCTTGTATCTCAATCCCCGGTGGAATAACTTCATCGATATTCTGGACTTTCCAAAGGGGATGCCGATCAATCGCATAATCCGGCATGTCCTCTTCGGCCCCCTCGAAGACCGGGCCGTCCCCTATCTGGGCCTGCTCGGGGGCGCCACACTTCCCGGTCCAGGCAACACATGGCCGGGACATCTCATAGGCGGTCAAGTCGGCGCCAGGTTTCCAGTCGGGCGGGGCGTCTCAGTCGACACGGCTATCCAATATACTCAATACGGGGTCGATTTTCGCGGTGAAGCCGGACAGACCCAACAATGGTTGATTACGACAGGGATTCGATTCTGAGCATGCCACACACACCACGCACTATCTTAGTAGCTCCACCGCCTGAGACCGGGACAACCGCGCCGCTCATCCGACTCTTGGGCGAGTGGGCGTCACTGTTGCTTATGGCCTTCATGATACAGGGCTGTGGGCTGGTGGTGGATGCGCTCCAGATGGTGTGGCCCATCGCGACCAACGAACTTGACGCCATCTGCTCACGGGGTCAAGTTCGCGTCGGCATGGCGGTTGAACCGTTCCAGCCATTCGTGTTCCCAGCCATCTATACTGACGAAGGCCTTCGCGTGACGGGCCTCGATGTCGAGCTTGTGCGAGAAATTACCACTGCTCTTTCGCAGCGCTGCGGCGGCAAACCGATTGTTCCGACACTACAACTGATTCGTTTTCGAAACCTCTTTCTCGAACTGACAGAGGGAAACCTCGACTTGTTTGTGTCCTCCATCAGCGCCAATGTGCCGGCGCCAGGACGGCGGC
>JANOMG010000246.1:0-3546 GCA_031420175.1 Nitrospira sp.
ACCGGCAGAATCTGACTGCAACGACAGAGCCTGCCGGATCGTTTCGTCTAATACGCTTCCTGCCGATCGGCAGGAGTTGCCCACCGGCTACGGTCCACTCCCGCCAATACCAATCGGTCACGCCGAGACTTGGCACGGTGCCCCCCGGTACTCCCGAAGCTTGTTTCGCAAGGTTCGAATACTGATGCCCAGTTCTTTCGCCGCATGCGTCCGATTCTCATGCACTCGAGCCAAGGTTTGAAAAATCAGCTCGCGCTCCATTTCCCACAACGACCCGTTCACAGAAGACTGTGGCACGGAGGGAACTGGTGCACAGGATGCTGGTTGGGCACCGGCCTCCAACAATACGTGACTCGGGAGAATCGACTCGTTCCCGGCTAAGAGCACAGCACGCTCCATGACATTCTCCAACTCGCGCACATTCCCTTTCCATCGCCTGTCCTGAAGAACGGCATAGGCTGCCGCCGACACTGCCGGTTGCGGAAGGCCATTGCGTGCCGCAGAGACGGCCACGAAATGCCTCACCAGTAAAGGAATGTCCGCAGGGCGCTCCCGCAACGGAGGCACTGTGATGGGGAAGACATTCAGCCGATAATACAAATCCTCTCGAAACCGCCCCTGCTCGACTTCGTGATACAGCGAACGGTTGGTCGTCGCAATCAGACGGATGTTTACGGAAACCGGCTCACGCCCTCCGACTCGATCCACCTCTCGTTCCTGGATCACCCGCAGCAACTTGGCCTGCAAGCCCATGTTCATTTCGCTGATTTCATCCAGCAACAACGTGCCGGTATGCGCCATCTCGAACTTGCCGATTTTCTTCATGATGGCCCCGGTAAAGGCCCCTCGTTCATGACCGAATAGTTCACTCTCCAGTAGCCCGTCCGGTAATGCCGCGCAATTCACGGCGATAAACGGACGATGGGCACGTGGGCTTCGGCTGTGAATGAAGCGAGCCAGGAGCTCCTTCCCTGTTCCACTTTCTCCATGAATGAGGACGGTGGCCTGGCTCGCAGCGACGCCCTCAACGGTGCTGAGCAGCCGGGCCATGCCAGGATCTTGGGTCAGGATCGATCGCTGATCGATCGGCACAGCCGGTGACATCGACGCATCCGCGCCACGGGCTTTGAGATTGGCAATGACACGCTCCAGCAAGTCGGTCGAGAACGGCTTGAGGATGTAATCGCTCGCCCCGTATTTCATCGCCTCGACGGCGGTCTCCACCGTCCCGTAGGCGGTCATCAACACCATCAACGTCTGCGGCGAGCGGCTTTTGATCTCCTTGATCAAATCGAGTCCGCCGAGCCGTGGCATTTTCAAATCGGTGACCACCAACCAGGGTTTATAACGGCTGACCCGCTCGACGGCATCGGCACCATCCATCGCACCCTGCACGTCGAAACCCAGCCGACGAACGGACTCCATTAAGGCCATCCGCATAGAGGGATCATCGTCGACGATCAGAATGCGGTCCCCTGACTCAGGCCTCTCCGTCATTGGATGTTCTGTCGTGTGGTCGATCATGCAGAGGTCTCCTCTCCTACAAGCAGTCGCTCATCAAGCAGCTCAGACACAGCAAGCCCGTCCGAGGACGATAACACCGCCGATTCAACTGTCGGAACAGGGCTCTGCGCATGATGATTCGGAAGTGCGATGGTAAACGTGGTGCCGCGTCCCTCCTCACTCTCGACGTCGATTCGGCCACGATGCCCTTCGACAATCGCATGGACAATGGCCAAACCTAACCCGGTGCCTTCATCCCTGGTGGTGAAGAAGGGATCGAAAATCCTCGAACGCTGCGCCGCCGGGATGCCGACACCGGTATCCGACACTGAGAGACAAATACCCGCTCCGCCGGATGTCGCATCTGCAGTCGGTCTCGCCGACAACGTCAAGGTTCCTCCGTTCGGCATGGCGTGGATGCTATTCAGGATCAAGTTGAGGAGCACTTGCTTCATCTGCCCGGCATCGCACCACATGTGGGATGCCAGAGGGTTCACATCCAGACGGATATCCACTCGGGCGCCAGCGACGGCATGGGCGGCCAGAGTCAAGGCATTCAGCATCAAGGCTTCCGTCTCATGCCGTGCTCCATGGGAGCAGTCCGGTTTCGTATAGAGCAGCAGGTTCGTGAGGAGACGATTCATCATGTGGACCGACGACGAGATATGCCCGGCATATCCTCGCAATGCCGGTGCATCGTGTAAGTCGCGGCGCAGCATCGACGCGAACAGTTCGATACTGCCGAGCGGGTTCCGAATTTCGTGGGCAATCCGCCCGACCATCTCGCCCATAGCCGCGAGACGATTGCGGCGTTGCAGGCGATCCTCCAGCTCTCGCATCGCCGTCACGTCCTGAATCAATGCCAGGCTCCCGGCTTGGCGGCCATCACTCGTCTGCAATGCACGTTGAGAAAGTGACACGGCGGCACCCTGTTGTGTGGTCAGGGGATAGACGTCACCGTCCAAATGTGCGTCTTTGAGGCACATGGCCAAGGAGCGTCCAATGATCTGTTCATGCGCCAATCCCAGCAGTTGGGTGCCTGCCTGGTTGCAGCGCGTAATGGTGCCGGCTTCATCCATGACGAGCAGACCCGTCGACAGGGACTCCACAATCGCCGTCAAATGCTCGCGTAACTCTTCATTGACACGTAAATTCTTTCGCAGCGCCTCGTTGCGGTCTGCAAGTTCAACGTCGAGCTGCTCCAACCGGGACGTCAACGTCTGATAGGACTGTTGGAGCGTCGCCGCCGCGTCGTCGAAGCTCCGAAAGGCTTCGTGCAGTAAATCGCTATCCATGTGTGTCGAAACCGGATGTCCATTCATTACATCATCCTCCTTCCTTGTCGGTGGTGACGCGGATACTGGCCTGTATCGCTTCCGCTGCCCGAGACAGGAGCGGATCGCCAGTCCCTGCGCCGGGTATCAGGACCGCGCGCACCGGACCATGCGACTTCTGCGTGGCGAGATTTCTGACGATCTGCAAGCGCGCCCATTCGGCCTGATCCGGCGCCGGATGTGACGCCAAAACCTTTTGATACAGATCCACGGCCTGCTGATGTTTTTTGAGGGAGGTCAAGAGGTCCGCTAACAGGAGGCGATCCCCCTGCGACTGCATGAATTTGTGGCGTGCCGCCTCTTCGAAAGCCGCCACGGCCTCGGCCGGTTGGTGATCCGCGGCCAGCGTTCTCGCCAGAGTCAGTTGCATCCACCCCCGTTCCTGCGCCTTGGGGTGCGTCCGCAGCCACTGCCGCATCAGCCTGATCGCGCTAGGGCGGTCGCCTTGCTCAAGCATGGCCGTGGTCAATTGCCGCAACACCGGCATCGACTGCGGGCTCTGCGGGTATTGAAGGCGGAAATTTTCGAACACGTTCCGAGCGGCGGCGAACATCCGCTGATCCACATAACTCTCGCCAAGACCGATGAGTGCCGCCTCATGGAGCGTGGCTGCCTTTCGATCCCGCACCAGCAATTGATAGAGGCGCGACGCTTGGCTGGAGAAGCCCAGTCGGCGATGGGTGTCGGCGACGTCTAACAAGGTCTTCGT
>JANOMG010000247.1:0-3540 GCA_031420175.1 Nitrospira sp.
GCTTGTCGGTGAGGCATTCGGGAAGGAGCTAGGATTGGGCCACTACAAGATACTGGCCACGGTTGCCGGCGATCTGGTTGCGGGGACGGTTGAGCAGAATATCTGCAAGTTATAGAGGAGAGACTGAAAAAGGAACGGGGGCTTCTCCGCTATGGAGAAGCCCCCGTTATCTTGTGGCTGCGCGTACGCCTACTTCGTGACGCGCACTTCGACGCGACGGTTCTTCGCACGGCCGGCATCGGTCGTGTTCGGCGCAACCGGCTTGCTGTCTGCATAGCCGGTCGTGGTCGAAGAGGCGAGTCCACCTTCCCCGAGAGCCTTCGCCGCATTAGCCGCGCGTGCTTCAGAGAGTTCCTTGTTCGTGGGGAACTTTTGCTTCAAGGCACTGCGGATCGGCCGGTTATCGGTATGGCCATCCACGGCAACTTTATATTCCGGGAAGTCTTTCAAGATCGCACCCACCTGCTTGAGCGCGTCGGCTCCGGCAGGCTTGAGTTGATCTTCACCTGACCCAAAGAGATAGCCGGAGGCCAGGTTGATCAGGAGGCGTTCGTTGTTCAAGTCCACCATGATGGTGCCCTTGTCGATCTGAGGGCGGAGTGCTTTGATGAGGCCCCGTTGTGCGTCCTTGAGCTTGGCCATCTCGGAGGAGAGATCCCCGCGCAATCCGGCGAGCTCCTTGTCCCGGTCGGCCAGTTGGCGCTCCAACTCGGCTACACGTTGTTTGCACGCGGCCAGGTCGGCGGCCAGCTTATCTTTGTCTCCGGCAGCAGACCCTACGGCGGCAAGTTGGCCTTCGAGCGCGGCATTCCGTTGTTTGGCTGCGGCCAGATCGGCGGCCACTTTATCTTTATCACCGGCCGCGCCACCCATCGAGGCGAGCTGTGACTCGAGCTCGGCATTCCGTTGTCTGGATGATGCGAGATCTGCGGCCAGCTTGTCCTTGTCGCTGGTTGCCGCTGAAAGTTGGCTGGCCAGCTTAGCTGAATCGCCGGCCCCTGACCGGAGCGCCGCAAGTTCACGATCGCGATCGGCCAGTTGGCGTTCGAGGTCGCTGACCCGACTCGTCAAAGTGGCATTCTGCTTCTGCGCCGCCGCGAGTTCGTCGGCCAGACGTTGACGTTCTTTTTCCAGAGCCGCCAGGCGTGCCGCCATATCGTCTGTTGCTTTTCCAGCTTCGAACCGGTTCCGGTTGCGATATTCATAGCCGCCGTCGCAGCAGATCGTCCCTAGATCAAGGGCCGATGCATAGCTAGCGCTGGCCAGAAGGCCGGTTGCGAGGATTGCTGCCTTGAATAATCTCATCGTGATTGTCTCCTTTGGTTTGATTAACGCAGTTGATGAACGGGTCATCTACACGTTGGACGTACAGTGTGCACACTTCGTCGCCTTGATAGGAATCGTGGACAAACATTGCGGACAGTCTTTGGTCGTCGGCGCTGCCAATGGCTCGGGCTTCTTCATCCGGTTCATCTGCTTGACCAGCAAGAAGATGACGAACGCGACAATGATGAAGTCGAACACGCTCTGCAAAAATACCCCGTAGTTCAAGGTCGGAACTCCGGCGGCTTTCGCGGCTATGAGCGATGGCTGAGGGGCCCCCGAAAGATTGAGGAACAGGCCCGTGAAGTCAACGCCTCCCAAGAGCTTGCCGAGCGGCGGCATCATCACATCGCTGACGAGTGATGAAACTATTTTTCCGAATGCGCCGCCGATGATCACACCGATGGCCATATCGACCACGTTGCCCTTCATGGCGAACTCTTTAAATTCTTTCAGCATAGTTCCTCCTTAAAGCCTGTAGAGTGTACTGCATTTGCTGCTATCGAGACTACCGTTTCCTGGTCGTATCGAAGCTGTATCCGAGGGTCATCAGGTACATGTTGTCCGTATCTCCCGTCCCTCGTGCCGGACTGCTGTTATAACGCGTCGTCACTTGGAAGCCGCTCACGAAACCCTCGAAGAGCTTGAACCGCACACCATTGTCCATCGTGAGATAGTAATTCTTGGTGTTTTGCAACGAAGGGTAGAATTCACTGAAATGATACAGCGTGACCCGCTCCTCAAACAACGGCCAGTTAAGTTTGATGGACCCTCGGCCACGAGTCGAGGAGGCGTCGTTGCTTACCCGGAAATCTTCGTTGAAGTACGCGAGACCGGCTTCCGCATAAAGCGTCATGTCCTTGAGGATGCCGGTGAAATCTCCTCGGTCGACAAATTGGTAGCCGGGGCCGCTTGCGAGGGCGGTTCGCATTTTCAGATCCTGGAACGTATCGCTTTCAAAATAGGCGGAAGCAAACCAGAAAAACCGCTTCGTGATGAAGAAGTCGAGCTTGATCGTCCCACGTGCGTTTCGAGCGATGAGGGTGTTTGCGTTATCACCGTAGACATAGCGACCGTTGATCGAGAGGCGGAGTTGCTCGCTCCGAGCCACGAAGTCTCCGAGGAAACTGGCATTTTTCAGATGGCTGTTTCCGGTTGTTTGCGAATAGCCACCTGTCAGGCTGCCCGAATAGATGACCGGAGGTTGGATGAGTGGATTCAGCGCGGTGATCGAATCGATGGGAATTTCCATCGTCCCCTTCATCGGTTCAGCCTTCACATTGATGGTTCCGTTGGGGCCCTCAGTAGCCGTGCCGATCAACACCGTCCCTTCCTTGAGATGAAAGGGGATGGGGTGATTGATGGCCAGCTTCGATACATTGGCCCAATTGATCTTGACGATATTGTCCGTCGCCGCGGCAGTCTTGATCAGTAACACCCCGCCAGACATTTCGATCACTTCTCCATAGAGTACGCCGCCGTCCTTCAACGTCACCACATCGAATGGTGCGGTTGCAGGAGGTGCAACATCTGCCATGGCTGAAGCATCGGCAGCCGCAACCAGTCTTGGTGTCATCAGACAGGTTACAAGCAAGAGTAGCCAGAAACCCTTCTTCATCGAATCCTCTTCACCGGTTGATGACATGCCAAGATTTTATTCATCGGGCTCACGGGAATACGTTGAATGTCGTAGGGCTATTCAGCCCCATTACATGGGAACGTTCTATAGCCCAGTTCATGGCAAGGGCGCAAGCAGAAGCACCATGGTATATACCGACGCGAGTATGTGGGCGCATCGCATCTTGAACATTGATCGCGGAACCAAGCAAAGCTGATGCCGTTGAGAGAGACCGAGTCATTTCACCAGATATCTTTGTGAAAGCATGATTGAGGGACAGATCATCAAAGGCCTGGTCCTTCATCTCTGTGGCTAATTTGTTCAGAAGATGGCTATTCCGCTACAGAGCCGGAGCGAGAGACTCCGCGCAAGTTCGACCTTCAAGAGCATATTGGCACGCAAGGCTTGATGCCTAGCGCGTAGAGACTAGGATCCCAATCTCTGTTCCCATCCTCCCTATCGGCCCAAAAGTTCTTTCAACAGACCCTGGCCTTTTTGCTTAAGTTCTTCTGGCTTCGCCGAGCCTTTCAGGAGATCCCCGATCACTTCGCGCACTTTCTCCTTCACCTGTTCTTGGGCCTTGCCCGTCAGCGCGTTGG
>JANOMG010000248.1:0-3703 GCA_031420175.1 Nitrospira sp.
GAAAACAGCCAGGGCATACCTATCCCGGAAAATGCTATAGTACGACTCGCCCATGACATGAACGGCCGGACAGCGGTTATTTCCTTGCGCCTTCATAGAAAACTGGTGCACCCGTGACCAGCAAACAATTATTTTCCATCACCTTCTTCAGCATTCTACTCTTGCTCACGTGGCAACTGGGCGTCATCCTCAGTCCATTTTTTTATCCGATCATGTGGGCCGGCATTCTCGCCGCAACCTTCTACCCGCTTTATACGAAGCTCCTCACCCTGCTGCACGATCAACGGCAGTTGGGGGCCGCCGTCATGACATTGATGGTACTGGCGATAGCCGTACTGCCCGCCGTGTACCTGATTTTTCTAGGGATTAACGAGGCCGTTCAGGCCTATGAAACGGCGGCGCAGTGGTTTCGTGGGGGGCGACTGCGCGAACTAGGTGAGTCAATCTCACAAATACCGGTCATCGGCCGGGTCAGCCAGGAAGTGTTTGGTCGTCTGGTCTTGTCCAATAGCGGCCAGCTCGAATCGTCCGTTCTTGAAGGTGGGAAAGTGCTCAGTGCTTTTCTGCTTGCACAGGGCGCCGATCTTGCCAAGAACGCATTGCTGTTTGTCACCGATTTCCTAGTCATGGTTTTTACACTCTTTTTTCTCTTCCGCGATGGCGATCATTTTTATCATATTTGTTATGAGGCCATCCCTCTTGAACCTGACCACAAAACCAAGATTTCTGAGCGGATGCATGGAACCATCAGCGCGGTCATGCAGGGGACATTGCTGACGGCCCTTGCTCAAGGCACGACCGCCGGGCTGACATACTGGGCGCTCGGAGTACGATTTTCCATCTTTCTCGGCGCCTTATCTGCCGTATTGGCGTTGCTTCCGTTCGGAGGCACGGCTCTGGTCTGGATTCCCGTCGCCCTCTATTTGTTCTTCACAGGCTCCATCCTGAAAGGGTGTGTCATGATCGGCGTGGGTGTCGGACTCGTGGGTCTGATGGATAATCTCTTGCAGCCGTTTCTCATCGGGAACAAGGCGCAGCTGCCGATGCTCTTTCTCTTCTTTGCATCACTGGGTGGATTGGCCTCCTTCGGATTATTGGGCCTCTTCCTCGGCCCGATTATTCTGGCGGTCCTCTTAGAAACCTTCCGTATCTATCAAGACGAATTCCAGGATCACCCGAGCGAACTTCTCATCAAGTGACAGCTCGCGCAATTCCATCGTTGTCCCGGCTGCCGACATAAGACCATCATCTTCGCGGCCACGCTGCGCCGTACAGAATACATGCCGAAGCACCTGAATAATCCACCCCCTCCTGTATCCTTGGCCGTCGCCGCCTTGGGGGTGGTGTATGGCGACATCGGGACGAGCCCGTTGTATGCCCTCCGTGAATGTTTTCACGAATCGCACGGGCTGTCGGTCACCACCGACAACGTGTTGGGCATCTTATCCCTGATCGTCTGGTCGCTCGTGGTTGTCGTGACCGTGAAGTATCTGCTGTTCGTCCTGAAAGCCGATAACGGCGGCGAAGGGGGCATGCTTGCGCTCATGGCGCTCAGTCAACGATCCCACCCGGTGAACCCCCGCTACGGGCTGAGCCTGACCGTGACGCTCGGCTTGATCGGCGTCGCCTTTCTCTACAGCGATGGCATCATCACACCAGCCATTTCCATCCTCAGCGCGGTCGAGGGCCTGACGTTGGCCACCGATGTATTCAATCCTTACATCCTTCCCATCACCATCGCCCTCGTAGCCATGCTGTTCATAATCCAGCGCCGTGGTTCCGGAATGATCGGAAGCGTCTTCGGTCCCATCATGCTCGTCTGGTTTGCCACGATGGCCCTGCTCGGCCTCTCTAGCTTGATCCAAACCCCCACGGTGCTGCTCGCCGCCAATCCACTCTATGCGATCGAGTTTCTCATGCAACATGCCGGCATCGGCTTCCTGGTACTGGGCAGTGTATTTCTCGTGCTCACGGGTGCCGAAGCGCTCTATGCCGACATGGGCCATTTCGGGCGTCGACCGATACAACTGGGCTGGTTTTGTGTGGCGTTGCCGGCCCTCCTTCTCCAATATTTCGGCCAGGGCGCCTTATTGATGAGAGACCCCGCAACTCTCGCCAATCCCTTCTATCATTTGGCCCCGGTTTGGATGCTCTACCCCTTGATCACACTGGCGACCATCGCCACCGTGATCGCGTCGCAAGCCATGCTGTCCGGCGCCTTCTCCATGACCTTGCAGGCGGTGCAACTGGGCTACCTGCCGGCGCTGCGGATCACCCACACCTCCGCCGAGCAGCGTGGCCAAATCTACTTTGGCGTGCTGAACTGGATGATGTTCATCGGCACAGTCGGTCTGATCCTCTCGTTCGGATCGTCCAGCAACCTTGCCGCGGCTTATGGCATCGCCGTGTCAGGCTCCATGGTGATCACCACGCTGCTCATGTATCGAGTCGCTCACGCGCATTGGAAGTGGAGTCCGCCACTGGCCGCGCTCACGGTCGGTGTCTTTTTATTCATCGACCTCGCCTTCTTTCTGGCGAATGCACGGAAGATTCCGCATGGCGGATGGGTTCCGCTCCTCCTCGGCGCAGCAATTTTTACCGTGATGAGTACCTGGGCGCGAGGTCGAGCGATTGTGGCAGATCATCTTCGTGCGCAATTTCCTCCCTTGGTCCCATTCGTCCACGACGTCTTGTCGACCATTCAGTGCAGGACAGCCGGCCAAGCCGTCTTTTTATCACAATATCCGGATGTCACACCCCCCGCTCTCCTGCAAAACATCAGGCATAACAAATCGCTCCACGATCAGGTCTATCTTCTTACGGTCCTCATCGAGCACGTGCCGTTCGTTCCGGCAGAAGAATCGCTAGAGATCACCGTGATTCAAGACAACATGTTCCAGATTATGGCGCGATGCGGCTTTATGGAACCGCCGGATATTCCGCGCATTCTCAAGCAACTCGCGGCACGCGGCCATGTCATCCCGCTCGAGGAGACGACGTTCTTTCTCAGCCGGCTCACCTTTTTGGCGACGCCCAAACCAGGGATGGCCATCTGGAGAGAGAAGATCTTTGTCTTCTTATCAAGGAATACCCAACGAGCCAGTTCCTATTTCCACATACCGGCAGAACGGGTGATCGAGATCGGACTTGTGCTGGAGATTTGAACGCAACCCTGTCGGGAGGCGAGGAGAGACAATCGGCTGACAGGCTGCGTGCACAATCCCCCGGCGGCGTTCTCGCCATGCTCATGGGCCTCGCCTCTTCGCCCCAGACGGCCTTACTGGACGGCCTTGTGAGCAGCTTGCACGATATTCTCCTGTTGTCCTGGACGTGCACACCAGTGAAGCTCTGGCGTGCCTACAGAGTTTTTCCGCAACCTGCTAGGCGCTCGCTCAACACCACGCGGAAATTTCCTCATAGAGAAGGTCGCCATCTGATCTCCATCGCGCGAGTACAGAGGACCAACTAGTCATCTCCCTCTCCCTTGTGATTCGTGCGCTCCTTGCTGCATTGCGCCTACTCTCAGGGGTGGGTTACAGTGACACCCGACTGAATGGGAGACCCGCGCGATGAGAAGAGTGGCCGACACTATAGAAGATGAACGGTCGTGGCTAAGACAGCCAGGCGCCATCATGTTCATCTCCTGTTATGAGCTGGGTCACCAACCTCTTGGTATCGCTCAACCAATTGGATTTCTTGAACA
>JANOMG010000249.1:0-14799 GCA_031420175.1 Nitrospira sp.
CCGAAAACCTCGAACTTCGGACCGCGTACCTCGAACCATTGTCTTTCTCGCCCATCCCGTCCGTCTCGCTCGGCTATCCTGTGGGCCCTGAAAATGTCATGAGCCAGTCTGAGGGATTTGACTCCTCAAAGAGGGCTGGTATACGATGCCCCATCGATTGCAAATTTTATCGTGTACTCAGCGAAGGAGGAATACGACGTGGCAGGTGACGCACTGAAGGTCGAAGATGGAACGTGGGACGCAGACGTCATGAAGGCTTCTGAGCTGGTGATGGTAGACTTCTGGGCGGTTTGGTGTGGCCCGTGCCAAATGGTCGCTCCGCTCATCGAAGAATTGGCCAAAGAGTATGCCGGAAAAATGAAGGTGCGGAAGCTCAATACCGATGAAAATCCGGAAGTGGCAGGCCGCTATCAGGTCATGAGTATCCCGACGATTCTGTTTTTCAAGAACGGCCAAGTCGTGGAGAAACTCGTTGGCGCACGACCGAAGCGGCAGTTCAAGGAAATGATCGATTCCCTGCTGGCGCAACCAGCCGGCTCAGCCTAGGAATGTAGCCACCCGCCGCAATGCTCTCCGAGTTGCGCATCGTCAATTTCGCGCTCATTGAGCAGCTCAGTCTTCGATTTCAGTCAGGATTTACGGTTCTGACCGGAGAAACAGGGGCTGGCAAATCTCTCCTTATTGATGCTATCGCCCTGTTGGTCGGCGGACGGGCCTCGACAGACCAGATTCGTTCGGGAGAAGACGAAGCCCAGCTTGAAGCGTCGTTCCACCTGCCTGACACCCATCCACTCCTTCAACGATTGCGGTCACAAGACATCATCGGTCAGCACGAGTCCGAGCTGATTCTTCGGCGTGTCCTCTCCCGATCGGGTCGCCATCGGGTGTACCTCAACGGCAGCCTCTGTCCCCTGCGGGTGCTCGAAGAGCTCGGGGGCACCCTCGTCGATATCCATGGCCAGCATGAGCAGCAATCGCTGCTGGCCCCAGTCAAACAACTCGCTGCCCTTGATGCGTTCGGACGCCTCCAGGGGGTACGTGGAGGGTACGAGCAGACCTACCAGGGATGGAAGGATCTCCGCACGCAGTTGGATGCCTTGCAGCGTGAAGGCGTCGATCGTGCGAGGGTCGAGGACATGTTGCGATTCCAGGCTCAGGAGATTGAGCAAGCTGGCCTGCTATCCGATGAAGAGGAGCAGATTCGTCGTGAGCGGCAGCGACTGGTCCATGCGCACCGGCTGAGGGAATTGGCCCATGAGGCGCATGCTGAATTGCAGGCGGATGAGCAGGCTGTCCTCACCAGGCTTGGGCGGGTCGGGCGGACCCTTGCGGAGTTGGCCCAGACCGATCCAGCGATGGGTGATTGTGAACAGGCTGCCGTGGAATCGGCGATCCAGCTCAAGGAACTTGCCGGTCGGCTGCGCGATTATGCCCAACAGTTAGAGGCCGATCCTGACCGATTGGCTGTCGTGGAGGACCGACTCGATCTGATCCAGCAATTGAAGAAAAAGTATGGAGGGTCGGTCGAGGCGGTAATAGCGACGGGTAGACGGGTGCAGGAGGAGCTGCAGCTCTTGGACAATCGTGAAGAGCGCACCGCTGAATTGACCGCGCGGCTGGACGAAGAGGCTCGACGCCTTCGCACGTTCGCACAGCAGCTGTCGAAGAAGCGAATGGACGCGGCCACGCGAATGACGACGCTCGTGGGAGCGGAGTTGGTCGCGTTGAAAATGCAGCAGGCTATCTTTCAGGTCGCGGTCTCTAGCGATGAGTCGGAGGAGGGGCTTGGGCCGGCTGGGCGTGATCGAGTGGAGTTCCTCCTCTCAAGCAATCCGGGGGAACCACCGAGACCGTTGGGACGCGTGGCGTCCGGCGGGGAACTTTCGCGGATCATGTTGGCGCTCAAAACAGTGTTGGCCGAGATGGACCAGGTTCCGGTCCTGGTGTTTGACGAAATCGATACGGGCGTGGGCGGGGCGGTTGCTGCCGCTATGGGAACGAGACTGCGCAAGCTCGGTTCGTTCCATCAAGTGTTTTGTATCACCCATCTTCCTCAGGTCGCGTCCCAAGCGGAGCATCATCTCCTGGTGGAAAAGGGACTGGAGAGTCAGCGGACATCCACATCGGCCAGAGCGCTCAAGGGGATAGGGCGAGAAGAGGAAATCGCCAGAATGTTGGGTGGTCTGACCATTACGAAAAAAGTGCGTGAAACGGCAGCAGAACTCATTGCGGGGGCGAAGGAGAAACGGTCTGAGTGAGTGAGCGGGTTAGGCGTCAGATCGGTCAGTGGAGGGCGTCGCCGTCGCCATCGCAGGAAGGCATTCCTTGCATTCCTGGATCACGCGCGTAAAGAGTTCGGTCAATTTCGGTTCGAAGTGGGTGCCGGCGTGCGCACGCATTTGGTGGCAGGCGTCATCAATCGAGAGGGGCGTTCGGCCAGGAATCTCCGCGGTCAGGTGGTCGAATGCTTGGGCTAGACAGACGATGCGGGCCAGTTGAGGAATGCCTTCTTCCTGAAGTCCATAGGGATAGCCTGAGCCATCCCAGCGCTCATGGTGATAGGCAATAATCTGTCCCACCTCAGCCGGAAGTCCCAATGGCAACACAAGTTTCCCGCCCTGCTCCGGGTGGAGCCGATTACCGACGGGTTCCCCCGTCATCGCGACCTCATCCTCGGCAAATTGATAGGTCTCAGGCCCGATCTTACCGATGTCGTGGAGGAACGCACCCAATGCCAGCGACTTCTGCTCAGCAGTCGTTAAGTTGATGCGGTTGGCCAAGAGGGTCGCGTAGAAGCTGACTCGGCTGCAGTGATTGAGTAGCTGGCGATCCTTGGCTTCAAGCAGGTCGGAGAGCAGTGGGAGGAGAAGGTTCGGCATGGATTCGGAGCCGGATGCTATCTCTGGAGTCGGTTTCCCGATCGCCTGGTATCCCGTGAACAATTTTTTCCACGCCTGCGCGCCTTCGGCTTCCGATCCCCAGAGCTCGGTCGATGTCTTGAGGAAATGTCTGAGAAAGTCGAGCCGCTGTTTCTTCTCGACGGTTTGGTTGACGAGGGACAGCAATTCCGTGACGTTGAAGGGCTTGAGCAGGTAGCCGGCAGCGCCATGGCGTATACCCTCCATGGCAGACTTTAAGCTCCCGTACCCGGTGATGATGATGACTTCAACGTCGGCATGGTCATGCTTGATGTCCTGAAGGAGGTCTAAGCCCTGGCGATCTGGAAGCTTTTGATCGAGTGTGATGAGGTCGATCGGCTGGGATTTCAGCACGTCAATCGCTGCACTGGCTGATTCCGCTGTCTGGATATTGAAAAATGGGCGGAGAATAATTTTCAGGGCGTCACGAGGTCCTGCCTCGTCGTCAATCACGAGCAAGGTCGGCATATTTTTCGTCGGCTCAGGAGTCATAGCTAAGTCCATAGGAATCTTCTACCGCTAACTACGTACTTTGTAAAGCAATTCTTGCTCCGTTTCAGTGGGTTAGCATCCGCGTCTCAACGGAGTGTGGCTTGTGCATGATTGAGACCCATATGTAGTTTTCTTGAAGGAAACACTACGTATATTAGTGAGGAAATCTCATGCTGAACGGTGTAAAAAAGACGCAGTAGGGGGAGTTTGGTGTGCTATTCATGCACTAAGGCCTGAGGTTCGGTACTGACTTCCTGGTCGGGTCGGCCGATTCCCAGCGTATCCATACGGTATTTTAGCATTCGGCGGCTGATTCCCAGCAGGTTGGCGGCATGGGTTTGAACATAGTTAGTTCGCTTTAGGGCATCCATGATAATTTCGCGCTCGAATTCCATGACGGCTTTTTCGAGTGACAGTCGTCCCGCGAGGGTGTCGTCGCGGAGTGAAGAGGAGCGAGTGTCGTTCTTGAGAATGGTCGGGAGATGTTCGGGGGTGATGGTGTCCGACCCCTTGGACCAAATGAACGCCTGTTCGATGATGTTCTCCATCTCTCGCACATTGCCAGGCCAGGGATAGCGGGACAGAAGATCGACGGCATCTTTGGAAAATTCTTGGGGAGGCCGGTTTTCTTCCTCGATTCGTTTCGCCAGAAAATGCTTGGCGAGGAGGGGGACGTCTTCACCGCGTTCCCGGAGTGGAGGCAAATACAGCGCAATGACGTTGATGCGATAGTAGAGGTCTTCGCGGAATTGCCCTTTGCGAACGAGCTCCTCGAGATTCTTGTTCGTCGCCGTCACGATGCGCACATCCACCTTGATCGATTGCACCCCGCCGACTCTGGTGAATTCTCGTTCTTGCAAGACGCGCAACAGCTTGGCTTGAGTCATGGCGCTGAGGTCGCCGATCTCGTCTAGGAAGAGCGTGCCGGTATGGGCGAGTTCAAATTGCCCGACTCGACGAGCCGTGGCATCCGTGAACGAGCCTTTCTCGTGGCCGAACAGCTCACTCTCGATGAGCGTTTCAGGAAGGGCGGCACAATTCAGAGCGATGAAGGGACGTTCGCGCCTGCTGCTATTGTAATGGAGGGCCTTCGCGACCAGCTCCTTTCCTGTCCCGCTCTCTCCGGTGATCAACACGGTTGTACGGCTGTCGGCGACTTGTTCGATCTTGGTGTAGATATCTTGCATCGACGGGCTCTTGCCGATCAGGTTGTGAAAGGCATAGCGTCGAACGACTTGTGCACGGAGCTGTTTCACTTCCCGCTGGAGTTCCTGATCCTTGAGCGCACGGACGACGATGATGCGGAGTTCTTCCACGTCGAAGGGTTTTGAGAGATAGTCGGCTGCACCGAACTTCATCGCATCGACGGCGGTTTTAACCGATTTCGTTCCTGTCAACATGATGACCGGCGCCGTCCGGTCCTCGGCGCGTATGGTTTGGAGTACTGACAGCCCGTCGGTGCCTGGCAGAATGACGTCGAGGAGCACTAGATGGGGAGCTTCCTTGCGAAACAGATCGAGGCCCTCCTGGGCGTCTGCGGCTTGTATCGTTTCGTAGGCTGGCTCCAGCACCGCTTTCAATGAGGCCCGAACCCGGGCCTCATCATCGATCAACAGGATTCGCTTTTTCATGCTGGTGTCCATAGGTGTTGGCGGCTATGCGGGTAAGGCCGGCAGGCTCACGAAAAATGTAGTGCCCACACCGACCGAACTTTTCACCCGGATTTCGCCGTGATGCTCTTGGATAATTTGATGGACAATGGTCAAGCCTAGTCCCGTTCCTTCGTGCTCTCCGCTCTCGTGTTTGGTCGTGAAAAACGGATCGAAAATATGTTCGAGGTTCGCTTCCTGGATTCCCTCACCGGTATCCTCAATTTCGATGTGAGCCCAGACTTTCCCTCCCGGCTTCACCAGCGTGCGGGTCTGAACACGCAACCGCCCACCCGTTCCTACTATTGAATCCATGGCATTGAGGAGGAGATTGAGCAGGACCTGCTTGATCTGCTGTCGATCCAGCATGACACGAGGGAGGTCGGACGCCAACTCTTTTTCAATCTTGATCCCACGGCTGTCTGCCTTGACGTTGATGAAATAGAGACACGAGGCGACAATGTCGTTGAAGTCCTCGTCCGTCAGTTTGGGTTCCATGTATCGAGCATAGTCGAGAATTTCCTGGATCAGCCGCTCGATTCGATACACATCGTCGAGCACGACTTTGCTGAACTCCTGAATAAATTGAGGATCGTCTTTTCGTTCAGGCGCCAATTGAATAAAGGTTTTAATCGACGTGAGGGGGTTTCGAATTTCATGGGCGAAGCCGCCGGCGATCGTCTCAAGGGATTTCAGTCGATCTGTCCGTTTTATGAGTGTGTGTGAGCGATGCAGGTCTTCATAGAGCACAATGGTGTCGAGCGCATTGGTGGCGGTTTGTGCCAGAGCGGCGAGCATGGACCTGGTCAGCGCATGTTCTTCGGCGATTAGCACGGCTCCGCCGAGGACGGTGAAGGCAATGAGATGGCCTTTATTGAGGTGCGGCACGATGCGTGAGGCCTGCATGGATTCCATGGCCGTGCGTGCGTCGGTTCCGAAGTCAGTGTCTTGGAGCTCAGCAGCCGAGTCGGCCTGCGTCATGATCCGGTTGGTGGGGAGCAGGTGCTGTGGCAGTGGATGGCTCACGGCCAGCGTTGGAGGAATACAGGCGGGGGCGACCAAACCAACCATGCTGGCGCGTCGATAACATTCGTGTTCGCGATCCAGCACGAATAGCGCCCCATGGGTCGTGGCCCCTGCTCGACAGAGTTCTTGGATAATGCGATTGCCGATGGTCGTCAGGTCGGTCATCGTTCCCAGGTCGGACGCAAACTGTGTGACGATTTGTAAGAGCTCACTGGAGGACGATGCGAAGAAGTCGGTATTCGGTGGGCGTGATGTCATAACGAACAGGGAGTGCAAGGGCGCCGTGTGACGTGCAAGCGGAAATGCAGATTGCGCATAAAAGGTCTACGTGTTCAAAGATGTACAGTCGGGAGTATACACGGCATGGGTACGTTCAGCTAGCGGATTTATCTTTTTCGATGACGGCGAAGAGGGCCTGCCCATCGAGCGCAGGGAGGATGCGGGATGTGAGGATGCCGGCTTGCTGGAGAAACGAGGCCAGTGAGGCGCGGTCGAAGGTGTGCAGCAATCCATGCCGGATGGCCTCACGGAGTCGACCCAGGTAATGCAGGAGAATTTGGGCCTGTGGACTAAATTCATCCTGCTTCGCGCTGTGCAGATGTCGGCGATAGAGCACCGAGAGGTCGGTTTCTGGCTGGAAGACCGTGAGGACGAGGCGCCCTTGGGGATGGAGCACGCGGTACAGTTCCCGAATCGTGCCCAGAGGCGAGGGGACGAACGGCAGTGATAGATTACACACGATGCGATGGAGCGAGTCGTTTTTAAAGGGAAGGCCTTGAGTCCAATCCGTGTGCACCCATTCAGTGGTCAAGGGAGGGTGGATGGTCAGTGTGCCTGCGAAGTCGCTGTCGAGCTCCCGATGCAAGGCACGAAGACTCTGTCGCGCCTGCGTCAGCGAGTCGTGAGAATACCCCAATCCGATCACGTGGACGGGACGTTCCGGACTCCATCCGCGCTGTCGCGAGCGGTAGGCCTGGTTGACCATGGTGGCTCGGAGCAAATCGCCGTGGCCGACTCCGACGTCCATCAGCATGGAGCCAGGCTCGAGTGGGCTCAGTAGTCGGTAGAGATCGTCCAAGAGTTTCCAGTATTCGTGCAGGTTCCCGAGTTGGGGAAGCTGCTGCAGGTGCGCGACCCTCAGACTTTCACGCGTGATCTGCGAGAGATTGTGGCGCAGCCGGGTGCGCTCCAGTTCGATGCGCTGTTGGCGGGCCAGCACATCGTGAGCGGATCGATGAAATTCAGCCGGACTCATAGGCACTGACACCACTAGCGCAATCTGCTCTAGGACCTTCCTGAAGGCTGGCGGGTGCTGTTCATTGAGTGGGAGTTCCTGGCCGGTCAGCGGTGTGGGGACCGTCGCGAGACGGGTATGGGCTCCCAACGCAGTGAGAAACGCCTGCGGGAGATCCGCCGGAGGAAGTGGCCCGATGGGGGCGCCTGGAATCGTGAGAATGGCCGATGGAGAGCGAAGGAGGCGCAGATCTGCAAGGGTGGAGGCAAGGTCTGTAAAGTGGCCCGCCACGAGATCGTCAACAAAGCGATCGATATTGACGTTGAGCCCGAGCAGATTCGCGATCCCGCGTCGGAGTCCATATCGGTGGTCGGCCACGAGGTCATGACCATGGACCGTCATGAGCATGGCTTGCATATCGACGACCGGATTGATCAGGAGCAGGAGGTCGAGGGGGCGGGATTGTACCGCCGCCTTGAGTGCGACGCGTGCAGACAGGTCGCTCGCCATCACGATCAGGGGAGCGGTGGGCCAGGTATGTTGCACAAACTCCACGACCTTCAGGAGGTCGGCTTGCATGCTCCGTAACGTCGTCTGTTGCAGCTCGCCATCGCTCAGCCCGACATGGTTGGTGTGGTCGTACCGTAAGACACGGAGCTGGTGATGTGCCAGATAGTAGGACAGCGTGATCGCGTCTAACGAAGTTTGTCCGTAGCCAGGCGCGATGATGACGACCGGTGCGTTCGGTGCGAGTGATGGCCGAAGATGGTCGTCGGTGATCATGATCGCCTGGCCGCGTGGATTCCGGCATTCTCGCGGAATGCTGATGACGGACGGCTGTTGCGCTGAGGACTCGGCCTCACCGGGGGACGTCAGATGTTGTCGTACGACACGGTTCACTTCGCGCTCCGCGTAGGGTGTGAGCCCGTGAAAGCGGAGGCCGACTAGAATGGCCGGGTCGGAGCTTTGGGTAAGAAAACCTTTTGGCGCTGTGGGATCCGGAGCCGACCAGATGATCCTCGCGGGGAGGGCGGAATCCGGAGCTCCCGGCTCATGGGACCCGTGGTGGCTCTGGGTCTGTGTGGCGGCGAAGTGCAGCGTGGCGAGGTCGTGTAAGAGTTCAGGGCGCGTATTGAGATGGAGGCAGACCCCGTCACGGCTGAGGTTCGTTGTCAGCGCTCCAAGGCGGTGGGTCTTGCCGGTCGGGTCTATGACATCGAGCCGGACAGGAAGCTGCAAGGAGACCCGGACGGCTTCACGGGGGTTGTAGTCACCCTGCTCAGTCGCCACCAGCGGGTTGGCGAGATTCAACGTGGATGATGGTTCTGCCGCAAGTAGCACTTCAAGAGAGAAGGACAACGCCTGCTCCTGAGCCGCTTGGATCAGTGAGCCTAAGACTGCGGCCTCTTCTCGCTTGGGAGAATTGAATTCAATGATGAGCTGGGTGACTGGGGTTCCGGACGAGAGCGTGATGGGGCGCTCCTCCGCCATCCCTTGCAGTTCGAGAACGCCTATCGACGTTTTGAGTACCACATAGGCTTCTTGTGCCGTGACGGTGGGGAAGTCCTTCGAGAGGGTGATACAGGTGCCGCCAAGGCTGAGATTCGAAATGGTGCCATCCCACGTCGCTGCCCCAACGGTAATCGTGGCAGGCAGAGCCGTTGGAGTTCGAGCGGTATGGCGTCGTTCCTGTTGGGGCCTTCCAGGTTCGGTTGTCGGAATAGGTGCCGCCGTGCCGCGCGTTGTTTCAGGAGCGCGTGGGGGCGAAGAGGCAGCGACGGCATCCGGCAGCGGGAGCGTCTCGAAGGGGGGGCGAGAGGCGACCGGCAGGCGGAGGATCATACGAAGGGGCCCCTGCATCGGCGCTGACACATCCAAGATGCCACCCAGTCGGCGGATGAGCTGATACGACTCGAGGAGATCACTCGACGGAGGTGAAGGATCCGGGGATTCTGCCGACCATACGATGTCCGATTCGAGCAGTTCAATTTCAACCTCAGTCGGCGGGGCGAGGGCAAAGAGGGCGGGGGCCTCTGCCGAGATGGTGGCAGACCCAACGGCGCGCGTGATGACGATGATGCGATGCACACGGCCGACCGTCAAGAGGTAGGTCTGCGCGTAGTGCAACAGCTGGTGAACGAGCGTCGCGATCTGTGTGCGATCACCGGCGAGGGGAGGAAGGTGCGAGGAGCGCTGCCGTATGATACCTGTACCATCTACGATCGAGGGAGTGGTGGACGCGAGCGCGTCGTCAAGGACGTCGTTGATCGTATGTCCTAATCCGACGGCTTCTCGCTCGTGGAGGGCCTGCACCAGCTGTGCTCCGAGTTTCGTGGCTTCTGCGGCGTGACTGACGAGTCTTTCGGCTTGGTCGTCCAGGCGTGCGCCGCGAATGGTGGCAAGGAGTCGCTGCGAGTCTGTCAACAGTGAGGCCAGTGGCTCGTCCAGTTGTTGGGACAACAATGTGGCTTGCTGGGCCAGCGCAAGCAGTTCATCTGTACGCCGAAGTTCTTGGCGAAGTTGCTGGATCGTATTGTCTTGTTGTTTGGGTTGAGACAGGTCTCGGATCAGTCCCACTGTGCCGAGAAATCGGCGAAGGGGGTCGTAAAGTCCTCTGGCGTTGACTTCCGCCGTGAGGGTCATCGGCCTGTTGTCCTGCGTGGTTTTCCCTCGAAAGATCAACTCGACATGGCTGGTGCCTCGCGCTCCGGAGCGGCGTTCGTTGAGGCGATAGCGAGCCACCGACTCCTGGTCTGGAGGCACGAGGGTGGTATAGGGCAATCCGATGAGTTCATCGGGAGAGTAGCCCAAGAGCGTGACGATGCCCGGACTGACTGTCACAAAACAGCCGCTGGCATCCAGTTCATAGACGATGTCGCTGAGTGACTCGATGAGCCGACGATAGCGTTCGTGTGCGTGGTCCAACGCTACTTGTATGTCGCCTTTCTCGATGGCTTCTTTGGCACAGAAGAGGAGTTCCGTGAGAAAGGCCGGAGAGGTCTTCGCGAGGAAAAAGTCAACGTCGGCCTGGAGCGCTTGAATCGCCGCGGTTGAATCGGTGCGGTCGCTCAGTAAAATGATGGCTGTGTACGGTGCGAGGCGTTTCATGTCTCCAGGCAGGGAGGCGCGGTCCCTGCCTAGGCATTGTTCGTCGATGAGGATGAGCGTCCATTCGTGCGGTGACGTCCAGGCACGGGCTTCTTCGGCAGAATAGGCGACGTCTACACGGCAGCCAGGAAAGAATCCACGCAGACTGATGGTGACGAGTTTAATGGATTCAGCATGTTCGCTGATAATCAGGACGGTGATCGGCTCGCTCTGCGGCATCAAGCTATCCCTATGCGTCTGAGAAACTCGAACAAGTCCCGCCCCAGTGCGATATCACCACGCGTGCTCATCTCGTGAATCTGTGACAAGCCTGCCCCTACGTTCTGTACTGCAATGCATTCGGGGCACACCTCGGGGAGTGACGATGTGAATAACATAGGCGGAGGTGGGAAACCCAGTCTCTATGCGATGAAATGGGCTGTTTCTTTAGTAGGGGGAGCCTCAGGGCCTTCTGGAGCGAACGAAATTGAACGGAATTCGAGGAGCAATAGGGCGTGGGGTACTTGAGGGAGCATGCACCCGCTGCAGAGTCTACAGCGGGTGCAGGATGCGAGGTTGCTACTTGCTGGCGAACGGTGTAGGGGGTGCCGAGGGACAAGCGCCAGGGGTCATATAGAGCAAATAGTTTCCCATCCCATGTTGAGCGGTTTCTTTCTGCAAGGGATGGTGATGGACCATGATCATTTCATAGTCATCAGCCTTCGTGACGGGAAACCCCTGAGGATCTTTATAGACTTGATGCGGTTGAAACTCGAGAAAGGTCCCGTCCGGGGCGACGTCGGGAACCGTCCGCAGTAAGGTCTGTTTTTTCGTCACGTTGTCCAGCCCTATCATGAGGAGTTCGTCATGCCCATGCGGGTAGGCGAATTTCACACAGCCATCCATCCTGAATTTGAGCGGCGCCTTGTGGACCTGGACCCCGGTCGTGATCTCAATCCCTTCATCCGTTTGGTCCGGACCTCGCTGGGAGAATTTGCTGAAACATACAATATTGACGCCCACCTGGTACACGTCCATTTCCTTGATGGGAATGCCTTCGGGAGCCATATACATGGTAAAGCTGGCCATCACATCCTTGGTGACCGGCGCCCCATGATAAAACGCGACAATCGACATGAGATGTTCGTCCTTGGCGAGCTTCACCCCGTAGCCCTCAGAAAAACGCGTCTCGGTCATTTCCAGCCCGGCCCCCGCAAAGAATAACGGTTCGTTTTCGCATGAGACGCTGGGCTTGCTGTTGTTGAGCATCAGGACGTGATGGAGAAAGTTCTTGGGGAGGGGCTTCCCCTCTTTGGTGAAGACGGCCGTTTTGTACCCCACCATATACATATCTTTGGGCAGCTGAAAGTGATGTTTGGGCATCGAGGCCGCGAGGTCTCCGTCGTGACCGGCAGGCAGATCGATGGGACCGAATGTGAGCGTGACGGTATTGGTTCCGTACGTCACGGTCGTCGTGGTCTGGTGAGACAGGGTTGGCACGGCATGGTGGTCGTGGCCACCGTCTGCGAGGACCGGGGTCACGAAACAGATGCCGGCGAGCAGCGTGAAGAGTGCCTGACGCATAAAACCTCCCAAGAATGAGAAATGGCCACGCGAGTCTGTGTGGCGACGTTCGAATATATGTGTAGAGCGCGCAGAGGTCATCGGGTAGCGGGCGGCGGGGTCAACCGTTTCCAGACATAGGTCCCGCCATGTTCGCGAGGGGGAATGTTCTTTTGTGCGCCCACTCGCGAATACCACCACACGCCTTTGGCCTGACGGCCATCCTCTGAGAGCAACACTTCAAAGCCCCCTTCACGATCGTTGCCGGTCTGAAGCCAGGTGCCTTGCCACAGTCGGTCCGTATACTGTGTCGTGGTGAAGCGGCCCTCATGCTGGGTATAGGGTCCGTTGCCGGCCTGATCCAGAGTCGCTTTGTAACACTTGTTGTCATCGACTTCCAGAATATCCCAATCCCCGCTCAAGTCAGGGAACACAACTAGGCCGTTTGATGATGCCACCGTCCTGGGTGCCGCGGATTTTGGCCGATCATCGATGGGCATCGCGCCGGTGGCATTGCGGAGGGATTCATGCCAGGAGAGGAGGATCCACTGTCCGTTTCGACGCTCCAGCACGCCGGTTTCTCGTAACGGGAGGACGGCTCGTTGCTGGTCCGCTCCATGCCCGAGGATACGCACATAATTCAGTTCCATCGTGTACCACCCGATATCTCCCTTCGACCATACCTTGAGTTCGGAGATGGGAAGGTCGAGCGCGGCGACTTTCGCAAACTCCTCCTTGATATCTCGTTCAAGGTCAGGCCATCCCACGTATTTCCGGCCCCCGATGGTATAGCTGGTGATGTCGGCGTCGTGCGCCATCAGCCTGGACATCCCAGGCAAATCCTTCTCGGCATTGGCGCGCACGAGGGCACGGACTGCCGTCTCAAGCGCGCTGTTGTCCGACGTGGCGCCGACAGCTGGGGGAACCCAGCTGACACTTCCAATGGCCAAATAGACGATGAGGCGAACCAGTACGGACACTCGCATGATGACTCTCCTGTCGGGTTCACAAGGGAAACGGGAGGGAAGATTGTCTGGCTGAAGGTTGAGGCTACAGGGCCGATAGAAACTTGTCAATGGTTACACGCGTGTCGCGGGTGTCATGCCGGCCACGACGATCACGGTCACATTATCTTCTCCCCCTCGGCTCAGCGCCTGCTCGATCAGGTCGTGGCAGGCTTGCTGGGGATCGCCGTTGGCTTGGGAGAGGATCGAAGCAATGGCGGCGTCCTCTAACATTTTCGTGAGCCCGTCGCTGCACAATAGAAAGAGATCGTGCGGGATCACCGGCGTCGAGGTTAACGTCGGTTGCATGTCGACGCCCATCCCCAGGCCTTTGGTCAAGATGTGACGCTCAGGATGTACGAGCGCTGCGGTCGCATCGATCAGGCCGCGCTGCACAAATTTCTCGACGAGGGTGTGATCGCGCGTCAATTGCGTGAGCTGTCCCGTCCGGTAGAGATAGGCGCGGCTATCTCCCAAGTGGGCGAGGTGGGCGACGGGCATCGATGCCGGCGTGATCGCCAAGACGATGAAAGTCGTGCCCATCCCTTTCAAAGACGGTTTCGCCAGCATGAGCTCATGGATCCGTCGGTTGGCGCTCGTCACGAGGTCGGCCACAAATTCAGCGGCAGATGTTGGGTGCTCGTGGAGCCAGGCGGTTTGTTCTCGCGCTCGTTGTGTGGCCACGGCCACGGCAGTGCAGGCGGCGAGATCTCCTGCCGGGTGACCACTCATTCCATCGGCCACGATCCAGACGCCGCAGTCATTCAACAGGGCCAAGGCATCCTGGTTCGACGCGCGAACATATCCCGTCTCGGTTCGACCGACCCCGATCCAGGGCTGAGGTTCTGTCACGGAGCGGCCTCGACTGGTTCTTGGAGACGGTTCGGCGGAAATCCCACGGACGATGGGCCGAATTTCGCAACCATCTGGTCGTAGAGGATGGCCGCGAGCGGTTCCAGGTTGATGGTATCGGCCGCGTTATATCGCAGCAACAGATCGCGAGCGGCTACGCTTCCTGTTGTCCACTGGTGCCAGAGGCGAACCGCTTCCCATCCGTCGAGCCCTACCACATCGGTCTCGCGCGCAATCTGCATTTCGTGCTCGATGTGTTTCAGTCCACCTTGCAGGCCAAGCCGGCGCGCGGCAAAGCACAGATCGAAGTGTGGTTTTTTAAAATTTAATCGGGGGAACTTTGCCTGCAAATAGGGAATATCGAACCCGCTGCCGAAAAAGGTAATGAAGAGGTCGGTCTGTTCCAGCTCTGCGTGCAAGCGGTCTTCTGTGAGCGTTTCCCCACGGACCAGACTCGTCATCAGGCCATTGCGATAGAGGCCGACGACCGTCACATGCCCTTCGCGCGCCGACAGCCCTGTCGTTTCGATGTCCAGATAGAGCGTGCGAGGGCGAAACGTGTTGAAGAGGCGCCAATGCTCACGGCTCTTCAGGCAGGTGCCGAAGTAGGGTGCATCGCCTGCGTCCAGATGTGTTTGCGCCATGGTGAGTTCGCGGTCATACCAGTCTTTTTTGGCCGAGGAGATACCGGGCAGGGTCGGAGATTGGAGGAATGAGGCCCAATCGAGAATACCTTCCTGCCAGAGACGACGCTCGGAGTTGTGGCCGATACCTTTGAGAAGCACGAAGGATGACGTGAGCATATGATCGTGGGATTGTAGCCTTGATTTCACCGAATAAACAAGCTAAAGTCCGCGTCCTGAGCGGGTTTTCATCTTAGAAGCGCCGAGTAGCGCCGATTGGAACGCAATGGCTGATTTCCCCAATAAAATTCGTATCACCGTCGGCTCGGTACGGCTCGACGCAGAACTCAA
>JANOMG010000250.1:0-2682 GCA_031420175.1 Nitrospira sp.
CCAACTCAATCCAGTGCTGGCCGAAATGGTTCGCCGCCTTCAGGATGCCTTCCAACCTGATTCGATCTATCTGTTTGGTTCTCGCGCTCGCGGTGATGCTGGTCCTGACAGCGATTATGATTTACTGATGATCGTGGCTGGTTCTGTCCTTCCTCGTTACCGTCGCGAACAAGTGGCATTCCAGGCGCTCAGCGGTGTCGGGGCATCGATAGATGTCCTGGTACTGACCCGTGAGGAATTCGACCGCAGTCGGCGTGTGGTGTGCTCCCTTTCGGCCACGGTCGAACGGGAAGGAATTCTCCTCTATGCAGCCTGAAACATTGGCGGAAGTGCGCGCCTGGTTTCAGAAAGCCAGCAACGATCTGCGGGGAGCCGAGATCGACTTAGCTGCTGATCCGCCGTTGATCGAGGATGCGCTCTTCCATTGTCAGCAGACGGTGGAAAAGTCCATGAAAGGATTCTTGACCGCGCATGAGCGGATGTTCCGAAAGACCCACGACCTCGACGAGCTGGGCCGCGCATGCACGGCGATCGACCCCACCATCAGTCCCCTTGTAGACATGGCCCGAGACTTGACAGTCTTTGCCTGGGAGTTTCGCTATCTTGAGGCAGCGGAAGTGCCATCTACCGAAGAAGCACACAACGCGCTGACCACCGCCCGCTCCGTATCCAGTCAACTCCTGTCCCGTATGCCGGCCGAAGCACGCCCGTAACTCGCACACTCACTGGCGCTCCCGCTATCACCGACTGTCTCACCCATCAGGATCACCCTATCCCTTGTGGGCAGGTGTAGGAGTCGTGTGTAGAGCCGCTTGAACGGTTCGTCACCCTCGTCAATCGCGTCCGCGGCCTCGGCTTTCGCCAAGTCAGTCTCAAAGTGATCCGCACCTAATTTTGAGAATCCGTGACCGAAGTTCCTTCGAACTCGTCATCGCAATTCCCTCAGTCCTTACGGATTAGGACTGCCTCATTCCACCGTGACAGTTGTCATACCTCTGAGTTCTCGTGCATAGCCTGCCAGGCGACCTCTACCAGAAGTAGAGGCCTGTGTTCCGTTTTAGATTATTGAGCTGTGGCTGTTGCCCAAACCCATGATCGAGCTGTTTGGTACCCAGCACGGGTTTCGTGGTGAGCCAAGCCGGGTCTTTTCTTGCTGAGACCGTGAGGGCGTGGGATCTTCGAGAAGGTCATCCCCCTGTCTTCTTTCCGCTGGTTCTGCCACACCGCTGTGGGGCGCGGCCCGTGCGCCGACTGATCCAGCCCGCCTTCCCCTTTCGCCAGAGCTTCAACAGATGATGCGTGGCACACAGCAGTTTCCACTCACTGTCATAGGCAGCCTTGCCGTGACGCATACGCCCGTCACAGCCACGGGCACTCTTGATCTGTCCGAACACCGGCGCCACGGACTGGCCTCGCTTCTTGTAGAGGCGGCGACCGCGCTTCGTCAGCCCCTTCGGATAGCGGCCGCGTGGCGGCGGCTGCTCTCGCAGCGCCGTGCGCTGTGTCCAGTCCTTGTTCGTGGCAAGCAACCACTCTGGCCCTACCGGATCCGCCGCCATCAGCTTGGCCTCGCTGCAAGAGCCGGCATCGGCCAGGGCCGTCCCGACCGCTTGCGGATACGCGAGGGCCGTGAGATTCGCCTGCGCCTGTTCCAACATTGGGTGCAATTGCTGGATGTCATTCTCCTCCTGCGTCACCTCGGCCGCCACGATAATCTGGTCCTCTGTCACCACCGCTTGCGCGTTGAAGCCTTGGACGTACCCGGCCTGCGTCTTCATGATGCGGCTGTCAGGATCCGTCACATTCGCCTTGGCGTCGCGGTCCGCGGCGACCGCGGACGCCTTCGGTTTGCGGCCCCGCTTCTTCTGCCCGGTGGCGGCCTCCTCGGCCTGCCGCGTCTCGTGCGTTTGCCGATGAACATCAGCTCGTGGCGCTCCTGCGTGTGCAGGCGTTCAACAAAGTGTTCGAGGGATTCGAATTCTACAACGTGACGATCGAAGACGACCTGGCGCAACCCGATGGCTCGCACGAAGTGACGGCCATGGCCAAGGTCTCGACGTCGAAGCCGAAAGACGGGGAGCTCGCCTTGCCGGGTGACTATAAGAGCTGGCCCAGGTTTCTCTCCGAGGTTCAGCGGCCTGATGCCAAGCAGGTTCGTGAACTCTATATCAACCCAGCCGGTGCAAAAACGTCGCGAGGCCAGGCGTTCCCCTCCGGCACGGTGATGGTGATGGAACTCTATAAGAAGGCGCAACTGGAGGGTGAGACTCCGGTGACCGGTGTGGATGGCAAGCTGGTGAAGGGCAATCTGGCCAAGGTGTTCGTCATGGGTAAGGGGGATGGGTGGGGCCAGGATGTGCCGGAGCCACTGCGAAACGGCGCCTGGGTCTTTTCAGCCTATGGGCCGGATGGCAAATCCCTGGCCGAGGACTTCACCAAGTGCCGGGCCGGCCATGCGCCGCTTGTGCAGAAGGACTTCGTGCCTCGCTACGACGAGTATTTCGATACCCGCAAGGGGATGTGAGCGCCGTCGATTCAGCCCACTAGTGGACTGTAACAATTGATTCGGGAGTAATTCGGCGTGACGCATCGACGTACTGCCACTTCACGGGTTTGGGCTGTGTATTGTAGTGCCGGATGTAGCGCATGAGCGTTCGTTTGAGATCGGGCACCGAGGTCAAG
>JANOMG010000251.1:0-13126 GCA_031420175.1 Nitrospira sp.
CGGGTCCAGACCATCGCGGCGACAAACAGGAAGCAGGCATGACCGAAACCGGCACGGCTGCCCGTGCATGGATGCACCCGACCGAATCCGACCAGCGGGCAGCGACTCCAATTCGCCGACCGTCGTTCAGACTCATTTCTGAATTGGAATATACTGCCAGTGGCCGCGCATCCAAGTTGCTTTCGCTTACCTGCAATGCTAAAGCGATAGCATGCGTCTTGTATTCATGGGCACACCAGACTTTGCGGTTGCCTCTCTTGAGGCCTTGTTGCAGTCGGACGATTCCGTTGTCGGCGTGGTCACTCAACCGGATCGCCCGAAAGGGCGAGGGCAGGTCCTCACGCCGTCGCCAGTAAAACTGCTGGCTCAGCGAGCGAATATTCCTCTGCTGCAACCACTCAAGATGAAGGATTCTGAATTTCTTCAGACTCTGGCTGGCTGGAAACCGGACCTCATCGCAGTTACGGCATTTGGGCGCATTTTACCTCCGGCGATTCTCTCGCTTCCCCCGCGCGGCTGTATCAATGTTCATGGTTCCCTGCTTCCCAAATATCGCGGCGCCGGTCCGATTCAGTGGGCCATCATCAACGGCGAGACGGAAACAGGCATTACGACCATGCTGATGGATGAGGGGATGGATACCGGCGCGATGTTGCTCCAAGAGGCCATCCCTATTGCCGCTGACGATACGGCCGGCACCCTCTCACCACGTTTGGCTGAACTCGGAGGCAGGTTGTTGGTCGAGACGATTGCCCGAGTCAAGACTGGGACCCTCGTGCCGCGGCCACAAGATTCTTCCCGGACGACTTTGGCGCCGTTGCTAACAAAAGAAGATGGTGTGATCGATTGGACCTTGCCCGCCATTGCTCTGGCCAACCGGGTCCGTGGCCTCTCTCCCTGGCCTGGGGCCTACACGGCCGTCGCGGGAGGTGACCGCTGGACGATCTGGCGAGCCCTGGCGCTTCCAGGCCCAACCACGAAGCCTCCTGGGGTAGTGGTGGCTGTCACCAACGAGGCGATTCATGTTGCCACCGGGGAGGGAGTCCTTGCCCTGTTGGAGTTGCAGCCAGCCAATAGCCGCCGCATGGCCGTCTCTCAATACTTGGCAGGCCACACTCTTGCCGTTGGGTTGCAGTTAGGGGGACCAGTTCCTTCCTAGCTTCTTATCAGTTCGTTTAACAATACTGAGTATTTTTGTCTGAGGCACCTATGGCATCTGGTCCTCGATCCCTCTTTACTGCCCAGACCGCACCGTCAGCCCGTGCGATTGCCCTCTCGTTGCTGGTGGAGTCCGGCAAGAGCGAGGAGGGAGTCGATGTTCTGTTGGACCGCGCTCTTGCGCGTTGCTCGTTCGACAGCAGGGATCGGGCCCTCACGGTAGAGCTCACCTATGGCGTCTTGCGGCGGCTTGCGACTATCGATTGGCGGCTTGAACCGGTCTTGGACAAGCCGCTGCTTCGCCTTCCCGTTGCCGTGCAGATGGTGCTCCGGCTCGGAGCGTATCAACTTCTGTTTCTCGATCGTATTCCGCAGTCTGCCGCGGTCAACGAATCGGTGAACCTGACCAGGGCCTTTGCCGGCATGTTGGGTCGAGACTGGAGCGGGCTCGTCAATGCGGTATTGCGCTCGCTCTTGCGCCATCCGCCTGAGCCCTGGCCCAGCATGGATCATGATCCGGTGCAGGCCCTCGCGGTGCGGTACTCGGTTCCTACCTGGCTCAGCCGTCGGTGGGTGGAACGTCTGGGTCTGGTTTCTGCGGAGGCGGCCTGCGAGGGGGTCAGCGTTGCGCCTCCGATGACGCTACGGGTGAACCAGCTGGTCACGACCAGGGAAGCACTCCTCGAGAAATTTGCACAGGCTGGCATTGCAGCCAAGCCAACCAACGTGAGTCCGTTCGGCATTCTGATTGAAGACGGAGGCCTTGTGCCATCGCTCCCGGGGTTTCAAGAGGGCGCCTTTTATGTCGAAGATGAAGCCGCGCAATTGATTCCTCTCCTCCTTGATCCTCAGCCTGGCGACATTATCCTCGATGCCTGTGCGGCGCCGGGAGGGAAATCGACTCATTTGGCCGATCTGATGCAGAACAAGGGGACCATCTACGCCGTCGATCGGAGCGGGGCTCGTTTGGATTTGGTACGAACCAATTGTCGTCGACTCGGAGTTCAGATTATTGTGCCAATCGTCGGTGATATTCGAGAGCCACATGAATGGGTTCCCCTGATCGAGACAACAGGGACTCCCTCCGTGAAGAAGGCCACAGTGGGCGAACCATCGGTTGATCGGATTTTAGTGGATGCGCCCTGCAGCGGGCTCGGCGTGTTACGGCGACATCCTGAAGCGAAGTGGCGGAAAGATGAGCAGGCGCTCCCTCGACATCAGGCGCTCCAATGTCAGATCCTCGAAGCGGTTGCCCCATGCTTGCGGCCCGGCGGGGTGCTGGTCTATAGTACGTGCTCCACGGAACCGGAAGAAAATGAGGATGTGATCGAGCGATTCTGTTGTGCCCATGCGGAGTTCCAGCGTGAGTCCGTCGTTTCTTGGCTCCCGCCTTCGGCACAGGAGTTTGTCACTGAGCAAGGCGCTCTCTCGACAGTAGGGAGCCAGTTCTCGATGGACGGATTTTACGCTGCACGACTGAAGAAGGTTTCCTGATGGCACGCCCCGTTTTTATCGCACCCTCGATCTTAGCGTCTGACTTTGTCAGGCTGGCCGACGAAGTGGCAGCCGTAGAACGGGCTGGGGCCGACTTCCTCCATATCGATGTCATGGATGGGCATTTCGTTCCGAATTTGACCATCGGTCCGCCGATTGTGGCGGCGCTGAGAAAAGTGACCAAGCTGCCGCTCGACGTCCACCTCATGATCACCAATGCCGACGCCTTCATCGACGAGTTCGCCGAGGCGGGAGCGGATTACCTCACGGTTCACGTAGAAGCTTGTCCGCACCTCCATCGCACAGTTCAAGCGATCAAGGAACGAGGCGTTAAGGCAGGGGTGACGCTGAATCCGGCCACCTCGCTCAGTACGATTGAGGAAATTCTCTCCGAGGTTGATTTGGTCCTGATCATGTCAGTCAATCCTGGTTTTGGCGGTCAAAAGTTTATTACCGCTTGTTTGAAAAAGATTGCTTCGGCTCGCGCCATGATCGATCGAGCCGGGAGTCGTGCGTTGCTCGAAGTGGATGGCGGCGTGAAGGTCGACAATGCAGCGCAGGTGCTGGCTGCGGGAGCCGACGTGTTGGTCTCCGGGTCGGCCATTTTTTCTAGTCCAGATTACGCCGCGACGATCGCTGCGATGCGCGCAGCCGACCAACCTTCTTCCACGACGCCTCAGCGCGTCTCTGCTCACCGATAGGCCTCGCGGGTGGACATTTCTTCTCTCATCGATAGTCTTCATCCTCTCGAAGTCAAAGTCCTATCGACCTTTGCCTCAAATCCCTCTGCGGTGCTCCAGACGGAACCGTTGGCGCAGACATCCGGGTTAGAGCCCTCGCAGCTGAGTATGGCGGTCGAATGGTTGCTCGCCAAGTCGTTGCTCGCAGTCGATACCGAGATCGTAACGCCGATGGTCTCCCTCACCAAAATCGGCGAACTCTACTTTGAAAAGCATTCGCCGATCGAACGGGTGCTGTCTGCTGCCCGCGAGGCGTCCACCACAGGCAAGCGCCTGACCATTCAAGACATCCAATCGCGGGAAGGGCTGGAACCGGCGGAGGTGAGCGGTGCGATCGGCCGGCTTAAGAAAGAAGGCGCGCTCCTTATCATTCAAGGCGGCTGTATCGAATCGACCGGCCGACCGAGCCAGATCTCAGAAGCCATGCGGGGATTGCTGCAACAGGTTCATGAGGCGCCTCGGGAGATGCAGTCATTTTCAGATGCACAACGGCAGGTCATTCAAGACCACGCCGTCAAACGCGGGAATGCGAAGGAACCGTTCAGGATCGATGATCGGGTAGTCAGATCGCTCAAGTTGTCTGCGGCTGGTATTGAGGCTGCGCAGCAGCTCTCCAAGCAGGGGATCTTGGAAGAGGTCTCCCAGCTGACCCCCGAGTTGTTGAAAGACGGGAGCTGGAGAACAAAGCGCTTCCGTAAATACACGATTAGTCTTCGCGCGCCACGGATTGCGCCGGGCAAGAAACATCCCTATCGCGAGTTTCTCGATACCGTCAAGACGAAACTTGTGAGCATGGGATTCCAGGAAATGCGGGGTCCGCTGGTGGAGACAGAATTCTGGAACATGGATGCCCTCTTTATGCCGCAGTTCCATCCTGCACGGGACATCCATGACGTCTACTTTATCAAGGAACCGAAACAAGCCTCGTCGATTGCAGAACCGTTCTTGTCTCGAGTCGCGCAAGCGCATCAGGATGGCGGTGAAACCGGTTCAACTGGCTGGAACTATCCCTTCGATATGGCGCGCGCGCGTCGGCTGGTCTTGCGGAGTCAGGGGACGGCCGTTTCGGCCCATACGTTGGCGGCACAACCTGCGGTGCCGGGAAAGTACTTTTCCATCGCCCGTTGTTTTCGCTACGACCAAGTCGATGCGACGCACGCAACCGATTTTTTCCAGGTGGAAGGGATCGTGCTTGGCGAAGACATTAACTTTCGCACGTTGCTCGGTCTGCTGAATCTCTTTGCCCGTGAAGTGGCACAGGCCAAGGACGTCAAATTTCTTCCGGCCTACTTCCCCTTCACTGAACCGTCGGTCGAGCTGCATGTGCGCCATCCGAAGCTCGGCTGGATGGAGCTTGGCGGAGCTGGGCTGTTCCGCTCGGAAGTCACCCTTCCGCTGGGTGTGACCGTCCCGGTGATTGCCTGGGGGCTTGGGCTCGATCGCATGGCGATGGTGGCGCTCGGCATTCACGATATTCGCGAGTTGTTCACCGACAATCTTGATCTCATCCGCTCTACCAAGGGGGCCTTTTAGGTTTCACATGCCCACGATTACGATTTTCAAACAGGACCTTGAGGGATTGCTTGCAGGGCCAGGAGAAGCTCGTCAACTGATCACCCTGGAACAACTCGAAGAGTCATTGATGCTCGTGAAGGGTGAGTTGAAGGGGCAGAATCCAGACAGCGGTGAACTACGCATTGAGCTGCAAGATAGCAACCGTCCCGACCTCTGGTGCTGCGAAGGGATTGCGCGGCAGATTCGGGTGAAGCGGCAGGGTTCCCTCGCTAGATACGACTTTCTCGCGACCCCACCGACATCGCCAAAGCGTCTGAATGTGGCGCCAGGTCTGGAGAAGGTCAGACCGTACGTGGCGGCTTGTACCGCGACAGGCTATCGGGTGACGAAGGAGGGCCTTGCGCAGCTGATTCAGTCGCAAGAAAAGCTCGCTGAGATGTTCGGCCGCAAACGTCGGACCGTGTCGATCGGGCTCTATCGGCTCGCGGCAATCGAGTTTCCTGTCACCTATGATTTAGTAAAACCTGACGAAGCTACCTTCACGCCGCTGGGTATGGATACGGTTATGACGCTGGGAGAGATGCTGCTCGTCCATCCCAAGGGGCTGGAGTTCGGTGGGATTCTCTCGGGACAGGATCGGCTACCCTTCTTGCGCGATGCGAAGGGTCAAGCCCTCTCCTTTCCGCCGATCATCAATAGCCGCGAAGTCGGAGAAATACGGGTGGGAGACGACGCCTTATTCGTCGAGGTGACCGGCATGGACCTTTCGATGGTTGTTCTGACTCTCAATATTTTCGCAGCGAATCTGGCGGATCGTGGCGCAGTGATTGAGCCGATCGAAGTGCGGTATCCCTATAAGACCGATCTCGGCGAAGCAGTCATGACCCCCCAAGATCTCGGGAGGTCGCGGACACTTCCCGTACGTACGATCGAGCAGGCCCTCGGGCAGGCCTTAGGTGTCCACGAAGTGGCCAAGGCCTTAGCGGCGTATGGCTATGAGGTGACGACGGGGCCTGAAGAGGTAACGGTGACGCTTCCGCTGTATCGGCAAGATCTGATGCATGCGATGGATGTCGTCGAAGATGTCGCGATCAGCCGTGGATACGCAGACTTTTTGCCGGTGATGCCTTCGCAGTTCACGGTCGGGGGATTGTCGCGCATTGAAGAGGTCTCTGATCGGGTGAGGGCCCTCATGGTTGGGATGGGCTTTCAGGAAATCATTTCCAACATTCTCGGCTCTCCACAGGACCTACGTGATGCGATGAGACTGGAAGGGACTGAGTGGGGGCAGCTGGTTGAGGTAGATAATGTGATGTCCCAGAACTTCTCCGCTCTTCGGCAGTGGATGCTTCCGTCGTTGCTTCGCGTGGAGGCGGCATCGAACCGGGCATTTTATCCCCATCGGATGTTCGAGGCCGGCGAAGTGGCCAGGCCTGACCCTACGCAGCCGCTCGGGTCTCACACTGTGATGGTGCTCGGCGGGATGATTGCCCATGCCGATGCGCATTTCTCCGAGGTCCACTCCTGCTTGGACACGCTGTTTTACTATGTGAGCCAAGCGTATAGTCTGGAACCGATCCAGCATCCGTCATTTCTCGCCGGACGCGTGGGGAGTATCGTGTCTGATGGGAAACAGGTTGGTGTGATTGGGGAGCTGCACCCAGAAGTGCTCGAACGTTGGCAGATTAGCGTTCCGACCGTCGCATTTGAAGTCGATCTGACACAACTAGCCGAGCGGCCTTGAGGTATACGCCGGTCGGCGCATTCCTCAAGGCCCGCGTCCTGTCTCAATCAATAAGTCGAAGAGTACCCGTGCGAGGCGACTGCGCTTAGGCGGCAGCCGTGGCAAGGTGCTGCTTGGCGAGGCCGACCAGCTGCTCAAACCCCGTGGCATCCTTGATCGCCATATCCGAGAGGACCTTCCGGTCCAAGAGGATATTCGCCTTCTTCATGGCATTGATAAAGCGGCCATAGGTGAGTCCATGTGCCCGAACTGCTGCGTTGATACGCGCAATCCACAGCACACGAAAGTCCCGCTTCCGATTCTTCCGTCCGGTATAGGCGTACGCCTGACCCTTATCGACCGATTCTGTTGCGGTGCGGAACAGCCGGCTCTTTCCTCCGTACTGTCCTTTGGCCAGTTTCAGCCGCTTCTTCCGACGATGTCTTGTTTTGGGGCCACCTTTTGCGCGAGGCATGAGTTAATACTCCTTTTGGTTAACGCGATCCGTCTAGTCTCATTTAGCTGTAAGGCAACAAACGATCCAGTGCCTGAGTCTTGGTCTTATCGACGAGAACCGTGCCGCTCAACCGGCGCTTCCGATCCTGCGTCTTGCTGGTGAGGATATGACGTTTCCCAGCCTTTCTCCTGACCAATTTCCCGGAGCCGGTGCGGGTAAACCGCTTTTTGGCTCCACTATGGGTTTTCATTTTCCTCTTTTTCATGTCGGTGCTTCCTTTGGTTAATAGCGTTCGGGCCGACCGTCTTATTTGGGCGCCACGATCATGATCAAGCTCCGCCCTTCCATGCGGGGGGCGTACTCGATCGTGCCCTTCTCTCCCACCTCTGCGATCACCATATTCATGAGCGTTCGGCCCATCTCCTGGTTCGCCATCTCACGCCCGCGGTATGTCAAGACGACTTTCGTTTTGTTGCCATCGGCCAGAAATCCCTTGATCTGTCGAACCTTGATCTCCAAGTCATGCTTATCCGTTCGCGGGCGCAGCTTGATTTCTTTGACCTGCGTCGATTTTTGGTGCCGTCGGTTTTGATGGTCCTTCTTGCTCAGCTCAAACTTATACTTTCCGTAGTCCATAATGCGGCATACGGGAGGCACTGACGTAGGCGAGATCTCGACAAGGTCGTATCCCTGATCTTGTGCCTGTTTGAACGCATCAGCTGTCAGGAGAATGCCGAGCTGCTCGCTCTCTGGACCAATCACCCTGACTTCACGCACTCTGATTTCTCGGTTAACTCGTAATTTGGGGACGATAAGACACCTCTTATTGTGTCAGTGAATGTTGCTGTCCTGCCGGCTTGAGGTCTGCGCGGAGCAGGTCGAGCGCTCCTGCGACGGTCATGCTGCCGAGGTTGGTTCCGCTCCGGCCCCGTATGGCCAGAGTCCCACTCTGCACTTCTCGGTCGCCAACCACAAACATAAATGGAACCTTCGCCTTCTCTGCCTCTCGAATCTTGAGCCCGATCTTTTCATTCCGAATGTCTGCCTCAGCGCGAAATCCGGCTGCCTTTAGCTGGGCCACAACCTCGGCAACATAGGGCCGCTGGTTGTCCGTGATGGACATGACTGTCGCCTGGACCGGGGCGAGCCAGGTGGGGAACGCGCCGCCGAAGTGCTCAATCAGAATGCCAAAGAACCGTTCGATCGACCCCATCAGGGCCCGATGGATCATGATCGGCTGGTGAACTTTGCCATCTTCTCCGATATAGCCCAATTCGAACCGCTCGGGATTATTGAAATCAACTTGAATGGTGGAGCATTGCCAGGAGCGCCCCAGCGCATCTTTAATTTTTATATCAATTTTTGGTCCGTAGAAGACGCCTTCTCCAGGATCGATCTGGTAGGCGATGCCTCGCCCGTTCAATGCGGCTTCGAGCGCGCTCGTGGCTTGGGTCCATCGTTCTGCCGAGCCGACGGACTTTTCCGGCTTCGTCGAGAGGTAGACTTCAAATTCGGTGAACCCGAAGGTGCCGAGAATAAAGAAGGTGAAGTCCAGGACCTGGCTCACTTCGCTTTCAATCTGATCCGGCCGGCAGAACAAGTGCGCGTCGTCTTGCGTGAAACCACGAACCCGTAGCAAGCCGTGGAGGACACCTGTTCGTTCGTACCGGTAGACGGTCCCCAGTTCGCCATAGCGGATGGGGAGATCTCGGTAACTGCGCAGATGCGACTTATAGATCATGATGTGGAACGGGCAATTCATCGGCTTGAGCTGGTACTCGCTATTCTCCACCTTCATGGGCGCGAACATGTTCTCGCGGTAGTAGTCGACGTGGCCGCTGGTTTTCCAGAGGTCCAGCTTGGCAACATGAGGGGAGTACACCAGCTCGTAGCCGTTTTGAATATGCTGATCGCGCCAGAAGTTCTCGATTAACAGCCGGATGGTCGCCCCCTTCGGATGCCAGAGCACCAGGCCGGGGCCAATTTCATCCGAGATCGAGATCAAGTCAAGTTCTTTGCCGACTTTGCGGTGGTCTCGTCGTTTGATCTCTTCGAGTCGGGCAAGATGCGTGTCGAGTTCCGCCTGGGTCGGGAAGGAGGTCCCATAGATCCGCTGCAGCATGGGATTGCGTTCGTCGCCGCGCCAGTAGGCTCCGGCCGTGTTCAGGAGCTTGAATGCCCCGACATGGCCTGTCGTCGGGAGATGCGGGCCGCGGCAGAGGTCGGTGAATTCACCCTGGCTGTAGACTGAAATGGCCTGCCCATCTGGGAGTCCTTGAATCAACTCGACCTTGTAGGATTCCCCGCGTTCCTGAAAAATTTTTACCGCGTCTTGCTTCGACAATTCTGCCCGCTTGACAGGAAGGGCGCGCTTGATGATGTCTTTCGCGCGCGTTTCAATTTTCTCAAGATCTTCCGGGGTAAAGGGGCGCTCATAGTCAAAATCATAGAAGAACCCGTCCTCGATGGCTGGGCCGATCGTCAGTTTCGCCGTAGGGAAAACCTCTTTGGCTGCCTGTGCCATAATATGAGTACTGCTATGTCGGTAGACCTCACGGCCTTCTGCACTGTCGAAGTGAAGCGGGGCCACCTCAGCATCTTCCGTCAAGGTGCTTGAGAGATCCACGGCTCGGCCATTTACCTTTGCCGCCAGGATATCCCGACCAAGCTTCAGGCCGAACGCCGACAGAGCTGCCTCTACGGTCTGCCCTGCTGGAATATCCAGACAGTTGCCATCTTTAAGCGTAATTTTCATGTCATGCACTACGTCGCGAGCACTAGAAACAACAAAGGCACCCCGCCTACGAGAGGCAAGCGGATGCCTTCAGCTGGGGTGGTAGGCGCGGACGGTCTTGAACCGTCGACCTCTACCGTGTCAAGGTAGCGCTCTCCCCCTGAGCTACGCGCCTGTCGATCCGAAGGCGCATGCTAATATAGCCTTGCCCAACCTGTCAAGAAACGCAAAAGAGAAGGGGGCGCACCCCCTGGTAGAAGTGCGCCACCTTTTCCGCGTTTGCCGCCTGTGAGATCAGATAATGGTACGAAATTACCTGACGGCCGACTTGAGGATCTTCCCTGCTGAGAACTTCGGGACTTTGGCTGCTGGAATCCGCAGCGACTCACCGGTTCTGGGATTGCGTCCAAGCCGGGCTTTTCGCTTGGCAACCGTAAAGGTCCCAAAATTCACCAGGGAGACGCGCTGCCCCTTCTTCAGGGAGGTGATCACCGCGCCGGTGAAGGCCTGCAACGCAGTGCCCGCTGCAACCTTGGTGATGCCAGCGGATGCCGCCATCTTTGCGATCAGCTCTTCTTTCGTCATCGTGCCCCTCCTGTTGTTGGGTTGAACTACGCGACTCTGTGCATTGATGGGCTCGCTGCGCATCCGATATGTTAGGCGCTTGGCGTCTGCGCAGTCCGTTTTCGCTTCACGGGAATGTGCAAGTCCTTGATTTTCTTTCTGAGAGTGTTCCGGTTCAAGCCCAGCAGTTCTGCTGCCTGGATCTGGTTGCCGTTGGTTTCCTGAAGCGCTCTGGTGATTAGGGGACGTTCAATGGCCGTGATCAACATGGGATGCAGGTTGCGTCCTGAACCGTTTCGCATCCCCTTCACAAAGTCCCCCATCTTCCATTCGAGATAGTCTTCAAGTGACAGGGCGTCTTTCCCGTTTGCTCCTGCAGCATTCTGCCGCGCGATCACTTGCATGGACTTGGAGGCTCGTTTCAGTACGGTTCGAGAACCGGTGATGAGCAGTGCGTGCGTGAGGTTAATATTGGCAGGGATGGCGACGGTTCCATCGGATGAGCCGGGCCTCGATTCTATGATGACCAAATCAAACGTGCGTCGTGCTACGTCCTTCGTCAACGCGGACGCGTCTTTTGCCATAGTTACGGAGGCATCTTTGAATATGTGGTTGACCTGACTCTGGACGCCCGAGTCGCCGCTGAGGAGCAAAATGCTGAAGACGGGTGACGTAAGCGACATGAACGTTCCAGGAGAAGGGCGAAAAGTGGTGCGGATTATTGCCCAGAGCCTCTTTGATGTCAACGAGGAAAGCATAGAAAGCGCTGCTCTAGTTGATTCACGTAACAGGAGACAGGCGAGTCTTTTTTCGCAGGATGAGTTGCCTCTTCTCTGGTTCCTGCAGGCGAATTCCCAAGCGCTACGTGCCGAGGAACATCAGGGGGGCGGCTTGACAGGAGAGCCTCTCGGGTAGTATTAAAAGAGCCGGAATATTTTAATTCCTACCGGAATACTCGTGTATGAAAGTTTCTCTTAGGGCAACGTACGGAATCATGGCGGCTGTCGACTTAGCGATGCATCTCGGGACGGTGCCTGTTCAGGCCAAATCGATTGCACGTCGGCAAGCCATCCCTGCTCGTTTTCTCGAACAGGTCCTCCAGGGGATGAAGAAGGCCGGTCTTGTATCGAGCCTTCGAGGTGCTCAAGGGGGCTATGTGCTGTCGAAGAAACCGTCCGAGGTCTCGGTCGTCGAGATCCTCGAGGCGCTTGATGGCCCGCTTTCAACCCCGAGCGGCGGAGCTGGGCGCGCACAGGTGCGACGGCTGAGTAAGCCGGAGTTACTACTTGGAAAGATGTGGGAGCAGGTCCATCAGGCGGAACGCCATGTGCTCGAAGCCATCAGCGTGGAAGAATTAGCCAGGCAGCAACGAGTGCTCGAGCAAGAGCGGTCGTTGATGTACCACATTTGAGGTCATTATGAGTCGAACACCATTGAGTGCAGTTTCGATCAAGACAGAGCCTATTTCTCCTGCTATTGCCGAGGAGATCGAGACTTTCGAAGCCGAGGCGATGCGCATGGTTGCCGGCGATGTCTCCAGCGATCTGTTCAGGCCGTTCCGTCTCCAGTACGGCATTTACGGACAACGGCAAGCCGGTGTCCAGATGATCCGTATCAAGATTCCCTTCGGGGGTATGACGGCCAATCAACTTCGCCGCGTTGCAGAGCTGACCGAGCAATATGCCACCGGGGTCGGGCATGTCACGACGCGTCAGGATATCCAGTTGCATTTTGTTGAACTCAAGGATGTGGCGACCATCATGCGCGGGCTGGCCGAAGTCGACTTGACCAGCAGAGAGGCTTGCGCCAACACGGTCCGCAATGTGACGGCTTGTCACCTGGCCGGGATCTGTCAGGGGGAAGTGTTTGACGTCACGCCCTATGCGAAAACCGTGGCGCTACATCTTTTGCGGAACCCGCTCAACCAGAGCCTCCCCCGCAAATTCAAAATTGCCTTCTCTGGCTGCAAGCGGGACTGTGCGCTCACACCGATTCACGATATCGGTCTGCTCGCGGCGAAACGTGCCGATGGAGTGATCGGTTTTCGCATGGTCGCAGGCGGCGGTCTCGGTTCGGCGCCTCGGCTCGCGCAGGTCCTTCGTGAATTTACCCCGATGGATGAACTCATCCCGAGCGTGGAAGCCGTGATTCGAGTGTTCGACACTTTGGGCAACCGAAAGAATCGGACCAAGGCCCGGATGAAGTTCGTGATCGAAAAGCTGGGTTTCGAGGAGTTCAAACGTCGCTGGGAAGAAGCCTACGTGTCGATGGGCCATGCTCGTCCGACCGGTGAGCCCATCACGTTACTGTCATATCCGGATGAACCCGTTCCCCTCATCATGCCGACGTCGGCTAGATCGAAGCAGGCACCAGTGCAGACCAATGGCCATGCCAATGGCACGCCAGCGGAGACGCCGTTCGAGATGTGGCGTCGTACCAATGTGGTGCGACAGAAGCAAGAAGGTTATGTTGCCGCCGTGACCAAGCTCTTCATGGGCGACCTTACGACAGAGCAGATGCTGCTCATGGCCGATCTTGCCGATCGCTACTCCAATGGCAACTTTCGGACGACGATCAATCAAAATATGATCATCCGATGGATACCGGAGTCGCGCATCGCCGACCTCTATGCTGATTTGGCCTCACAGGGCTTGGCCGATCCCGGTGCCGAATTGGTCGAAGATATTATCGCCTGTCCCGGCACCGACACGTGTGGGTTGGGAATTACGTCCTCCAAGGGG
>JANOMG010000252.1:0-6758 GCA_031420175.1 Nitrospira sp.
TTCCAATACCCGAAGCGCCCCTCCATATATTGGACCCGCAATCGCGCCAAGATGGCATCCTGCCGTTCTCGCACACTGACCCGCAAACCGGTCAACTGCTCATTGAGGACCTCGATCTCTTGGTCTTTTTTCCGCAACTTCCGACTAATCTCTTGATGCGCCTGCCGGTAATGCAGCACACGTTCGTCGAGCGTCTGAATCCCCTGCAACAGCGACTCACGTTTTCTCCCTGCGGCATCGGCCTGTTTGCGTTTTTCTTCGATCTGATCTTTGAGCTGTTCGAGGGCCTTGCGTTCTTTCTCAATCTTGTCAACGATCGGATCGGCCATCGCAACCGCTGGCCAGAAAAGACTCAGCAACCCCCAGATCATGACTCCGACCCTGAGTCCGATCCAGCACCTCATGCCTTGCCCTCGCCAAAACGCCTGATCGATACGAAGCTGCCGGCAAACCCGAGCCCCATCCCTACTGCAATTAAGGCTAGACAAACTGACAGGGGGAAAAACGCCATGAGGCTGTCGAGTCCGGCAAATCGACCCGTCGTCCGCATTTGCTGCCGGAACAGTTCATACATGAACTTGAGCATAAGCAGCGAGAGTGCGCTGCCCAAGGCCCCAAGCACGGCACCCTCTACTAGATAGGGAATGCGAATAAAGCTGGTCGTGGCCCCGATGAGACGCAAAATGGCAATCTCGTCCCGCCGGGCGAATAATGTGAGGCGAATGGTATTAGCGATAATGGTCACGGCAGCCGCCGAGAGGATCATGCCGATGCCGATCGCAACCAACTCAATCGATCGAATCACCGTCGCGAGAGCATCGATCCAATCTTGATTATAATCGACTTTGGAGACGCCGGCGATCTGCCTCACCCGTTCTGCCCATCGCTTCACCGAATCCGGCGAACGGAACGACGGACTGAGCGCCACGACGAAGGAGGCCGGTAAGGGATTCTGGCCCAGCCCTTCAAGCAAGTGAGACTCCGAAGGAAATTGCGCCTTGAACTCTCCCAGCGCCTGCTCTTTCGAGATAAACAATAGCGATGCGACGGCACGATCGCCCCGCAAATGCTGCTCCACCTCAGCGATCGAATCGGAGGTGAGCCGATCATCGAGATACACCATGATCTTGATGTCGTCCTGGAGCCATCCGGCCGCCGCCCGCAAATTGACATAGAGCAGTAAGAAGATACCGACACAGGCCAGCGTAAAGGCCGTGGTCAAGATGGCGACCATCGTCGTCATCCGGTTGGTCCGCATATTGACCCAGGATTCTCTTAGGAGATAGAACAGCGTCCTCATGCCAATCCCCTCTGCTCCGGCAACAACCGACCCTGTGACAAGGTGAGTACCCGCCGATTCACTTGCGCCATGACGAGAGGATCGTGCGTCGCCACGACGACGGTCGTGCCCCGCGCGTTAATGAGCTTAAACAGTTCGATGATCTCAGCCGTCAGCACAGGGTCTAAATTGCCGGTTGGCTCATCGGCCAATAAGACGACCGGACCGTTCACAATCGCGCGCGCGATGCAGACCCGCTGCTGCTCCCCCGTCGAAAGACCCGCAGGAAACTGATCTCGCTTGTGCTCGACACCGACCGCCCGTAATGCCTCCGTCACTTTCCGACGAATGTCGGCAGAAGACACGCCTTGCACGAGCAAAGGGAGTGAGACATTGTCGAAAACAGACTTCTTCGGCAACAGCCGAAAGTCCTGAAACACCGTTCCAACCTTGCGGCGCAGATAGGGAATGTCGGATGGCCTAAGCGTCGTCACGTTTTTCTGATGGACGAAGATCTGCCCCTCATCGGGCTGCTCAGCCCCAATGAGAATCCGCAACAGCGTCGACTTGCCCGCGCCGCTGGGTCCCATGAGGAGCACAAATTCTCCTTTGCCGATCTCGAGGGTGACGTCCGAGAGCGCCGAGCGCTGATCGTACTGTTTCGAGACATGGATAAGTTGAATCATCGTTTTCTTACCATCGAAGATCGTCCCCGGGAACTTCGAATGCATTCTGAATATGCTCGATCTGCGAAGCCTCGGCGTTCGTGCCTTGTAACAAGACAACATCGAATCGGCATAGTCGATCCTTAAGATGATGCCGGGCCAAATACTGCGCTGCCAACTGAATCAACTTTTCCTGCTTCCGCTGATGCACGGCATGGATGGCTCCGCCGAACGCATCGGTGCGACGCGCCTTCACCTCGACAAAGACCAGCACCTGACCGTCTTCAGCCACGAGGTCCAATTCCCCTACCGACGACCGCACATTGCGCGCCACGATCCGATATCCCTTGTGACGCAAATACTGCTCTGCCGCCGACTCTCCTTCTTGCCCGAAGAGCTTCCGGGGGTCAAGGATGGTCACGGAATCGCCCGTGGAGATTCGCCATGGCCACTCAGGAGCCGAGCAACCGGAGCAAACGTGCGCCGATGAATGGCGCAAGGGCCATGTTGCGAGAGCCGTTGTAAATGCTCTTCTGTCCCATATCCCTTGTGGGATAGAAAATTATAATGAGGGTAGGTCTGATGATACGCCACCATCATGCGATCGCGCGTCACTTTCGCCACGATCGACGCGGCCGCAATCGAAATCGACAACGTATCGCCCTTGATAATTGAGCGTGAAGGAATGACGAGATTCGACAAGGTGACGGCATCGATCAAGAGGCAATCCGCCGGAAGAGTCAGCGACGCCAGCGCGCGACGCATGGCCAAACGAGTCGCCTCTAAAATATTGAGGCGGTCGATCTCCTGCTCCGTGGCAAACCCCACACCGATGCCACGAGCCCGCTCGACAATGACCTCGTAGAGTCGCACACGCTCAGACTCGGAGACTTGTTTGGAATCGTTGACACCGGCCAAGCGACAACGAGTTGGCAGGATCACCGCTGCCGCGACGACAGGGCCCGCCAGAGGGCCCCGTCCGGCTTCATCAAGACCGGCAATGCGGCGATAGCCGCGCCGCCGGGCTTCCAATTCAAATTCGTCGGTAGGTCCCACGATGTGGTCCCGTAATACGTCCGTTGAAAGGGCACCCGTCGACGGAACCAGAGAATGAGGCTAGGCCTTCGAAGCCTCAGCGGCTTCGGCCGGCGCTGCGACCTTACGAGTGACCCCTGGCTTTGCCTTCGCACTCGAGACGAACTCCCGATCTTCAACCTTGGCAAACTTGCCCTTCTTCCCACGAAGATAATACAGCTTGGCTCGACGCACCTTGCCCTGGCGCATGACCTCGACGCGCGTGACAATCGGCGAATGGATCGGGAAAATCCGTTCCACACCGACGCCGTAAGAGACTTTGCGCACCGTGAAGGTCTCCGTGTTCAGCAACCCTTTACGGGCGATCACCGCACCTTCGAACACCTGAATGCGCTCTTTTTCCCCTTCGACCACTTTCACATGCACGCGGACAGTATCACCAATTTCAAAACTGGGCGCCGATGGCTTGACGAAAGACTGCTGTATTCGTTCTAACCGATTCATGAGACTACCCCCTCCTCCCCACATCGAACAGGCGTGCCAACCACGCCTTCACGAGTAAGTTCGTCTAGCAATTGTTGATCTTCGAGACTCAAGACCCGATCTTGCAAAAGATCCGGCCGTCTCTGATAGGTGCTTCGCAGGGACTCCTTCCGACGCCACAGACGAATGGCCTCGTGATGTCCTGAAAGCAACACCTCTGGCACGGGTAACCCTCGAACGTCCGCCGGTCTCGTGTAGTGCGGATATTCGAGCAACGCATCCGTAAAAGACTCTTCCTCGATCGACTCCGGATCACCCAACACACCGGGGACCAACCGGGCAGCGGCATCAATGAGCACCAGCGCCGGCAACTCGCCTCCGGTCAACACATAATCTCCGACTGAAATCTCTTCCGGGTGCAAGGCGAGACGCACCCGCTCATCGACCCCTTCGTAGTGGCCACAGAGAATGACAAGTCGACGGGTGTCGGCCGCCAGATTTTTCGCATAGGCCTGCGTGAACGGGCGACCGTGCGGGGACGGAAACAGCAACCGAACCTGTTCACCTGCCCGTGCATAGTCAGCCTGAATCTGCTCCACCGCGCGCAAGATAGGCTCCGCCTTCATCACCATCCCGGCCCCTCCGCCATAGGGCACATCATCCGCCACCTTGTGGCGATCGAGTGTGTAGTCGCGCAAGTTGCGCACCTGCACGTGTAAGAGACCTTTTTCTTGCGCTCGTTTAAGAATGCTCTGGCCAAGCACCGGCGCCACCATGTCGGGAAACAGGGTCAGAATGTCACAGCGCATGGCGATCCTCAACCAAGTCGTCAATCCCGCGGACCATCATCCTGCGATGCACGAGATCCACCGAAGTCACAAAGCTCTTCGCAGCCGGAATGAGGACTTCCTCCGTCCCCTTGCGAACGACGAAGACGTGATTCTCCGGTATCTCCCAAATTGTCTCCACCACTCCAATCTCGTCGCCCCGCTCGTTCTCAACCGTCATCCCGATGAGGTCGCACTCAAAATACACGTCCGCAGCCAACGTCGCCGCTGAACAACGCGGCACTTGGATCAACCCTCCGCGCAACGCGACGGCTTCTTCCGGCGTCGTCACACCGACAAGACCCATGATGTAGGTCGAGCCAACGCGCCGAATATGAGCCACCGTCTTCTCGACGACCTGCCCCGTCGGTTCCAAAACCTGCACCTGCTTGAGGCGCTCCAGCCGGCCAGGCACATCGCTCAACGATCGTACCTTGAACTCGCCGCGCACACCGAAGTGGCGCTCGATCCTGCCGATCGTTATCAGATCTGCCTGAGCCGTGATCACAGACTAAGCGACCTTCTTCTTCGCTGCTTTCTCTGCCGCTTTTTCTGCCTCAAACGTCTTCCAGACGCCACAACGGCGGAGGAGGGTCTTGACCGTGACGGTCGGCTGGGCTCCCTGGCGCAACCAGCTCAACACCCGATCCTGCTTCAGCTCCGGCAGACCCGCCTCTTTCAAGGGATCGAAAATCCCAAGAATTTCCAGGAACCGCCCGTCGCGCGGCTTCCGGGAATCCGCTGCCACGACGCGGTAGAGCGGTCGCTTATGTCGTCCTGTCCTCGTCAATCTCAAATGAACAGCCACTAGAATCCTCCCTCTGTACAACACACCGTGATGATTGTGATCGCCCCTTACATCGAGCGCAGAAGTTGCGCTAACTGCCGGCGCCCTCCCGACCCTGCCATAACCTTGGCGATTTTCCTCGCCGAGAGAAACTGCTTAATCAACCGATTCACCTCTTCCACCTTCGTCCCACTTCCACGCGCAATCCGCTTTTTTCTGTTTCCATTGATAAGTGTATGATCGCGGCGTTCACGAATCGTCATCGAGTCGATCATGGCTGTGACTCGCTTCATCTCTCGTTCGGGCATCTGCCCTTCCATCGCCCCCTTGAGCTTCTGACCGCCCGGCAGCATTCCTAAAATCTGGTCAAGCGAGCCCATGCGACTGACCTGCCCCAGCTGAGCACGGAAACTCTCCAGCGTGAACGTCTGGCTGCTCAGCAGCTTCTGCGCATCCTCCGCCTGCTCGAGCGTAAAGGTCTCTTGCGCCTTTTCGATCAGCGAGAGGACATCGCCCATGCCGAGGATGCGCGAGGCCATCCGATCGGGATGAAACAACTCCAATGCGTCCAGCTTCTCGCCCACACCCAAAAACTTGATCGGCTTGCCGGTCACCGCCCGGATCGACAACACCGCCCCGCCACGGGCATCGCCTTCAACCTTCGTCAGAATGACGCCCGTCAGCCCGATTCGTTGATCGAACTGACTCGCCATCGTGACGGCATCTTGGCCCGTCATCGCATCAGCGACTAAGAGCACCTCGTGCGGTTGCACGGCAGCTCTCACCGCCACCAACTCCCCCATCAACTCATCGTCGATGTGGAGACGCCCGCCGGTATCCAGCAGGACGAGATCGTATCCCTGCACCCGACCCCGCTCCACGCCAGCCTGGCAAATGCGAACGACATCCGTATGGGTCGCCTGAGCCGGATCCGCCCGATGCACGTCGATCTCGAGGTCACGCCCCAGACTCGCCAACTGATCGCCGGCTGCCGGACGACGAGGATCTGCCGCGACCAGAAGAACCCGTTTCCCCTGAGCCTTGACGTACCGCCCGAGCTTGCCGCACGTCGTCGTTTTTCCGGCGCCTTGAAGCCCGACCATCATCACGACGGTGGGAGGATTCGAGGCCAGAGCCAAACCGGCTCGTTCCCCGCCCATCATCTCTCGCAGCTCGTCCCACACGACCTTGACCACTTGATGACCGGGGGTCAAACTCTGGAGAACTTCCTGCCCAACGGCTTTTTCACGAACCCGCTCAATGAAGTCCTTGACGATCTTGAAGTTGACATCGGCTTCGAGCAGCGCGAGGCGAACTTCCTTCAAGGCTTCCGCGATGTTCTGTTCGGTGAGGACCCCAGAACCGCGTAGTTTCTTAAAGATCTTTTCGAATTTTTCGCTGAGCGCGTCCAGCATAACGTCACAAAGAAAAAGGCAATCGAAGCCTTAACCCCAGATCTCCGATCGCCTCGAAAATTCTAGCAAAATAGCATCGGGGAGTCTAAATGACCTGGCAGGATGAAGTCAAGGGAAAGGAAGGCCCACGGTAAATTTGTTCTCAAATTCTGAGTGCCACGGTGGCGGAGTTTTTGGTCATCCGCAAGTAGTCGAAGACGAGACGAGTACGGAAGCAGAGCGTGCGCATCATCTCGGCGATGGATTGAGCGGATTTCTGGAATGACT
>JANOMG010000253.1:0-21198 GCA_031420175.1 Nitrospira sp.
CCAAGATGTATGAGTTCTCGACCCACGATAAGCGCACCTTGCTGTTCGACAAGAAGCGGCTGTACGACATCGGCGAGCGCCATCTTGACGATGCAAAAAAATACTTATACGCGCATAATCAGGAACAGAATGTTGAGGAAAGCCGGGAGTATCGGTATTACTTCCCGCAATCGGTGCTGAAGCCGACTCAACCACCCCCTAAGCATCTGGGCTGAGTCGATCGTATGGTGTTGGTCTTTTTTGCCTATTTCGCACTGGTCAGTATTGTCGCGGGCGTCATGACGGTCGCGCTCAAGCATCCGGTGCATTGCGGCTTGGCTCTCCTGGCCCTGTTGCTCCATGTCTCCGGACTGTTCATCCTTCTCAACGCCGAGTTTCTCTGGGCCGTGCAGGTCATTGTCTACGCCGGCGCGATCCTCGTTCTGTATCTCTTCGTGCTGATGCTGTTGAATTTAAAAACCGACGATCGGTACTTCCATTCCTCGTACCGGTACGTTCTTGGTCCTGCAGCCATCGGATCGGTATACGTGTTGAGCCTTCTGCTCCGCTCACCCTTCGGAGGCGCAAAGGGCGATGCACCCACCGTGGCGGTACTCCAGGACGGCGATACCTATGCGGTCGGGATCAAGATGTTTAGTGATTATCTGTTGCAGTTCGAAATCGTCGGGGTGTTTCTATTAGGCGCTGTCATCGGAGCGATCGTGCTGGCAAAAACGCCGAAGCCGATCATTGAAAAGCGTGGAAGGTAAGAGGTTCGGCCCGGATAGCATGACCGCCCCTCTCGTTTCATGATTCACCCTTCGTAATCCACGAGGCCTATGGTTCCTCTAAACGCATATATCGCCGTTAGCGCCGTACTGTTTATTACCGGCCTGTTAGGCGTCTTGATCAGGCGGAACTTCATCATCGTGCTGATGTCTGTCGAGATCATGTTGAACGCGGCGAATATTAACCTCGTTGCCTTTTCCTATTACTTGGAATCCATGGCGGGCCAATTGGTGGCGCTCTTTGTTATTGCCATTGCAGCCGGGGAAGCGGCGATCGGGCTAGCCATCATCATCGTCGTGTTCCGCGGAAAGATCTCCACGAACGTGGACGAGATGAACCTCTTAAAGTGGTAATGTGACCGATCTACTGATAAAACTCATTCCAGTGTTTCCCTTGTTGGCCGTCATCGTGAACGGACTCGTGGGCAGGAAGTATTCCCATGAGATCGCCCACCGGCTGGCCTGGGGCTCGGTGGGGTTGTCATTTCTCTGCACGCTCGGTGTGTTTGTCGACATCTTGCGAACTGGCACTGCGCATGAAGTCATTGCCTACCAATGGATCTTCGGCGGCGACCTCACCATCAATCTGGCCTATCTCGTCGATCCGCTCACGTGCATCATGTTGCTGGTGGTGACGGGAGTTGGCCTGCTGATTCACGTCTATTCCGTCGGCTACATGCATGGGGAAGCGGGATTTACGCGATTCTTCACCTACATGAACCTCTTCATGGTCTCTATGTTGCTCCTCGTCATGGGGAACAACTATGTCGTCCTCTTTATTGGCTGGGAAGGGGTCGGGCTCTGCTCCTATCTCTTGATCGGCTACTACTATGACAAGGTCTCCGCCGCCAAAGCCGCCTCGAAAGCCTTTGTGGTGAACCGCATCGGCGATGCAGGATTCCTGTTGGCCATCTTCTTGATCTTCATTAACTTCAAAACGCTGGACTACACGAAGGTCTTTGCCCAGGTCGGGCAACTGTCTCCGGACATGGCCACGGCGATTGCGCTCTGCCTGCTCGTCGGCGCAATCGGCAAATCAGCCCAACTTCCCCTCTATACCTGGCTCCCTGATGCGATGGAGGGTCCGACACCGGTCAGCGCACTCATTCATGCGGCCACGATGGTGACGGCCGGGGTCTATATGATCGTGCGAAACCATGCCATCTTCGATTTGTCGCCGACGGCGATGACGATTGTCGGCGCAATCGGCGGACTCACTGCCTTGTTTGCCGCCACCATCGGCCTCGTCCAAACAGACATCAAGCGCGTCTTGGCCTACTCGACGGTGAGCCAGCTCGGTTATATGTTCCTCGGATGTGGAATCGGGGCCTATACGGCTGCCGTGTTCCATCTGATGACCCATGCCTTTTTCAAGGCTCTTTTGTTCCTCTCTGCTGGATCGGTAATCCACGCGCTCTCGGGCGAGCAGGACATTCGAAAGATGGGCGGCCTCAGCACCAAAATCCCCTGGACTTACCGACTGTTTCTCATCGGTACGGTCGCCATCGCGGGCATTCCGCCATTGGCAGGCTTCTGGAGCAAAGACGAAATCCTGGCCCATGCCTTTACACACGAACACTATCTGCTCTATGGCATGGCGGCTATCGGCGCACTGTTGACCTCCTTCTACATGTTCCGCCTGACCTATCTGACCTTTTACGGCACATCTCGCATGGATCATCATACGGAGGAACATGTGCATGAGTCCCCGATGGTGATGGTCGGTCCGCTCATGGCGTTGGGTGTTCTGTCTATTCTGGGTGGGTTCCTGGGCTTTCCTCCAGAGCATGGCTGGCTCCATCAATTCCTGGCGCCGGTCGCTGGCACAGGAGGGGAGCATGAGGTCAGCACCGGACTCGTGCTCACACTCATGATGATTGCCACAGGGATTGCGCTGTTAGGCTGGGGCGTCGCGCACTATTTTTATAGCGTGAACCTCTCAGCGCCAGAGCGACTGGCGGCAAAATTCCAGGCGGCCTACAGGACCTTGCTGAACAAGTACTACGTCGATGAATTGTATGACCTGTTATTGGTGGAGCCACTCAAGAAGTTGGGACTCTTGCTCGATTGGTTCGACCGCACCGTGATCGATGGCCTCGTGCGAGGCGTCGCGCAGGTAGTCGAAATGGGCGCGACCGGTTCGACCTGGATGGAAAAATACGTGATCTATAGCGGCCTCAACGTGATCGGGTACGGCAACCATCTCGTCGCGAGGCAGTGGCGCCAGCTGCAAAGCGGAATGGTCCATCATTATGCCGCTATCATTGTGGCAGGGTTATTTCTCTTGGCGGTTATTGTTCAGCTCATCATGCAAATGTAAAGCACTGAGATGTTAGAAGAACTGGCGTCAACGTTTCCGATCCTCACCTGTATTCTTTTTCTCCCCGTGATCGGGGCCGTCGTCCTGTGGCTGTTCGACGACGAGGACATGGTCCGGACCTCCGCCTTGACGATTGCGCTCGTGGAGTTGGCCCTCTCCGTATTCGTACTCTTACGATTCATTCCCGAATCGGCTGCCATGCAGTTTTCCGAACACGTGGCATGGATTCCCGCCCTCGGGATCAGTTACCACCTCGCAGTCGATGGGATCAGTGTGCTCTTCGTTGGGCTCACGGCATTCCTCACAGTCCTGATCGTCATCTATTCCTGGGATACCGTCCGTCATCAAGTGAAGCTCTACATGATGGCGCTCCTTGCGCTCGAAACGACCACAATGGGGGTTTTTCTCTCTATCGACTTGATCCTCTTCTTTGTCTTCTGGGAACTGATGCTGATTCCCAGTTACTTCTTGATTAAACTCTGGGGTGGTGGAGCGGAGCGGCACTACGCGGCATTGAAATACGTGCTGTATACGCTGCTGGGTAGCGTCTTCATGTTGGTCGGCATCGCTCTGTTAGACCTCAATTATCACCAGTGGGCCACGTTGCGCCATATCGAGCCGACTTACTCGTTTGATTTGTTGGCATTGCTCTCCGTGCCGATCCCGTTCAGCCAACAGGTTCTCATCTTCTGGCTCCTCTTTCTCGGCTTCGCCTTTAAGGCCCCGCTGTTCCCGTTCCACACCTGGCTCCCGAACGCGCTTCTCGAGGGACCGATCGGCATGGCGGTGGTGCTGGCCGGATTGAAGCTCGGGACATTCGGGTTTATCCGGTTTAGCATTCCCTTGCTGCCGGATGCGTCGAAGAGTCAGACCGTCGTCATGGTGACCATGGTGCTTGGATTAGCCGCCATTCTGTATGGGGCCATCATGGCGTTGATCCAGTCTGATTTTCGCCGGCTCCTCGCATTCAGCAGCATCAGCCATCTCGGGTTCGTGGTGATCGGCCTGTTCGCCCTGAACTATCAGGGGCTCCAAGGTAGCCTGCTCACCATGATCAACCTGGGGTTCAGTACGGCAGGTTTATTTTTCATTGCAGGCTTTCTCTATTCACGGCAGCAGACCACCGAACTGAGTTCATTTGGCGGCATGGCCAAACAGACCCCCTTGCTCGCAAGCTTTTTCTTGCTCATCGGACTAGCCTCGATCGGCTTGCCCGGCACCAATGGCTTCGTCGGCGAATTCCTCATCCTGCTAGGAACCTTCAAGGCCGATTGGCTGTACGGTGGAATCGCGGTCACTGGCGTTATTTTCGGCGCGGCGTATTTTCTCTGGTACTACGAGCGGTCGATGCTAGGACCGATCGGCAAGGCCGTCAAGGACTCCATGAGTGATCTGCATCCTCGCGAAGTGATCATCGCGTCGGCCTTGTCGGTGATGATCCTGTGGATTGGCCTCTATCCTGCTCCCTTCTTGAGAATGATGAACGGATCGGTACAGGCGTTGGTCGATCGACTGGAACGGGGGACTGTGGCGTCGATCGAGTCCAAACAGCCGGTAAAGGTGGATTAATTCGTATGGGTGACTACGCACTGCTCTATATCCTCTTTGCGCCCTTTGCGGGAGCCATCGCGCTGATCTTGGTCTCCAACCGGCAAGCGATGCTGGTGCGAGGGATCGCGGCGGGATCGGCCTTTGTGTGCCTGCTCGCCTCGCTCTACCTGTTCTACGCCTACGATCACGTGAAGGGGGGGTTCCAATTCGTCCAGCGATTTGAATGGTCTCGCCAGCTGGGCATCTCGCTCCACCTCGGAGTGGATGGAATCGGCACCCCGCTGGTGTTGGCCTCGGGCATTTTATTGTTCGCAGGAATTTTCGTGTCCTGGCACATCAAAGATCGGACGAAAGAATTCTATATCTGGTTGCTTATCCTCGCCGCGGCCACGATCGGCGTCTTCATGTCGTTGGATCTGTTCTTTCTCTACTTCTTCTACGAGATGTCCGTGATCCCCATGTATCTCCTCTTGGGCATGTGGGGAAGCCACACGAAAAAGTACAACGAGATGACGGATCCGGAGGGCCTCAAACAGCGGGATTCGGTCGGGTTCATCTTCAACTTCGGATCCAACAGCAAAGAATATGCTGCGATGAAGCTGGTGCTCTTCCTCTCAGCCTTTGCCGTCGCGGCGCTCATGGGAATTCTGCTGATCTACAAGTATTCGGGGCTTAATACCTTCGACATTCTCGTCCTGCGTGAACAGGCCAACCTGATGAATATTCCGGTCTTGGGCACGACGCTGGACAAGATTATCTGGCTGCTCATCTTCTTTGGCTTCGCCTCCATCGCTCCGCTTTGGCCGCTTCACTCCTGGTCCCCAGTGGGCCACGCCGCGGCACCGGCTGCCACAAGCATGTTGCACGCGGGTGTGCTGATGAAGCTTGGCCATTTTTCCATCATCCGGGTTGCCTTTGAAATTCTGCCAGAGACCACCAGGGAGCTCATGCCGATTGCGGCCGTGCTGTGCATGTTCAGTATCGTATATGGCGGGTTCGTGGCGTACTATGCCAAAGACACTAAGTACGTCATCGGATATTCAAGCTCGAGTCACATGGGTTATGTGTTCTTAGGCATGGCGGCCTTGGATTACATCAGTTTGACGGGTGCAGTGATGTATATGTTCGCCCATGCCATGGCCACGGGCATGCTCTTCGCGATGGCCGGATGGGTCTACGATCAGACGCACACTCGCGACATTCCTTCGCTCGGCGGGCTCTCGAATCGCATGCCGTTCATCTCCGGTTGTTTCGTCATTGGTTGCATGGCCTCGGTCGGTGTCCCCGGTACCATTAATTTCATTGCTGAGGTCATGATCATCGTGGGCAGTTGGAACAAGTATCCATTTCAGGTCATCGTCGCAGTGGTCGGTATCGTGTTGACCTTAGCGTATTTGTTCAAGATGATGCGCGGGCTCTTCTATGGACCCATGGACCAGAAGTACAGTCACGCACACGATGCAGTGGCTGTGGTGGATCGTCTTCCGCTCTTGATCATGATCACCGTGAGCATCGGATTTTTTTTCTTCCCCATGCATCTGTATAACGTGGTGCGATCGGGAGTCGACCCTTTGATCGCGAGGATTACTCGCGTCGTGCCGCTTGCCTCGCAAGAACGTGAAGCGGTAGACGTGAAACGTGAAGCGACCAGTCTGCCTGGGACTACTGATGCTCCGCTCCTGGCGAACAACCCCTCATCCCGCACCCCGCACCCCTCACGAGGGCTCGAATGAACTTTTCGCTCACGATGTCTCCCTCCGATCTCCTGTTGTTGTTGCCGGAGATCCTTCTTACGGCCTGGCTGTGTCTCATCTTGATTGTTGATTTTTCCTTCCCTCGACTGCCTAACGAGCAATTAGCCTATCTCAGTATCGCTGGGCTCGCCGCGACTCTTGGCTGTCTAGCCTGGTTCAATGTCACTGGCATGACGGGCACCCTCTTCGCCAACATGTTCGTGCTCGACCAGATGTCTCTGTTCTTCAAGATCTTCATCGTCGGGTCGACGATCCTTGTCATTCTGGCCTCCATCGATTACGTCCATCGATTTCGATTCTTTCGCGGGGAGTATTATTTCCTGATCGTAATGTCGGCTCTCGGGATGATGTTTATGGCCTCTGCCAACGACTTGCTGTCGGTGTTCGTCACGTTGGAATTTTCCACCTTCGGCTTCTACGTCCTCGTCGCCTATCTCCGCGAGGACATGGCCTCGAACGAAGCGGGCATCAAGTTTTTCATCCTGGGCATCTTCGCCGCGGGCCTCCTCGCCTATGGCATCAGCTTGGTCTATGGAGAAACCGGCACACTGGTGTTTTCCGATATGAAGTCGGCACAGGCTACACCGGGGCTGGTCATCGGCTTTCTGCTGATTTTCGGCGCATTAGGGTTCAAAATCGGCGCGGTGCCCTTCCACTCGTGGATTCCAGATACCTACCATGGGTCACCGACGCCGGTGACGGCATATCTCTCAATTGCCCCCAAGGGGGCGGCCTTTGCAATCCTCCTCAGGATGTTCTTCGTCGCCTTGGCGACCGTTAAGCCGATTTGGGTCTTGCTGCTTGTTGCCGCATCCATCATGTCCATGACCTACGGTAACATCGTGGCCATCGCCCAGAAGAACATGAAACGGCTCCTGGCCTATTCCGGTATCGCCCAGATCGGCAATGTGCTGATCGGTCTCGCTGCCGGCACCAAGATGGGAAACGACGCGATTCTCTTCTATCTGTTGACCTATCTCTTTGCCAATCTCGGCGCGTTCGCCATTATCATTGCCGTCAGCGAAGCGATCGGCAGCGAGGAGATCGACGACTACAGCGGCTTGGGCCGCCGATCGCCCTTTCTTGCTTTTTCGATGTTGATTTTCCTCTTGTCTCTGGCTGGTGTGCCTCCGCTGGCCGGCTTCATCGGTAAGCTCTACATCTTTGTGGCGGCCATGAAGGAAGGGCTCTACGTGCTCATTACCGTGGGGCTCATCAACATCGTGATCTCGATGTACTATTACCTCATCGTCGTGAAGAAGATGTATATCTGCGAACCCCATGACCCGTCACCCATTACGGTCTCGGGTCCGATCAAAGCGGTGCTGTATGTCTGTCTCGCCGGCACTCTTGTGATCGGTATCTATCCGCAACCCTTCACTGACTGGGTGGTCTCGGCCACGATGATGTTTTCCGGTTTGACTGATCCAACCGTCTCCCTTCCCCTTCCCTCTGCCGTCACTCCAGTCGGTGGCTAAATCCACAAGATACAGTTCATCCCAGCGTTCGGCGAGAAGTCTGCTGCAATATTTGCTGCAGGGTCTCCCGGCGCAGAGTATAGTGGCCACAGTATTTCCTCGTATCCTCACGTCCGCAGACGCTTGAGCCATGGCCTTCGTTGCCCAAGAACATCCAGTCGCTCCCAACCTGTCGGAACCGGCTCCCGACGGTAGTCGGTCACCGACTCCCAAGATCGGCAGACTCATGGAATGGTTGACCCATTGGTCGATCGAACGACGCGTTCTTGCAGGCTTTGGGCTCGTCTTTGCCGGTATTGTAGTGATCAGCGCCATCTCCTACCGCAATACCTCCGTGTTGATCGAGAACAGCCGGCTCGACAGTACGAGTCATGAGTTAGTGCAGTTGCTCGACTCGGTTGGAGAAGCTCTCGACGCCACAGAGCGCGGGCATCGGCGCTATCTCGTGACCGGGGAAGAATCCTACCTGAAATTCTATCGGAGCACCGTCGAACAGATGCCGGAATACCTTCAGTATCTCAGGGGTCTGACGAACGAGTGGCCTGAACAGCAGTCCCGGGTGGCAACACTCGAAGCGCTCATCGCCCGGCAATTGGGAGCAGAGGAGGGAGCCATCGCCCAACGTGAGAAGCATGGCTATGAAGGCGTCCGCCACCTCGCACTTTCTGGAGCGGCAAAGAACGAGCTTGAGGGAATCCATCGCCTGATGACGGAACTCGACTCGGCCGAACAACGAGCACTTCACTCCCGCGTGGCGCAATCCGCTGGAAGCACGAGAAATACGATCGCCTTGCTCGGACTCGGTGCACTCCTGCAATTGGTCCTCTTGGCCTCCGTATACTTTCTAATTCATCACGATGTCACCGAGCGACGCCGCGTCGCCACAGAATTAGAGAGTCGAGGCGAACTCCTTCAGGCTGCCAATAAAGAATTAGAAGCGTTTAGCTATTCCGTGTCGCATGACTTGCGTGCCCCACTTCGTCATATTGACGGTTATGCCGCCTTGTTGTCGAAGGCAGCCGGAGAGGCGCTCAATGACAAGGCGCGCCGCTATCTGCAGACGATTGCAGACTCCGCGAAACAAATGGGACAGCTCATCGACGATCTGCTCGTGTTTTCCCGTATGGGTCGGCAGGACATGCTCCGCACCACAGTCAATTTAGACCAGCTCGTCAAGACGGTGCTTCACGATTTACATCTAGACTTGCAAGGCCGGGCAATCTCCTGGACAATGAGCCCATTGCCTCCTGTGTTGGGTGATCCGGCGATGCTCCGTCAAGTGTTTGTGAATTTAATCTCCAATGCGTTAAAATTCACAGCCACCAGGCCGGAGGCCAAGATCGAGATCGGCGCCACTAGGCGAAACCCAAGCGAGGTCGAGATCTTTGTGCGAGATAATGGGGTGGGATTCGACATGCAGTATGTGAATAAGTTGTTCGGGGTTTTTCAGCGCCTCCATCGGAGCGATGAGTTCGAAGGGACCGGCATCGGGCTCGCAAACGTCCGTCGCATCATCCATCGGCACGGTGGACGGGCCTGGGCCGAAGGGGCGCTCGATCAAGGAGCGACTTTCTACTTTTCTCTTCCAGTCGCGAGGTCTCTCAAATGACCACAGTTAAACCAATTTTGCTCGCTGAAGATAACCCGCGTGATGCCGAGCTGGCACTCGCAGCCATGGAGGAGCATCACCTCGCCGATAAAGTGGTGGTCTGCCATGACGGGGCTGAGGTCCTTGACTATCTCTATTGCCGCGGGGCCTTTGCCTCCAGGCAGCAGGGCAACCCCGTGGTCGTGTTCCTCGATCTGAAGATGCCAAAGGTCGACGGACTCGAAGTGTTGCGGATGATTAAGAATGACGTGAATCTCAAACCGATTCCCGTCGTCATGCTCACGTCCTCGCGAGAGGAATGCGATTTGGCCCAAAGCTATGCGCTGGGTGCCAATGCCTATGTGGTGAAGCCGGTCGAGTTTCACCAGTTCATCACGGCCGTGAAAGAGCTTAGTGTGTTTTGGGGTATCATCAACGAACCGCCCCCGGATAGCGTAGAGTCGACCAACTAGTCGCCCCGTAAAGGACTTGTGACAACCCCTCTCCGACTGCTCCAACTTGAGGATAATACGGTTGACGCCGAACTGATTACGGCCACCTTGATGGAGGGCGGAATCCCCTGCCAGTCGCAACTCGTCGACACGCGTCAGGCCTTTCTGGCTGCCCTCAAGGAAGGCCGGATGGACCTCATCCTCGCGGACTATTCGATCCCGGGCTTCGATGGCATGGCGGCGCTCGCCTTGGCCCGCCAGCATTGTCCCGACGTGCCGTTTCTCTTTGTCTCGGCCACCATCGGAGAGGAACTGGCTATCGACGCCATGCATCAAGGCGCGACGGACTATGTCCTCAAGCAACGGCTCGGGCGACTGGTGCCCTCGGTCCAACGCGCGCTACGCGAGCTCGACAACCGAGCCGAACGGAAACGGGCGGAGGAGGCCCTTCGGCAGAGCGAGAAACAGTTTCGGCAGTCCCAGAAGATGGAAGCGGTGGGACGGTTGGCCGGAGGGATCGCACATGACTTCAATAATCTCCTGACCGTCATTTTGGGCTACAGCCAAGTCCTCTCAGCGGAACTTGGCCCTCAGCACCCCCTGCGGGGAAAGGTCGATGAAACACTGAAGGCCGGCGAACGGGCCGCGACGTTGATCCGACAGCTGCTCGCGTTCAGTTGCAAACAATCGTTGGACCCGAAAGTTCTGTTGCTCAATACCGCTGTCACAAACTTGGAAAGTCTGCTGCGCCGCCTGATCGGCGAGAACATCAAGCTGGTCACCACACTCGACCCGACGAACGGGCGTTTGTGCGCAGACCAGGCCCAGCTTGAACAGGTTCTGGTCAATCTCGTCGTCAACGCGCGGGATGCCATGCTGAATGGTGGAACGCTCACGATCGAAACGGCCCAGGTCGAACTGGTCCGCAGTCCGGTCTATCACCTTACCCCGTTGGCGCCAGGTCCCTATGTCCGGTTGGCCGTCACGGATACCGGCTGTGGCATGGACCGCAAGACACAATCCCATATCTTTGAACCCTTCTTCACGACGAAGGGGGAGGGGAAGGGCAGCGGTCTGGGCCTCTCTACGGTGTTTGGCATTGTCACCCAATGTGGCGGTGCCATCGATGTCACCAGCCGAGTGGGTCATGGTACGCGCTTCGACCTCTATTTCCCGAGCGTCGAGTCCGATCTCTTCATCCCCCCGCCGACCCGGTCATCGGGACAGCCTCAGAGAGGCACGGAAACCATTCTTGTGGTGGAAGATGAGCCGAGCGTACGGACACTCGTACGAGACGAACTGCGGAAGCTGGGGTACCGTGTCATGGAAGCCAAGAACGGAATTGAGGCCTGCCTGCTGGCGACACAACAAGCAGGATCGTTACAACTGCTCCTGACCGATGTCGTCATGCCTGGCATGGGTGGACGAGAATTGGCACAGCATCTCTCCGCCATCAAGCCGGATTTACGAACGCTGTTTATGTCGGGGTATATGGATGATGTCGGCATCATGGCCGGACAAGAGGAAGGCACGACTAGCTTTTTACAAAAGCCCTTCACCCCTGAGGTGCTCGCCTACGCAGTCCGTAATCTGCTCGATGCCAGCACCCCGTCAGACAAGGCCAGCGCTCCCTCCTCGACATCCTAGCCGACCCCGCGCTGACGATGCGAGGCCCGTGTCGAAGCCGGTACCTCTTTCCCTCGACGGAATTGACGCTCTATCGCTGCGCTCTCTATACTCGATTTTGAGACATGATGGCACAGGACTCTCGCATCTATTTGCCTCTCCCACGTACCACGGTCACCCAGTTTTTCCTGGGTCTCCTCTTTCTCATGTTCAGCGGACTGTCGACTGCAACGGCGCAAGACCTCTCGGGGGATCGATTGGGAGACGGTTTATCCATCTCCGTCTGGAATCCTCACCCGCAATGCCCAGACGTTGCGCCGTTGATCGCCGTCGACGTCGATCCCGATCGTTATCGCTTTATCGTCCATTACTACCAGCAAGAAGGACTCTCGGACCCGCTCGATATTCGTCAGTGGCAAGAACGAACCGGTCACGACCTGGTCTTCAATGCGGGGCTTTTCCGCGAGAATTATGCGTATCTCGGACTGCTCTATGGAAACGGCCGTTCGCTGGGGAGCAAGCGGCACAGCACTTGGCAGGGACTGTTTGTGGCAGAACCAGCAGAGGCCGGCTCGCGCCGCGCGCGGGTCTTGGATTTGACCTTTGACGCGTTTGACGAACAGCACGTTCCCTATCGAGAAGCTGCGCAATCGCTCATGTTGTTAGACCGGACAGGAAAGATCCGTGTCCGACAAACCGGGAAACGCGCACATCAGACCCTCGTCGCAGAACAAGGCAATGGGCATCTCCTCGTCCTTAAGACCACGGAAGTGGTGTCACTCCATGCCCTTGGGGAATGTCTGCGGGACGCCTTTCCTTCCCTGCGCCAGGTCATGGCCATGGACGGAGGGTCCTCTTCCGACGTCGCCGTGAGCCCATCGCTTCGACAGGCCACGACGACGATGGCAGGCTTCCACAGCTGGATACCCCTGTTAGAAGGCAGCACCACAATCCACATTGGGCTTCCAGCCGTGATCGGAATCAGTCCGCGCCGCGACCAGCCGGCCGCTAAGAATCGGTAGGAGACAGTGAGATAGTAAAGAGGAGGCGCGCTCAAACGCCAAGTGCAACATGTTTGGGAGAAAATGTTGCATGGGAAACATCTACACGCAGTTGAGTCTTGAAGAACGGACGATGATCCACACGCAACTGGAGATGGACCTCACACCAGCGGCGATTGCCATGGGGTTGCATCGTTCGGCCTCGATGCGGTCTCGCGAACTCCGCCGAAACGGCTGGACTCGACCGACGACGTGTCGCAGCCCTGGACGACCTCCGGTGGCAGGCGGCTACCGTGTCGACGCGGCCCATATGCGCGCCAGGGGCCTGCACCGTCACCCCGCGCGTTGCGCGCCGCCTGCGACCCGGAACCGCATTGTGGGATCAGGTCACCCGCTACCTGAAGGCCGGCTACTCGCCCGAGCAAATTACGGGTACCCTGGCGCGTGTGCACGCCGACACGCCCTCGTTGCAGGTGTCTCACGAAACCATCTACACCGCCATCTACGCCATGCCGCGTGGCGAATTGCGGACAGCCGTAATCCGCTGGTTGCGCGTCGGCCATGCCACACGGCGTCCCCGGGCGCGCGGCGAAGACCGGCGGGGACGGATTCCCGACAGGGTCAGCATGCATGACCGGCCGCCTGAAGTGGAAGAACGGCTGATACCGGGGCACTGGGAAGGCGACCTCATCAAGGGGGCGCAGAACCGCTCGGGCCGTCGGGACGCTGGTGGAGCGCACCACCTTGTTCACGGTGCTGTCCAGGATGGACCATGCCAGTGCCGACGCGGCGCTGAGCGGATTTAGTCCTGTGCTCAATCGGATCGAGGCGCAACGGCGTCTGTCGCTGACGTACGATCAGGGCCGGGACATGGCGGCGCATCAACGGTTGACGGACGCCACCGGCGTGACGGTCTACTTCGCCGATCCGCACAGTCCCTGGCAGCGCGGCATCAACGAGCACACCAACGGCTTGTTGCGGCAGTACCTGCCCAAGGGCAGCGACTTGAGTGGCTTCACGCAGGAAGAGCTAGACGCGAGTGCCTGGATACTGAACACCAGACCACGCAAGTCGCTGGGCTTCAGGTGTCCCGCGGAGTTGTTCACCCCGGACGCGTTCGATTTCAGGCAGCCTCATGCTGCGCTTTTGCACTTGGTCATTGAAACCGCCGGTCTATTGAACAGCCAGGCTGCGGACAAACCATTCAGGCACTGAGGATCTTTGTCGATTTGCACGTTTGGGACATGAGGAGTGTACCCATCAGGATGCTCAAAAAGTCCGTCCAGCAAGGCGCAGCAAGAGAAGGGCCGAAAGGCGTACCCTCTGGGGTACGTTGAGGGTCTGATCGACGAGAGAACGCTGTTGGTGGCCTGTTTCAGCATCCTACTAACGGCGCCCCGACTCAATCGGAAAGCCTGCCTCCAGCCAGGCGTTCATGCTGCCGGTGACGTTATAGACATGACGGTAGCCCAGGTCTGCCAACGTTTCCGCGGCAATGTTGCTGCGATGGCCGGACTGACAATAGACAACCAGATGGTCCTCCAGCTGAGCCCCGATATCCCGATGGCGCGCCTTGATTTCCCTGAAGTCGATATTCACATCGGTTCCGGGAATGAATCCTGTGGCATGCTCTTCCGTGGACCGAACATCAATTAAGATGAACCCCTTCTGGGTCATCAAGGGCCCTTTGGTCAGCCCGGCACGCAACTGCTGAACGGTGAGCAAATAGGAATGGTAAGCTGACACGCCACTGATCGTGACGCTAGAGAGTAGAAACAGACTAACCAGGGTGATAATACGGCGCGTGATCATGGCTGGCCTCCTTGCAACAGACAGGGTAATCAATGGTCCCACCGGTATCACTTCCACAACCATGATAGGGACCGCATGAAGATTTGGTCAAGCCTCGCCCTACTCTTCGCCCTGTTCCTAGTCGGCTGCGCCGAGGGGGTAAAACTGGTTCAGGAACGGGAGGGCGGAGGGGTTGTCGCCTACCCCTTCAAGGGAGAGCAGGGATCGATGCTGTCGTCGTTCCGCAAAGACGCCCTCTCGATTATGAAGGAGAAGTGCGGCGGACCCTACACCATTGTGCGTGAGGGGGAGACGAAAGGCCGATCCCGCATGGCCAGCCCGGTGGAAGGTGCGCAGGAAATTGTACGGGAGCGCCGGTGGGGCATTGAGTTTCAGTGTAAGTAGGAGAGTCTCTGCAGAAAACCAGCAGACTGTTCGAAAAGGCCAGACTTCTCACCCGCCCAACCCTGGCGGGCATTTCACCCTCCCTCCCTGAGTCTGGCAAGACAGACTCTTCGCTCTGGAACGCGCCTGGTCCCAAGTAAGACCGCGAATCGTATTTCGTCGAGCGTCGAGCCTCTGATCGAAGCTGGCGGACTTTTTCAACCGCCAGCTAAGAGGGAGGCGGTTGTGCATGGGTCAGGTCGTCGATGGTCAGCAGACTGAGGAGCGTCAATCCCTCAGCTTCAACCGAGCGCCTTCCGTTCTGTTCCTTCCGATCGACGATTACCAAAGCATGTGTCACAACAAGCCCTGCGCCCCTGGCGGCCGCAACCGCCTTGAGCAGCGACCCCCCGCTGGTCAGCACATCGTCCACGATCACGGCGCGATCCCCCGGTTGGAACGATCCTTCAATGAGTTTCCCGAGCCCATGATCCTTCGCCTGTTTTCGCACCACGAAGGTCCGCCACGTCCGCATGGGCTGGGTCGAAAAGGCAAAATCCGAGATGCTGGTCGCAATGGAGATCGCCCCAATTTCTAGCCCACCAAGGCAATCAAGTTCGACCGGCCGCAATGCCTCATATGCCAGGCTAGCCACGAGACGGCGCGACCCTGGATGGGCCATGAGCGATCGGCAATCGACGTAAAATGGACTCCTCAAGCCAGAAGCGAGCGTGAACCCTGTGACGGGGTCCCACTTGAATGATTGGGTCTCATGGAAGGCTTTTGCTAATTCAACTTTGAGGGGCAACATCCTGTGACTCGATGATTTTCCCGCACCGTGGCTCGCCATTGTACACTCGGCGAGGACCAAAAGAATCCTCCCACCTTAAAAATTCCTCTCCTTTGCCGCGCAAATACATCCCGCGATTCTGTTCAAGAAAAGCGCTTGATCTGCTCCGCCAACATGGTTGCGACAAGTTTCAAATCGAACGGCCAGGCGTAACGGAGTTGGACCCTGGGATACTGCGGCCGCAAGTGGTTGAGGATTTCGGGAATTTCCACCTCCGAGTGCGACCCGCCAGGCGTGAACATCGTCGTGGTGACGGTAATGTGAATCGCGCCCTTCTTGACCAACTCCTCCACCGACGCTTCCAGCGTCGGCGCACAGAACTCGTTGTAGGCCACGGCGAATAAGACATCCCCTAAGTTGGCTCGTAACTGAGCCGCCACCGCCTCAAGCCCCGATTGATAGGGGTCCGTCTCAGGGGTCCTCGGCATCTGGCGGATTTTGGTATCCAACTCGATTTCTTCCGCCGAAGGCGGCAGCTTCGCGGCCCGCCGCTGGCTCTCCAGCCGTTTCAGTTTCGTCACTAATTCCTGCGGACAGCCCTTGGGAATGCCGCCATGACCAACTAAAATCACTCCTCGTGTCGTTGCCGCCATTTCATGACTCCTCTTGTTGATATTCGCGTCTGTTTTCTCTCACCGTGAACCAGTCGTGGCCTCGAGGTACTCTTGCAGATTGGTCTTCCCGTAACGACTCCCCGGGTATACTCTCCGGATGAATCCCGCCACCAGGGCCATCACCTTCTTCACCGCGGGGGTTTTCTCAGGATCTGTGGCTGGCAAGAGACGGACAGTGATCGCCTTCTCGTGCAGTTTGAGCTGGATAAAGAAATTGCACGCAACACCCTGCTCGATCGCGATCGACTCCAGTAGTGCCTCTTTGCCGCTTCGTCCCAGATAGCATTCCTGTACTTTGAGAATATCGGTCCCCGCCCGCTGAATGATCGGTGTGGAGGCCTGAAAGAGGCCCTGCAGATCCCCGGCGTCTTCTATAACAACATGCGGCATGATGCTTCCTCTCTACACATGATTGCGCAACATGAGTTCCTTCGGATGCGGATTGAGATAGACCTGCTCTCGTATGTACCCGACGTCGAAGATCCGGACGTAGTGCTTGATCAGCGTCAGGGGGACCACCAAGGGTGTGAGCCCGTGATGATAATCGCCGAACACGCCCAACAGCTCGGCTTTCTCCTGAGCGCCGAGCCGCTCCTTGAAGTACCCCAGGATGTGCTGGAGCACGTTTACATGCTTGCGCACCGTCGCCTTCACGGCCAACGCTTTCATAAAGAGGTCCCCATAGAGGCAGGCGAGTTCCTTGGGGCGGTGCGCAGGAGCCTGACCGACCAGCCGCCCGAGTAGCTCGTATTGTTGCGGGCTATGGGCCAACAGCAAATACTTGTGGATCGTGTGGAACTGCACCAGGGCCTGCCTCGTGACCCCATTCTGCACGAGATCCTGCCAGCGGCGGTAACAGAAGACCCGTTCGATAAAATTCTCCCTGAGCGTAGGATCGCAGAGTCGGCCTTCTTCCTCGACCGGAATCAGCGGAAACTGCTCGATAAAGGCCCGCGCGAACAGCCCGACTCCGTTTCGGTTGGGCATCCCATGCTCATTGTAGATACGAACTCGTTCGATGCCGCAGCTCGGCGAACCCTTCTTAAAGACGTACCCGGATAAATCCAACTCCGTGAGTTCCCCGATACGGTGCGTGGTCATCGTCTTCAGTGCGCGCGTGTGATCTGTCCCACTCTTGATCGTCACGAGTCGGGGATCCTGCGGATCGCCCACCAGACGCATCGCCTCGCGGGGGGTGCCGAGACCAGCTTCTACCTCGGGACAGACGGGGACCCATTCCACGTAGGGGCCCAACACCTCGATCAGAAAGCTGTCCCGCTTATGTCCCCCATCGAACCGAACTTCGTCTCCGAGGAGACAACGGCTGATCCCAAGACGGAGCGGCGCGGTCGTCATCTCGTCACCAATTGTTTGGCGAGAGCTAAATATTCCTCGCGGGCTTGCCGGTGATCTACGATGGGCGAAGGATAGTCTGTGCCAATATGGCAACCGGCCAAGGCCTGTTCTTCCAGGGTCATCAAATGCGGCGCATGAATCCGATCCGTCGGCACGGCCGCAAGCTCCGGCACATATTGACGAATGTAGGCACCGTCCGGATCGAACTTCCTGCTCTGTAGCAGGGGATTGAATATCCGGTGCCCCGGCATGGAGTCCGTCCCGGTCGCGGAGGCCCATTGCCAATTGCCGTTATTGGATGCAAGGTCGCCATCGACGAGCTGCTGCATGAAATAGCGCTCTCCACTTTGCCACTCGATCCGGAGGTCCTTGATGAGAAACGACGCCACGACCATCCGCACGCGATTGTGCATCCACCCGGTCTGGTTCAACTGCCGCATGCCGGCATCTATCATCGGATAACCGGTCCGTCCTTCACACCAGGCGGCATAGAGCCGATTCCATTCCGCCCCCGCCGGACGGGGTCTCGGCAATCCATCCTTGATTCGGAACGGGCCGGAGGCCACTTGCGGAAACGCGGACAAGATTTGCTGGAAAAATTCCCGCCAGATCAATTCATCGATCCAGGTGAGCAGGTCGCGTCGCGATACCCGACCTCCTGCGGCGAGCGTGCCTAAGGCTGCATGCACGGCGGTTCGCACCGAAAGTGTCCCGAACCGGAACTGTGGAGACAGTTTGGATGTCCCGTCGATCGCGGGAAGATTCCGTCCTTCAACATAGCGATGCACAGGACCGTCGAGAAACCAGCGAAGCCGCCGCTGCGCCTCCTTCTCTCCCGGCTTGATCCACAAGGGAACGGTCTGATAGCCGAGATCTTCCACCGTCGGCAGTGCAATTCTGGGTGACGAGGTGCCGGTTCGCTGCTTTCGCGGCCTGACAGGGGAGGGAAGGAGCGGTGGGGGCGCGGCATGCCACTTGGCCCACCACCGGGCGCGATAGGCACTGTATCGCTGCAACGGACCTCCCGTCGAACCTCTGATCTCTTCGGCCTCGAAGACCACATGGTCCTTGAACGTGCGAACCACCACTCCCCGGGCCATGAGCGCCTGCTGGACTGTTCGGTCTCGCTGGATCGCCGCCGGTTCGTAATCGCGATTCCAGTACACCGTCTCGGCCTTCACATCCGCGACGAAATGGAGCACCTCCTCGATCTGATTCCCCCGCCGCCACTGTAGAGAAAGTTCTTGAGCGGCCAAGGCACCGGCGAGCTCATCGAGACAGGAGACCATGAACGTGACGCAAGGCGAGCCGAACTGTCTGGAACGCAGGAGGGGATCGTCGAAGACGAAGAGTGGGATCACCTCGTCACAGTCTGCGCAGGCGGCAGCGAGTGCCGGCTGATCCTGTACCCGAAGATCCCGTCTCAGCCAGACAACCCCTCTCATCAGTGTGTCTCCTCAGAAGCGGCATTATGATGCTTCGTGGCCGGGTCTTCGTCCGTAAACAGGGCTCGTCTCCAGATCACATAGGCGACAAACAGCATCGTCGTGGCCATGAATCCCGATCGGACAGGATGAAAGCCGAACGACAGTTGATTCATAGTCTCGCTCACAAGGCCGAATCCCGTATAGGCCAGGCTCAGCCCCCAGGCCCAGGGTCTCAGCCACAGGAAGCCATAGCCTATGAGGAGGTGTACGGCAGGCGAGTGGAGCTTGACGAGATACGATGAGGGACCGGACACGACCACGCCGAACAGCTTGAAGCCATAAGATGGGAACAGAGCCATGACGATCAGATCGACCGTGCCGAAAATCAAAAAAAGACCACCCAGTATTTTGATATCAAGTCCGACTCGGGTCGCGCGCATCATTGCCTCCCTCCCCAGGATGCTGAAAAAGTCCGCCAGCGGCGTTCTCGCTTCGCTCAGACCCTCAACGTACCCAGAGGGTACGCCTCGGTCCTTCGCTCGCTGCGGCCTTGCTGAACGGCCTTTTTGAGCATCCTGCGCGGCATTTTCTCATTGTCTCAGACGAGTGAACCATTGGATTGCCAACGCATCACTAATTGTCTTGCGTTCCGCCAGACGGAAGCCGACCGTTGAATGTTCCGCCCACTTCAACGCCATGTGTCCGGCATACCGGTCCACCAGCTCTGTGGATTCGCCGTACGCCATTGAGTCTGTTGTTGCCACAACCGATCGGTTTCGCTCTTGTTCAGCCGGGTGGCCATCGCCGCGCTCACGTCAGCCTGTTGATGGACGCTGGTCTGAATCATTTCCTTCGCCATGCGGGCCAGCCCACCGGGGGGATCGATCAAATCTTGCGGATCTTTGTAGGCCAGATTCAGATGTAACTGTTCGACTGTGTTCCACCGCTCCTCCCGGGACAGATGGTCTAAGTAGGCATCGATCGCGTGGAACACATACGTCAAATGGATATAGGATTCGACGGAGGGCGCGTTGTCGATTTCTTTCTGACAGGCCTCCAGCGCTCGACGATAATCGCCGGCCACCAGATAGATATTCGCTTTCGTCAGGCTGGTCCGCACTGAGCCAGCCCCAGCGCCGGCCTGTTCACCAAAGGCAGGCCCCCCGCCAAGCATCACCGCAAGTCCAATAGCTGCGAAGGTCTTCAAGTTGTTGATCATGACTCACCCCCTATCGCGCCGGACCACCATGGGATCCCATCTCGCCTGTATAGAGTTTTTCGCTGGCGATACGCGTGATGGCAATCTCGCGCGCCCCCCCGTCTCCTTTCACGCCCAGTTTCACCACGGTACCGGCTTCTCCGCGCACTATCTTCACCACCTGCTCATAGGTCTTCCCGGTGACTGCCGTGCCATCAACCGTCACCACTTCATCTCCGTGCTTGAGGCCTGCTCGCTGGGCAGGACCTTCCGGATGCACATGGGCCACATACAACGAAGCCGGATCGCCGATGCGTTCAGCCCCCACATGCAGCGATACGCCGATCACCCCGTTCGGCAGATTGACATCATCTCCGTGTGGTCGACTCATATCACCCTTAGGCTTGCCCTGTTCCTCCGCAGCCAGCACCTGACTCGTGCCTCCAGACAAAGCACAGAGAGCGGTGAGAAAGAAGATTGCGGCCATGTTGTGTCTGTTCATGTTCATCTGATTCCCTCCTTGTGAATTAGAGTCTTTGTGCAAGCCAAAGCAGACAGAGTCCTACGAGTAACACCATCGAGTTCAGATAGACCGACCGTTGATGCAATCGATTCCACGAGACCTGTAGGGTGGGATCGACAACCCCTCGCGATTCCTGCTCCTTGAGTCGATCTCTCATGGCATTGCTCTGAGGCGTCAGCGGCGATCGACAGTAGGCTTCGGCTGCCAAAATGAAGAGCCAGATCCCGCCCCCAACCAGCAGAGAAGGACTCGTGCCGCGGATCATCGCCAGACCACTCAACGACACCAACCCCAGGATGGCGGTTCCCATCCCCAAGGCGTAGTAGACCGGAAATAGCCGGCGGACGACTGTGCCGAATTGCTCCCGTTCCAGACTCTTCGCAAGAATCGGCGCCACCACAAAAGACAAGAGGACGACCTTACCTACCAGGATGGCGACAGCGAGCGCATGCAGATACTCGATCAACGGGGCCATATCACACCCTCCTTCATCCCTTCGTCACGATCGCCCGCAAGGC